>NZ_QJSA01000023.1:0-15879 GCF_003586265.1 Pseudomonas jilinensis | reverse complement strand
GCAGACAACCATGCACAGGGTTACCCACAGACTGCTGCGCAAGAAGTTGCGCAGCGATCAGCTCTGACAATTACGGCAAAAGACCGTGGCTCGCTGGCCCAGCCGGCACTCTGACAGGGTGCCGCCACAGAGCTTGCACAGCTGGCCACCGCGCCCATAGACGAACAGCTCCTGCTGGAAGTAGCCCGGCTGGCCATCACCACCAATGAAGTCACGGAGCGTAGTGCCGCCGCGCTCAATGGCATGCGCCAGCACCCGGCAAATTTCCTCGGCCAGCCGCTGATAGCGGGCCCGGCTGATCCGCCCGGCTTCGCGGCGCGGGTCGATGCCGGCGGCAAACAGCGCTTCGGTGGCGTAGATGTTGCCCACCCCAACCACCACGGCGTTATCCATGATGAAGGGTTTGACCGCCATGCTCTTGCCTCGCGAGCACTGATACAGGCGCTCGCCGTCAAACTCGTCGGACAATGGCTCAGGCCCCAGCTTGGCCAGCAGCGGGTGGGCCAGCGGCTCACGACTCCAAAGCAAGGCGCCGAACCGACGCGGATCGGTGTAGCGCAGCGCCAGCCCGGAATCCAGCTCGATATCGACATGCTCATGCTTGGCTGGCGGGGTGCCGACCGGGACCAGCCGCAGGCTGCCGGACATGCCCAGATGGCCGATCAGGGTGCCGCCGCCGATCTCCATCAACAGGTACTTGGCCCGCCGTTTGACGCTGGTAAAGGTCTGATCCTCGATCTGGATCGCCAGATCCTCAGGGATCGGCCAGCGCAGCCGGCGATCGCGCACCACCAGGCGGGTAACCTTGTGGCCTTCAAGATGCGGGGCAATGCCGCGACGGGTAGTTTCGACTTCAGGCAATTCGGGCATGGGGCAAGAGGTTCAGCTGTGTAACCAGTATGTGGCAAACAATAACAGTAACAGCAGCGGCATCACACTGGCGACGAAGCGGCCATTCCAGCCGAAGGCTACCCGGAACGGTTTTTCATCGCTGTAGCGCGCCAGGATCAGGGTCGAGGGGCCGAATGGCGAGAAGATCATCGCCAGCGAGAAACCACACATCAGCCCTACCGCCGGGGTCATGATCGGTACGCCCAGATGCGCCAGCTGGGCCAGCAGGCCGGCGATCAGTGACAGCGAGACGATCGGCGCCACGCCAATCACCGCCAGGGTAATGGTGCTGAACAGGCTGCCGATCGCCAGCAGCAGGTTGTACTTCGGCTCCTGGGCCAGCCAGGCGGCGATCTGCTCCAGCGGCGCGACTGCACCGAGCACCCCGCCGAGCAGCGCGGCGCAACCGAAGATGAACATTTCGTTGTGCATACTGGCCATGTTGTCGGTGACTTCAGCCAGCGCACTTTTTGCCGAGCGGTCACGCCACAGCAGATAGCCAATCACCCCGACCGGCACCAGCACCATGGCCGACTGCGAGGCTGTCAGGGTGGTCAGCGAGGCCATGACGCCAATTGCCGTGAGCCCCAGCAAACTGCCGCCCAGCAGCCCGAGCATGCCTTCGGCCCGGCTACTGTCGCCAATGCTGTCGCGCAGCGCCAGCAGGCCACGGGTTTCCCGGTGCCAGCCGACCACGATCATCATCGCCGCCGCCACCGCGCCATAGGGCACCATGGTGCTCCAGTCCAGCTCCGGCATCTCACGGGAAATGATCGCGATAGTGACGCTGGTCGGCGCCAGCAATGGCACCAGGGCAAACCCGCGCAGGGTGGTGACCATCACGCTGCGTAGCCCGGCGCGGCGCTGCTCGTCACTCAGGTGGTAGCGTTTGAGATGCTGCACCAGGGTGCCGCACAGCAGGTTCATCATGCCGAAATTGAGGATCGAGCCGATGCTGCCGGCGGTCAGCACGTAACGCGGATAGAGCACCACCTTGGAGCCCGAGAGCAGCGCCTTGTGCAGCTCACTGAGCTGCGGCAAACGCTTGGCCAGTAGCTGCATCAGCCCCAGCGCACCGAGAAAGCTGGTGTAGTAGGCCGCCGAGCTGGCCAGTTTCGGCCACAGGCTGGCATCAGTGCGCGGGCTGAACACGGCAGCGATCAGAATGCCCAGGGTAATCAGCCCAAGCCAGCGCGGGTACGGGTTGAGCCGGGAAAAATGCAGGAGGAAATAGCCGGCAAAAGCCAGCGCTGCCAGCCAGCTCAGCCATTGCCACTGGCCGATCAGAGCAACCAGTTCAAGGCCTACCCCCAGGGGCAGCAGCGCGGCACGCATGCTTAGGGCAGATCCTTGCGATAGGCACCCTTCTTGAAAACGCCCTCGCCAAAGCCGATCAGCTTGTCGTTGTCATCGAGCAGGTCACAACTGGCCATAAACACCTTGTGCCCGGCGCTGCGGCAGGTCGCCACGGCGCGCACCAGACTGCCTTCGGCGGCGGTGGCGGAAAAGTTGACATTGAGTGACAGGGTAATCGCCACCCGGCGCTCTTCGGCCTTTTCGGCCCAGGTGCCGCACAGGCCCATGGCGATATCCAGCAGACTGGCGGTGACGCCGCCGTGCAGATTGCTGGCATTGTTCATATGCTTGCCGCTCAGCCGCAACGCGACCACGGCGCGGCCCTGACTGTATTCGAGCAACTCACAACCCAGATCCTGAAAAAACCCGGTGACCGAGCGCTCGACCGCCTTGCGTTCCTGTTGATCCACGATGACCTACCTTTATTCTCTACACTGAACTGGACACTGCAGCCGCGGCTGTCCATAGCCATCGCAGGGAGCGCCTGCTGTCTTGAAGCGAGACAAGTATGCCATGCCAATACCAACCTGCGGTATCTGCAACCGACCACACAGCAAACTTGCACTCACAGGGTACAGGATTTAATCTCGCAACCTGATAATCGAAATACCATTCCGCCTAGCGGAACAAAAATAGCGTAAACGAGGAGGCACCCCATGTTCAACCGGATTGGCGTCATCGGCGCCGGCGCCATGGGCCGCGGCATCGCCCAACTGTTCGCCACCAGTGGCCAGCAGGTATTGCTGTTCGATACCCGCAGCGAAGCCATTGACGACGCCCTGGCTTTCAACCGCAACCTGCTCGAACGCAACCTCGCCAAAGGCAAGCTCAGCCAGACCGACTTCGACGCGACTGTCGCCCGCATGCACAAGGCCGACAGCCTGGAAGCCCTGAAAGACTGCGATCTGGTCATCGAGGCCATCGTCGAGCTGCTCGAGGTCAAACAGAGCCTGTTCCGCGAGCTGGAAGCCATCGTCAGCGCCGACTGCCTGCTGGCGACCAATACCTCCTCGCTGTCGGTCACCGGTATCGCCGCTGGCTGCCAACGCCCCGAGCGGGTTGCGGGCTTTCACTTCTTCAATCCCGTACCCTTGATGAAAATTGTAGAAGTGGTCTGCGGTTCGCGCACCGAGCAGCGCTATATCGATGGTCTGGTGCAACTGGCCGAGCAGGCCGGGCACTTTGCCGTGATCACCCCGGACACCCCCGGCTTCCTGGTCAACCACGCCGGCCGCGCATTCGGCACCGAGGCCCTGCGCATGCTCAGCGAAGGGGTGGCCACAGCGCAGCAGATCGACCGTATCCTGCGCGACGGCCCGGGCTTTCGCATGGGGCCGTTCGAGCTGTTTGACCTGACCGGTCTGGATGTCTCGCATGCGGTGATGGAGTCGGTCTACGAACAGTTCTATCACGACCCGCGCTACACCCCGTCGTTCATCGCCGCCCAGCGGGTAGCCGCCGGCCTGCTGGGGCGCAAGACCGGCCAGGGTTTCTACCGCTATGAAGATGGCCAGAAGATTGAGCAGCCGGAACCGGCCGCCGAGCCGGTCCTGATCAACCGCCCGTTCTGGCTCGACAGCCAGGATGCCGAACTGCGCAGCAACGTCTCGGCAGCACTGGCCGCCGCTGGCGCCAAGCTCGAAGACGGCAACCAGCCGAGCGACACCGCCATCTGCCTGGTCACCCCGCTGGGCGAGGACTGCACTAATCTGGTCAGCCGTCAGGCCCTGCCCGCTGCACGCAGTGTGGCGCTGGATTGCTTTGCCAACTGGGACAAGCGCCGGGTACTGATGCGCAACCCGGCCAGTGCCGCCGAAATCGTCGCCCAGGCGCGCCAGGCACTGGGCGCCGACGGCGTACCGGTCGAGGTGATCAACGACTCACCCGGCTTCGTGATCCAGCGGCTGATCGCCAGCGTGGTCAATCTCGGCTGCGAGATCGTGCAAAAAGGCATCACCAGCCCGGACAGCATCGACCGCGCCATCCAACTGGCGCTCGGCTACCCGAAAGGCCCGCTGGCCTTTGGCGAACACTACGGCAAAGGCCGCATCCTTGCCGTGCTGAACAATTTGCAGGCGGTCTATGCCGAGCCGCGCTACCGGCCCAGCCCCTGGCTGCGTCGCCGCGTCCAGCTCGACCTGCCGCTGACCACCCCGGACACCCAGGAGTAAGTTCATGACTGCCTATATCTATGATGGTTTGCGTTCCCCCTTCGGCCGCCACGCTGGCGCCCTGGCCAGCGTGCGTCCCGATGACCTGCTGGCCGAGGTGATCCGCGCGGTGGTCAGCCGCAACGCCTTCGAAGCTTCGGCCTATGAAGACGTGGTCATGGGCAACACCAACCAGGCCGGTGAGGACGCCCGCAACCTGGCCCGCCACGCTGGCCTGCTGGCCGGTCTGACGCCACAGGTGGCCGGGGTCACCGTGAACCGCCTGTGCGGCTCCGGTCTGGCCGCCATTCTGGATGCCGCCCGTGCGGTCAAGGCTGGCGAAGGCGAACTGTTCGTCGCCGGTGGCGCCGAAAGCATGAGCCGTGCGCCCTTCGTCATCGCCAAGAGCGAAAGCCCTTATTCGCGCGAATTCCGTGCCTTCGACAGCACCATCGGCGCGCGCTTCCCCAACCCCAAGGTGGAAAAGCAGTACGGTGACGACACCATGCCGCAAACTGCTGACAACGTCGCCGCCGATCTGGGTATCAGCCGTGAAGAGGCCGACGCTTACGCCGCGCGCAGCCAGGCGCTGTACGAAAAGGCCCGGGCCGAGGGTTTCTTCGCCGAAGAAATCCACCCGATCGAAGTATCTCAGGGCCGCAAGAAGCCAGCCAAACTGGTTGACCAGGACGAACACCCACGCCCGGATAGCGATCTGGCCGCCCTGTCCGGCCTGCGCTCGCTGTTTGAGGGCGGCGTGGTTACCGCTGGCAACGCCTCAGGGGTAAACGACGGCGCCGCCGCGCTGATCATCGGCAGCCAGGCCGTCGGCGAGAAATACGGCGTCAAGCCGCGCGCGCGTATCCTGGCCGGTGCCGTATCCGGGGTCGAGCCACGGGTGATGGGCCTGGGGCCGGTGGAAGCCTGCAAAAAGGCGTTGGCCCGCGCTGGTCTGAGCCTGACCGACATGGACGTGATCGAAATCAACGAAGCCTTTGCCGCTCAGGTGCTGGGTTGCTGCAAGCAGCTCGGCATCGCCTTCGACGATCCGCGTCTGAACCCGAATGGCGGCGCCATTGCCGTCGGCCACCCGCTTGGCGCCTCCGGTGCCCGTCTGACCCTGACCGCTCTGCGCCAGTTGGAACGGACCGGCAAGCGCTACGCGCTGGTCAGCCTGTGTATCGGTCTGGGTCAGGGTGTTGCTGCGGTCATCGAACGGCTGGACTAAGCCACAGGGCTTTGAAGCGCCGGGCGGAAGGTGCCAGATCACCTCCGCCTGGATTGCTTTACCGCTACGCGGCTCGCAATGACGAGGCGTGCTAGTCCTGGCGAGCCAAGGGTGCGCCGGTGCTTGTCGCTGGCCGCCTGTGGCTTTAAGGTAGGGCCCTTACTCACCGCACAGCGAATTTTGCATGCAGCTCAGCTCCAACCCGTTTGAATGGCTCGGTTCGGCCATCGGCACTATCATCCGAGTGATCATCGACAGCCTGTTGTGGCTGTTCACTGCCCTGAGCAACGCCAGCTCGGCGTTCGTCAATGGCTTTGCCAACGCCCTGGGCGTGGACAGCAACATCCTGACGATCGCCGCCGTGATTCTTGGGTTGTTTCTGATCTACATCGGGGTTCAGGGGCTGTTTCGCAAGCGCTTCGTGCGCGGTGTGGTCTGGATTTTACTGGGGCTATGGCTGCTTAGCGCCCTGATACGCTAGGGAGCCTCTGAAAAACTACCTGCGTTGGCAATACTGCGTTAAAAACAGCCTCACTACATTCATCATATTCGTCTTACCGCAAAGGAGTTGATCATGGGTTTTGCCTTCACCAATGACATGCAGTTGACCAGCAGCGCCTTCGCCCACGACGGAGCGATTCCTGCCAAACACACCGGCGAAGGTGTCGATGTTTCGCCACAGCTGAGCTGGAACAACGCCCCGGCCGGAACCAAGAGCTTCGCGGTAATCTGCCATGACCCGGACGCACCGCTGATCAGCGCCAACGGCACCTACGGCTTCGTACACTGGACCCTGTACAACATCCCCGGCTCGGTCACGTCGCTGGCCGAAGGCTGCGGCGACTTCACCCAGGGCAAGAACGACTTCGGCAAGGTCGGCTACAACGGCCCGATGCCGCCGCAAGGCCACGGCCAGCACAAGTATTACTTCTGGGTCATCGCTCTGGACACCGAGCTGAACCTGCCAGCCGGCCTGAGCCTGTGGGAGTTGCTGGCCAAAATCGAGCCGCACGCCAAGGCGATGAACCGCCTGATCGGCACCTACCAGCGCGGCTGATCCCTGTACGGTAGCGGGCCACCCGCTACCGCCTTTTCTGTCGAGTGCGCCAGGACGGCCAGCACCGCATAACCGTCAGTTTCTGGAAGCACCTGTATGAACGCAGCAGCCCCACAACTCCACGCTTTCGACCAGGCAATCAGCCTGCGCGCAACCGCACCCAACCAGTTCACTGGCAGCACCAGCGAGGCCTACCTGAACATGGTCGGCCCGTTCGGCGGCGTCACCGCAGCAACCCTGCTCAATGCCGCGCTGCAACACCCCGAGGTGATTGGTGAGCCGGTATCGCTGACGGTCAACTTTGCCGGACCGGTCGGGCCGGGTGAGTTCGAGATCGAGGCCGTGCCGCTGCGCACCAACCGCTCGACCCAGCACTGGCTGTTGCTGCAACGTCAGGACGGCCAGGTGGTCACCAGCGCCAGCGCGTTTTTCGCTACCCGCCGCGAGACCTGGTCAGAGCAGCAGATTGCCTGTCCAGAGGCCCCGGCGGCGGCTAGCCTGGCAGCGCTGCCCTTGCGCGCCGACCGCAAGTGGTTCGGCAACTATGATTTCCGCTATGTCAGCGGCCTGTTCGACCCGACCCAGGCAGAGGAATCAAGTGATACCGAAAGCCTGCTGTGGGCTCGCGACAACCCGCCCCGGCCGCTCGACTTCGCTTCGCTGACCGCGCTGGGTGATATCTTCGCCCCGCGCATCTTCCACCGCCGCCAGCGTTTCACCCCGGCCGGTACGGTGTCGATGACCCACTATTTCCATGCCGATCAGGCGCAACTGGCTCGTGTCGGCAACCGCCACCTGCTGGGTCAGGCCCGGGCTACCCGCATGCACAACAACTATGCCGACCAGATCGCCCATCTGTGGGCGGATGACGGCACCTTGCTGCTGACCAGCACTCAGGTGGTGTATTTCAAGGAATAAGCCTGGGGTCTGCTAGCCAAACACCCAGGCCAGATCCTTGCGCAGCGCGGCATGCAGCAGCGCCCGGGTTTCGCGGTAGGCCTTGCGGTCCAGCGCCGCCAGTTGCCGGGCCTTGGCCCGGGCCTGGTCGAGCAGTTGCTCAGGCGGCAGCAGTTCATCAAGAAACCCCGCCTCCAGCGCCTGCGCCGGGTTCAGCGACTCGGCCTGCAAGGCGCAGCGATTGAGCCACTGCGGCGCCAGCCGGGCACGGGCCTGGAGCATGGCGGCATCAGGCATGGTCATGCCGATTGCCACTTCATTGAGGCCAATGCGGAAGGCGCCGGCAGCCCCCAGCCGGTAGTCGGCCAGCAGCAGCATGAACGCGGCCTTGGCCATGGCATGACCGGTACTGGCCATCACCACCGGGCCGGGATAATCCAGCAGCGCCAGGGTCAGGCGGTCGCCGGCAGCGCGCATCGCATTGCAGGCCGGGCCGCCGGAGTCGATCAGCTTGCGATCATATCCACCGCTGAAGCAGCCGGGCCGGCCGTAAATCAGCAGCGCACAGTCGGCCTCAGCAGCTTGCGCCATGGCCGCCAGCAGCGCGTCGAGCATCGACTGCGACAAGGCGTTGGCCTTGCCGTCGTCCAGGCCGATCTCGGCGACGCCGTCGGCGATCGTCAGGGTCAGGCTGCTCATGCGCCAGCCTGCGCCCGCGCTTCGTCACGCAGCACCCGGCGCAACAGCTTGCCGACCGTGGACTTGGGCAGGTCGTCACGAATCTCAACGTGCTTGGGCACCTTGTAGCCGGTCAGGTGCTCGCGGCAGTGGGCGATGATTGCCGCTTCATCAAGACTGGTATCGTGCAGGCTGACATAGATTTTGATCGCCTCGCCGGTACGCTCGTCCAGCACCCCGACCGCTACGCATTCGCGAATGCCCGGATGGCGCATCACCGCGTCTTCGACATCGTTGGGATAGACGTTAAAGCCGGACACCAGAATCATGTCCTTCTTGCGATCCACCAGCTTGAGGAAGCCTTCCTCGTCGATCACCCCGACATCGCCGGTCTTCAGCCAGCCGTCGGCACTGAACACCGCTTCGGTTTCCTCCGGGCGCTGCCAGTAGCCTTCCATTACCTGCGGCCCGCGAATCAGCAACTCGCCAGCCTCACCAGCCGGCAGTTCACGACCTTCGTCGTCGACGATCTTCATCTCGGTATCCGGCACGGCCTTGCCGATAAAGCCTTCCTTGTAGGGCGTGAAGGCCGTCGAGGCGACCACCACCGGCGAGGTTTCGGTCAGGCCAAAGCCTTCGCGGATCACGCTGCCGGTGCGAGCCTGCCAGCGCTTGGCAATCTCGGTATTGAGCGGCGCGCCACCAGAGTTAACCCACTTCAGCCTGCTGAAATCGATAGTGTCGAACTCAGGATGGGCCATCAAGGAAACAAACAGCGAGTTGATCCCGGTCAGCAGGGTGAACTTGTGGCGCTTGAGGTCGGCAATCATGCCGTCCAGATCGCGCGGGTTGGTGATCAGGATGCTGTGGAAGCCGGTGAACACCGAGGCGATGCAGTTCGCGGTGAAGGCGAAGATATGGTACAGCGGCAGCGGCGAGACCCGCACTTCGTTGCCGTACTCGACATCGCCCGGCTTGATGATGCTGACTGCCTGCAACACGTTGCTGAGGATATTGCGGTGAGTCAGCATCGCCCCTTTCGAGACCCCGGTGGTGCCACCGGTGTACTGCAACAGTGCAAGATCATCCAGCCCGCGCTCCGGCGTGACCGCCGGCAACTGCTCACCCAGCCGCAAAGCCTGCATGAAGCGGACTTCGTCAGCCTGGTCGGTGTCATGGACCGGATTGTGCATATCGTCGAGGCTGGTCACGATCAGCCGTTCGAGCTGGGTTTCACCCTGGATCTTGCGTACCAGCGGCACCAGCTTGTCGAGCACCACCACCGCCTTGGCACCAGAATCGGCGAACTGGTGACGCGCCTCGTATGGGGTGTACTGCGGATTGGTGTTGACGATCACCAGCCCGGCCCGCAATGCCCCGAAGATGGCGATGGTGTATTGCAACAGGTTGGGAAGCTGGATCGCCAGCCGATCACCCGGCTGCAGGCCGGCATGATGGCGCAGGTAGCGGGCAAAAGCATCGGCCCGGCCGCGCAGGGCATTGAAGCTGATGGTGTCCGGGCCACAGGAGAACGCCGGCTTGTCGCCGTAGTCACGGCAGGCCTGCTCCATTACGTCAAAAACGGTGGTATGACCCAGCTCGGCCAGCCGAGCGCCGACAACAGACTGTGAGGGTGTCGACATCTTAACCTCTGATTGTGGACTATTATTTTACTGTGCGAAACACGATACCAAAAAGATGCTATTCTATTACCTGACACTGTGCAATGATTGAGACAAACTCGAACGCGTACCGCTGTGCAGAACGCCGGACTCTGGTATCGTTCACCCTTTACAACAACAATAATTTGCCCGGTTCGAACAATCGGGCGCTCCGGCGGCCAAAATGCCTCCGGCTCCAACATCTAGTATAAGCAGGCCCCATGAACGACGATCTGGAAACACTCAAGGACCCCGCCGCCGGCAAGGACCGCAAATTCGTAGAAGCCCTGTCACGCGGCCTGGATGTGCTGCGCGCCTTCAGTCAGGGTGCGGTGGTGATGGGCAATCAGGATATTGCCCGGATTACCGGCCTGCCCAAGCCTACGGTCTCGCGCATGACCTATACGCTGACCAAGCTGGGCTACCTGAGCTATTCCCCGCAATTGGAAAAGTATCAGCTCGACTCCGGTGTTCTGGCCCTGGGTTACGCCTACGTCTCCAATCTGCGCGTGCGCCAGTTGGCCAAGCCATACATGGACGAATTCGCCCGCACCACCAATACCTCGGTGGGTCTGACCTGTCGTGACCGGCTGTCGATGATCTATGTCGAGAACTGCCGGCCGGCCGAGACCACCTCGCTGCGCATGGACGTTGGCGTGCGTCTGCCGCTGGCCACCACCGCTGCCGGTCGGGCTTACCTGGCGGCGATGAAGGACGAAGAGCGCCAGCATGTGCTGGATGCGATCAAGGCCCGCAACCCGGACACCTGGCCGGAGCTGGAAAAAGGCCTGGCGCAGGGTTTTGCCGACTACGCCCAACACGGCTTCTGCCTGTCACTCGGCGACTGGGACCGCAACGTCAATGCCGCCGGGGTACCGCTGTTTCTGCAGGACGGCACCATCATGGCTCTGACCTGTGGTGCGCCGTCGTATCTGGTGTCGGAAGAAAAGGTCAAGAACCAGCTCGCCCACCAGCTCGCCATGCTGGCCCGCGATATCGAACGACTGGGCGTCTGACGCCCAGCTCTCCTGCCTCATTGCGAGACACCCTGCGCCGTATGGATTGTCACGGTCACTACACCAGCCGTCGGACAGGCTCTGGCGCAGCTGCTGCTCATCACCTTTACTAATAAATCCCCATTTCTCCCGTCCGGGGCATCGACAAGCGGTTTTATTTTTTGTATTTTGCCTAGCGAAACATGATTTCATTATTTCGCATAGTGAAACGCAAAATAAACACCCAACGGAGGTTCAGCATGTCGGACGTGGTCACACTGGAACGCCAGGGGCCCATCGCGGTCGTCAGAGTCAACAATCCGCCGGTCAACGCCTTGGGCATTGCCGTGCGTGAAGGCCTGCAGAACAGCTTCCAGGCCGCCGAGGCCGATCCTGAAGTCAAAGCCATTGTGCTGGTCTGTGAAGGCGCGACCTTCATGGCCGGTGCCGACATCAAGGAATTCGGCAAGCCGCCGAAGGAGCCGAGCCTGCCCGAAGTGGTCAACGGTATCGAGTCCGGCAACAAGCCCAGCGTCGCGGTAATCCACGGCACCGCGCTGGGCGGTGGCCTGGAAGTGGCGGTCAGCTGTCATTACCGGATCGCCGTCAAGAGCGCCAAGGTCGGCCTGCCGGAAGTCAAGCTTGGCCTGCTGCCGGGCGCCGGCGGCACCCAGCGTCTGCCGCGTCTGGTTGGCGTGGCCAAGGCCCTGGACATGATTGTCAGCGGCAACCCGATCAGCGCCAGCGAAGCCCTCGAACTGGGTGTTATCGATGAACTGGTCGATGGTGACCTGACCGCCGCCGGCATCGCCTTCGCCGAAAAACTGCTGGCCGAGGGCAAGGGCCCGCGCCGCACCGGCGAGCGCACCGACAAGCTCGACGGCGCCGACAATGCCGCCGCCGTAGCCGCCAAACGCGCCGAAATCGAGAAGAAGATGCCCGGTCTGTTCTCGCCGCAACGCTGCGTCTCCGCCGTCGAAGCCGCCTTTACCCTCCCGCTGACCGAAGGTCTGAAGCGCGAGCGCGAACTGTTCGGCGAGTGCCTGGTATCACCACAGCGCGCGGCACTGGTGCATGCGTTCTTCTCTGAGCGTCAGGCTTCCAAGATCGACGATCTGCCCAAGGACACGCCGGTACGCGCCATCAACAGCGCCGCCGTCATTGGTGGCGGCACCATGGGCGTCGGCATCGCCATTTGCTTTGCCAACGCCGGCATTCCGGTGAAGATCCTCGAGATCAGCAGCGAGGCCCGCGACAAGGCCATCGAGCGTGCCCGTGATACCTACGGCATGAGCGTCAAGCGTGGCAGCCTGACCCAGGACGCGCTGGAAAAACGCATGAGCCTGATCAGCGGCGTGACCGATTACGCCGACCTGGCTGACGTCGACGTGGTGGTCGAGGCGGTGTTCGAGGACATGGGCGTCAAGCAGAAGGTCTTCGAAGCCCTGGATGCCAACTGCAAGCCCGGCGCCATCCTGGCCTCCAACACCAGCTCGCTGGATCTGAACAAGATTGCCGAGTTCACCAAGCGTCCCGAGGACGTGGTCGGCCTGCACTTCTTCAGCCCGGCCAATGTCATGCGCCTGCTGGAAGTGGTGCGCGGCGCCAAGACCAGCCATGAAGTGCTGGCCACCGCCATGGCCATCGGCAAGAAACTGAAGAAGGTTTCGGTGCCGGTCGGCGTGTGCGACGGTTTCGTCGGCAATCGCATGGTGTTCCAGTACGGTCGCGAGTCCGAGTTCCTGCTGGAAGAAGGCGGCACCCCGGAGCAGATCGACGGCGCGTTGCGCAAGTTCGGCCTGGCCATGGGCCCGTTCGCCATGCGCGACCTGTCCGGTCTGGATATCGGCCTGGCTATTCGTACCCGTCAGCGTCAGAGCCTGCCGGCCGAGTTCAAGCTGCCGACCATCCTCGACAAAATGGCCGAGGCCGGCATGCTGGGCCAGAAAACCGGCAAGGGCTTCTACGTCTATGAAAAGGGTTCGCGTACCCCGCTGCCCAACCCCGAGCTGCCGGCGATTCTCGATGCCGCGTCGAAGGAGCAGGGTATCGAGCGTCGTCAGCTGACTGACGAGTACATCATTGAGCGCACCATTTACGCGCTGATCAACGAGGGCGCCAAAATCCTTGAGGAAGGCATTGCCCAGCGCGCCAGCGATATCGACGTGATCTACCTCAACGGCTACGGCTTCCCAGCCCATCAGGGCGGGCCGATGTTCTATGCTGATGCCATTGGCCTGGATCGTGTCTATGCCCGGATCTGCGAGTTCCACGAGCAGCATGGCGCCTGGTGGAAGCCAGCCGCGCTGCTGGAAAAGCTGGCCAAGGAAGGACGCAAGTTCGCTGATCTTTGATGAATCAGTGCGGCCGGCCCAGTGCCGGCCGCCGGATACCCGTATTACAACGAGGACTCACAATGGAAATCCATTTTTCTCCCGAACAGCTCGCCTTCCGCGATGAAGTGCGTGAATTCCTGAAACAGGAACTGCCTGCCGATATCGCTGCCAAGGTCAAGCTTGGCAAGCATCTGTCCAAGGAAGACCACCAGCGCTGGCAGAAAATTCTGTCCAACAAGGGCTGGTACGCGCCCGGCTGGCCGGTCGAGCACGGCGGCACCACCTGGGGCCCGATCGAAAAGCACATCTTCGACGAAGAGTCTGCCGCTGCTGGCGCACCGCGTCTGGTGCCGTTCGGCGTCAACATGGTCGCCCCGGTGATCATCAAGTTCGGCACCGAAGAGCAGAAAGCCAAGTATCTGCCGCGCATTCTCGACGGCACCGACTGGTGGTGTCAGGGTTACTCCGAGCCGGGCGCCGGTTCCGACCTGGCCTCGCTGAAGACTCGCGCCGTGCGCGATGGCGACTACTACATCGTCAACGGCCAGAAAACCTGGACCACCCTGGGCCAGCACGCCAACTGGATTTTCTGTCTGGTGCGCACCGACCCGGAAGCCCAGCAGCAGCGCGGGATTTCCTTCCTGCTGATCGACATGGCCACCCCTGGCATCACCGTACGCCCGATCATCACCCTGGACGGCGACCATGAAGTCAACGAAGTATTCTTCGACGACGTCAAGGTGCCGGTCGAGAATCTGGTCGGTGAAGAGAACAAGGGCTGGACCTGCGCCAAGTACCTGCTGACCCACGAGCGTACCGGACTGGCCGGCATCGGCGCCTCCAAGGCTGCCCTGCGCCAGCTCAAGCGCATCGCCAGCAAGCAGCAGAAAAATGGCCGCCCGTTGATCGAAGACGCACTGTTCCGCAGCCAGATCGCCGAAGTGGAAATGTCGCTGATGGCCGCCGAAATGAGCACCCTGCGCATCGTTGCCGCCGCCTCCGAAGGTGGCGTACCGGGTTCGGAAAGCTCGATTCTCAAGGTCCAGGGCACCGAAATCCGTCAGGCCATTACTCACCTGATGCGCAAGGCACTGGGTCCGTATGCCCTGCCCTTCCTGCCGGAAGAGCTGGAGCTGGACTACGACGGCGAATTCCTGGTCGACGACTATGCCGCCGCACCGGCCTCGCAGTACTTCAACATGCGCAAACTGTCGATCTTCGGCGGATCCAACGAGATCCAGAAGAACATCGTCTCGAAAATGATTCTTGAGCTCTGAGGAGGCCGACCGTGGATTTCAAATTGACCGAAGAACAACAGATGCTGCAGGAAACTGCCGAGCGCCTGGTTCGTGACGTATACGACTTCGAAAGCCGGAACAAATTCAGCCAAAGCGAAGCCGGTTTCAGCACCGCCTTCTGGCAGCAGCTCGGCGAGCTGGGCCTGACCGCCATTCCCTTCTCCGAGGAGTTGGGTGGCTTTGGTGGCAGCGGCGTGGAAACCATGCTGATCATGGAACAGCTGGGCAAGGGTATCTGCCTGGAGCCTTACATGGAGTCGGTGATCCTGGCCGGCGGCCTGATCAGCCAACTGGGCAACGACACCCAGAAGGAAGAGCTGCTCGGCGCCATCGCCACTGGCGAGCTGCAGGCTGCCGTAGCCCTGGATGAGCTGAACAGCCACTACGATCTGGCCAACGTCACCACCACCGCCACCCAACAGGGCGGCGACTGGGTGTTGAGCGGCCGCAAGGGCGTGGTGATTGGCGGCCAAACCGCTGGCAAAATCCTGGTCTCGGCCCGCACCGCCGGTGACGTGCGCGATCAGCAAGGCATCAGCCTGTTCGTTATCGACCCCAGCGCTGCCGGCGTCAGCCGCCGCGTCTACGCTACCGTCGATGGCCGCAAGGCTTGCGAGCTGACCCTCGACAACGTCAAGGGTGAACTGCTCGGCGCCGCTGGTGAAGCCTTTGACGCCATCCGCTACCAGAGCGGCCGCGCCATCGCCGCGCTGTGTGCCGAGGCCGTAGGTGCCATGCGCACAGCCTGCGATCTGACCCTGGACTACCTCAAGACCCGCAAGCAGTTCGGCGTGCCGATCGGCAAGTTCCAGGTCCTGCAGCACCGCATGGTCGACATGGTCAGCGAGCTGGAGCGTGCCACCTCGATGGCCATCCTCGCTGCCTGTCTGGCCGATGACGAAGACAGCGCCGAGCGCAGCGCCAAGCTGGCCGCCGCCAAGTTCATCGTCAACCGCGCCGCGCGTTATGTTGCCGAACAGTGCATCCAGTTGCATGGCGGTATCGCCATGACCTGGGAGTACAACGGCGCCCACTACGCCAAGCGCCTGGTGATGATCAGCCACCAGTTCGGTGATGATGACCACCACCTGGAAGCCTACGCCAGTCAGATCGACGCAGCGTAACACTCGGTATTCGGCCAGAATAACGGCATAAAAGCCGTTATTTTGGCCGAAACGTCATCATTTTATGACGGTTCGCACTATCGGGCACGACCTGCGCCCGGTATGCTATGCACCCCTTTGAATGTCATGCGCCCTCGGGCGTCTCATAGACCTGTGGAGGACTAGCGTCCATGAAAATCCTCGTCGCCGTTAAGCGCGTGGTCGACTA
>NZ_QJSA01000022.1:0-20183 GCF_003586265.1 Pseudomonas jilinensis | reverse complement strand
CGCCCGAACCTGATGGCGCAGTATGTGGAGTACCCGCTTTAGGCCGTTCCCTTATCGCTTGGGCAATCTAACCAACTGCGTACCCGAGGCGATGTCCTGCCAGCTGCGGGACTGCTTGTCCCAGAGCATCCACAGGTGGCCGAGGCCGCCGCATAGCCAGGAGGCCAGGCCGACGAAGAAGCGGATCAGGCCCTGGCGCAGGGTGATCGAACGGCCGTCGGGCTGCTGCAGTCTGACGCGCCAGGCCTGCATGCCCAGGGTCTGGCCTTTCCAGCTCCAGAAGCCAATGAAGAACGTGAGCAGGCTGAGCAGCAGCAGTACGCCGAGCAGTGGGTCGCGGTCGAGTTGGCCGGCTTCGGACATCGCCAGCAGGGTGTCGGCGCCATACAGGGCGCGTAGCAGCCCTTGCTGGTAGCCCAGGGTCAGCACCATGACCAGTGCGACGCACAACAGAAAGTCGTAGAACATTCCGGCCAGCCTGCGCAGCAGGCCGGCAGCGGGAAAGTCGCCTTCGGGGTTGAGGAGTTTGACTGCCATCAGTCGTTCATCAACCTTGTTCCGGTTGGCGGCGAGCGAGAGGGCGTTGCTCGAAACTGACCCCGGCCAGGCCATGGCGCATCAGCGCGCGGATGTTGCCGTGGGCATCGCCGTGGGGATCGTCGAGTACGGCCTGATAGTGCTCGGCAAAGCACAGCAGAGCCTGCTGATCGCTCAGGCCCAGATCCAGGGCCATGGCCAGGACCTTGCACGACCCCTGGTTCTGTTCGGCGCTGTTGTCGACATCGCCGTTGCGAAAGGCGCTGGGCTGATAGTCGTAGTGGGCGTCAATGAATGCCAGGGTGTCGGCAAAACGGTGGCTGGGCGTACCCAGGCTGGCGATGAACTGCGTGCTTTGCATTATTTCTGGGCCTTGTCGAATGCGGCTTGTTGCTCGGGGGTGGCTTCTTTCTGGTATTTGCTTTTCCAGTCGGCGTAGGGCATGCCGTAGATGGCTTCGCGGGCTTCGTCGATACTGATGGCGATATCCATGTCGTCGGCGGCGGCCTTGTACCACTTGGCCAGGCAGTTACGGCAGAAGCCGGCCAGGGTCATGAGGTCGATGTTCTGCACGTCCTTGCGGCTGCGCAGGTGGCTCACCAGGTTGCGAAAGGCGGCGGCTTCCAGTTCGATGCGCTCTTGATTGGTCATGATCTACTCCGCGTGGGTCAGGACTGGCATGGATGATACTGGCAGGCTTTGGGCCGGGCAATCGTTGCCCGGTCTTTGAAAAGCATAATTGATCCTGGCCGAGGCTGCCTCCCAGGCTGCCTCCCAGGCTGGCCAGGCGGTGTCAGTCGCGGCTGGCGCTCAGGGTGATCGAGACCGAATCGGCAAAGCGCAGGGCGTGGGGCTTGTCGACTTCGACCTCGGCATAGCGCACCTGGGCATGAGCCATGACGATATCCAGCAGTTCCTGAGTCAGGCGTTCGAGCAGGGCGAAGCGATTGGCTTCGACATGCTGGATAAAGGCCTTGGTGATGGTCCGGTAATTGAGCGCCTGGTCAATCTGGTTGACCTCTACCGCCTGGTTTGCAGGATAGAGAATGGTCGCGTTGATCACTACGTCCTGGCGGTTGAGGATTTCCTCTTCATTGATACCGATATAGGTACGCAGGCGCAGGTTCTTGATCCGGATTCTGGCCAGGCCGGGAGTAATCTGCTGCATGACTTACTGGCCTCGGGTGATCAGTTGCAGGAACTCCTGGCGGGTGTTGACCGATTCGCGGAAAGCGCCAAGCATGACCGAGCTGTACATCGATGAGTTCTGCTTCTCGACGCCGCGCATCATCATGCACATGTGCTTGGCTTCGATCACGACCGCAACGCCGCGTGCTTCGGTAACCGACTGCAGGGCTTCGGCGATCTGCCGGGTCAGGTTCTCCTGGATTTGCAGGCGCCGGGCGAACATGTCGACGATGCGGGCAACCTTGGACAGGCCGATGACCTTGCCGGTCGGAATGTAGGCGACGTGAGCCTTGCCGATAAAGGGCAGCATGTGATGTTCGCACAGCGAGTACAGCTCGATGTCCTTGACGATCACCATTTCATCGTTGTCCGACTCGAACAGCGCGCCGTTGACGATTTCCTCCAACGACTGGTCATAGCCGCGACACAGGAATTGCATGGCCTTGGCTGCCCGTTTGGGGGTGTCCTTGAGGCCACCACGGTCTGGGTCCTCGCCAAGGTTGGAGAGGATGTCGTGATAATTCTGGGTCAGTTTTTCAAGGCTCATGGCGGAAATTCCGTACTGATTATTTGAGGTGCCTGCCGCCGTTCAGCTCAAGGCAGGTACCTGTGACGTAAGGGTTGTCCATCAGGTAGCGAATGGACTGGTAGACCACTTCCGGCCCGGGCTCGATACCCAGGGCCGATTTGGCCAGTGCCCGTTCCCGATAGGCGGGGCTGTCGCCGTCGTTGAACATGATCAGAGCCGGGGCGATGGCATTGACCTTGATCCGTGGTGCGAAACGGGCCGCGAAGGAGCGGGTCATTCCTTCCAGGCCGGATTTGCTGGCGGCGTAGGCGATATGTTTGGCACTGCCGCGACGGGTCACGTCATCGCCCAGGTGGATAATGTCGGCCGGCTGGTCGCTGGGGAACAGGTCGGCGCAGGCCAGGTTCAGCAGATAGGGGGCCTGCATGTGGACCATGAACATCTGCTGGAAGCCTTCACTGGCATGGCTATCATCGAGCCAGAGCGAGGCATTGTGAATCAGTGCCCGCAACCGGGTGCCGCGCTCGTGGAGCTGAGCGACCAGCCGTTCGATTCCGGCCTGGGTGGAAAAGTCGGCGAGGATCGGCTCAATGCCCTGTAACGGATTTGCCTGCCACTCCTGGCGCAACCGACGGCAGGTGATGATCACCGGGTAGCCGTCCTCGACGAACCGACGCGCACAGTGCAGGCCAACGCGTTGGGCGCCGCCGGTAATCAGCACTGCTGGGGTGTCGTTCATCTTCAGCCTTCTGGATGTCCATGTTCTGGACGGGCGATGAATATTATCATGCAAACCCGCCCGGGACTGTAGCGCGTTGTGGTCCGGATGCCTTTAACCGCTCTGGTTGTTCTGCAAAGTGTTACAGTGTTTGCGCTGTTGTACAATACTGGTACAACTTAATTAACGCCGTGTTCCGTTTGAGCCAACACCGCCTGTCGGCGGACAACAGACAGCATGCCAACATGACCGATGATAGCGCCAATACAGAAGGCTGCCCGCTCGAGCGACTGGAGCAGGAGGAGCTTTATCCGATCCGTGAAGTGTCGCGCCTGACCGGAGTCAACTCGGTGACCCTGCGAGCCTGGGAGCGCCGCTATGGATTATTGATCCCGCACCGGACCGACAGTGGTCACCGCCTGTACTCGATGGCCGATATCGAGCGGGTGCGGGCCATTACCGCCTGGATCAAGCGGGGCGTTACGGTCAGCAAGGTAGCGTCGGTCATCGACCGGCAGCCACTACCTGAACCGGCAGCCACTGCCGATGCCGAGCCCTTGCCGGCTGCACTGCGGATCTGGCGCGAGCGGTTGCATGCAGCGTTGGCGGGGTTTGACGTGCGCCAACTGGAGTCGGTCTATGGTCAGATCATGGCCAGTTTTCCGCTGGCGGTAGCCTTTGCCGATGTTCTGCTGCCGGTCTGGCGAATCTGGCGTGAACGCTCGCAGAGTACCGGACCGGCCTGCTGGGCTTTGCTGGATGGTTTCTTGCGCAGCCGGCTGTTCCAGCGGATTGCCTATCACAGCCCAGAAGCGCCCAGTGTGCTGTTGATCAATCTGCCGGGACCTCAGCAAGAGCTGGAGCTATTGCTGGCGGCGGCGCTGATTGCCGATGCTGATGCCGCGCCTGTCAGTCTGTTCGAGCCGGTGGGGTTGGCGAGTTTGGCTGGCCATATCCCGGCGGATGGCTATGCCGCCGTGCTGTTGTACGCCGATCAGCCTCTGGAGGGCGGGGTGCTGACCACCCTGCGCCGCCTGGAGCAGGCGCTGGAGTGCCCGCTGGCGTTGGTAGGGGATGCTTGCCAGCAGCAGAGCGCGGCCCTGAGCAAGCAGGGCGTGGTGCTGCTGGGTGAGTTGGACCAGGGTCTGACCTGGCGTCTGCGGGCGTTACTGGGCGGTCGTCTGGATCAGCCCTGATCGTTCCGGGCTGCCAGTTGCTGCTTGAGCTGGGCTACCTGGGCTTCCAGTTCCTGTAACCGCTGCTGGGCTTCGACCTGGGCGGTGACATCCTTCTGAATGCCGATGAAGTAGGTGAGCTGGTCGGCTTCGTTGAACACCGGTGTGATCGACAGTTCATTCCAGAACAGCGAGCCGTCCTTGCGGTAGTTGCGTATCACCTCACGGCAGGGGCGACCTGTATTGATCGCCTCGCGAATGTTGCGCAGCCCGGGCTGGTCGCGATCGTCTTTCTGCAGGAAACGGCAGTCCTGGTAAAGAATGTCCTCGGCCTTGAAGCCGGTCAGCCGCTCGAAGGCTTCGTTCACGTAAATCAGAATGTTGTCGTCGCCTTCCTGTTCGGCCACCACGATGCCGTCGTTGGATGCATTGACCACCATTTGCAGTAGTTTGGCATTGATCATTGCCGCAGCGCTCTCATAGGGTTTGCTGACATTCTATCGGATCGGGTCTGGCTGTCCATGGCCGGGCAGTCCGGTCCCTAATCCGGCATAATAGCCCCCGTTCAACAGTCATGGGGGCGTTTATGCAGGTTACGGTAGTCAGTGGTTCGGTTTATGGCACAGCAGATCTGGTCGCCGATGAGGCCGCCGCGCGTCTGGCCGCAGCCGGTTTGCAGGTGAGCCGGGTCAAGCCGGCAACGGTGGATGCGCTGCTGGCCAGCCAGCCTGAAGCCATTGTGTTGTGTACGTCGACCACCGGCATGGGCGAGTTGCCCGACAGTCTGCTGCCGTTCTATCACGAACTGCAGGATCGCTTCCCGCTGTTTACTGGCGTACCGTTCGGTGTGATCGCCCTGGGCGATTCCTCCTATGGCGATACCTTCTGCCAGGGTGGCCAACTGCTGCGCGAGCTGATGCTGGAGTTGCAGGCCCGTGAGGCGCTGCCCATGTTGCAACTGGATGCCAGTGAAACCGTGACCCCCGAACTGGACGCCGAGCCCTGGATCGACGAGCTGGCCGCACTGCTCAAGGGCTGACGTCTTCCGGCTGCTCGCCGTTGGCCAACTGGGCCAGGGCCTGTTCATCGGCGATGATGATCAGGCCGTAGCGGATCTGTAGCCAGCCGGCTGCTTCCAGGCGCTTGAGCAGCTTGTTGATGCTTTGCCGTGAGCTGTTGAGCATCAGCCCCAGAGATTCCTGAGACAGTTGCACGGCCAGCCGGCCGCCGGAGTCTTCGGTCTGGCCGTAGTTGTGGGCATGCATCAGCAGACGTTTGGCCAGGCGCGATGGCAGTGGCAGCAGGGCGCTGTCTTCCTGCATGGTGAATGACAGCCGCAGACGGCGGCAGAGCAGGCGCATGAACAGCGGGTAAAGCTCGGCATGACGTTCCAGCAACTGCTGAAAATTCTGGCGTGGAATGAACAGCAGTTCGGTCGGGCCGCTGGCGTGGGTATCATGTGAGCGCGGCAGGCCATCGAACAGCGACACCTCACCGAACCAGCTACCCGGGCTGAGAATTGCCAGTACCGCCTCGCGTCCGTCCTGGCCGATGTTGCTGATCCGGGCCGCACCACTGAGTACCCCGTACAGGCCATCGGGCATATCATCTTTGGCGTAGACGCACTCGCCATCTTCCAGCTTGCGATAACGGGCCTGGGCCTGAATATCGTCGAGCACCGGCTGTGGCAATTCGCTGAACCAGCGGTTGTCCTGTAGCAGCTTGGCCAACTTATGATCTTCGGCTTTGCCCGACACTGTAAATTGCGAGACAGTCCGCTTCGTGGTCACGGTCTAGACTCCCCCTATGACTGATCGCGACAGTATGCCGCATCTTGGCCGGCTGTGGATCAGTGATCCCAACAATCACAAGAGGATAGCCCGATGAATGCAATGCAGAACCTGCCGGTACTCGACGTCAAGGATCAGGTCAGCGCCGAGGAATGGCAGACCCGTGTCGATCTGGCCGCCTGCTACCGCCTGGTCGCCATGTACGGTTGGGATGATGTGGTGTTCACTCATATCTCAGCCAAGATCCCGGGCACCGAGCACTTCCTGATCAACCCCTATGGCTTGATGTTTGAAGAAATTACCGCCTCCAACCTGGTCAAGATCGACCTGGAAGGCAACAAGCTGATGGACTCGCCCTACGATATCAATCCGGCCGGGTTCACCATCCACAGCGCTGTGCATGAGGTGCGCCACGATGTTGGTTGCGTGCTGCACACTCACACCAATGCCGGTGTTGGTGTGTCGGCGCAGAAGGACGGCATTCTGCCGATTTCCCAGCAGGCACTGTTTGTACTCAGCAGTCTGTCCTACCACGACTATGAGGGTGTGGCCCTGCGTGAGGACGAGAAAGCTCGCCTGCAGAAGGATCTGGGCATGACCAAGAACATGGTGCTGCGCAACCACGGTCTGATGACCTGTGGCCGCAACGTCGCTGAAGCCTTCCTGGGCATGTATACCCTGCAGCGTTGCTGCGAGATTCAGGTCCAGGCTCAGGCCGGTGGCAGTGAGCTGATTCCGATTCCGCAGGTGATTCTTGATAGCGCGATTCAGAGCATGCGCGACGTTACCAAGGGCGCTGGCGCCAACCTGGCCTGGCCGGCTCTGCTGCGCAAGGTGCAGCGGCTTTACCCGGGTTTTGATAGCTGATCGACCCCGCTCTGGATTGCCACGCCGCTACGCGGCTCGCAATGACGGGAGGCGGTGGTGCCCTGCGTGTGGGCTGCGCTCGCTCCCCTGGCGTGCGCTCTTTTTCCTCGGCAGAAGCGGAGGGCTGTACGCTTCTGGCGGGGACGAGGCTGTACCCTTGTCCTGGGCGGGAGTCCGTGTAGGCAGGGTTCGCACCTCTTCCCCGTCATCGCGAGGGCCGCAGGCCCGTGGCGATCCAGTGGGCTCAGCTCTGCTCGTCGCGTAAAAACACCAGCTTGTCGTTGCTGGAGCTGGCCGGGTCGTAGTAGTAGCCGTCCAGGTTGAAGTCCTTTAGCGCTTGCGGATCGGTCAGGCGCTCCTTGATCACGTAGCGGGCCATCAGGCCACGGGCCTTTTTGGCGTAGAAGCTGATGATCTTGTACTGACCGTTCTTCTGGTCGCGGAACTCGGTATTGATCACCCGGGCGTTCAGCGCCTTGGGTTTGACTGCGCCAAAGTATTCCTGCGAGGCCAGGTTGAGCAGCACCTGATCGCCCTGTTCAGCCAGGTCCTGGTTCAGCCATTCACTGATCTGATCCCCCCAGAATGCATACAGATCCTTGCCCTGTGGGTTGGCCAGCCTGGTGCCCATTTCCAGTCGATACGGCTGCATCAGATCCAGTGGGCGCAGCAGCCCGTAGAGGCCTGACAGCATGCGCAGGTGACGCTGGGCGAAGGCGAAATCCTCAGCCTCGAAGTCCTCGGCGTTAAGTCCGGTATAGACATCCCCCTTGAAGGCCAGCAGCGCCTGCTTGGCATTCTCGGGCGTGCTCTGCGGGTGCCAGCTGCCGTAGCGGGCGACGTTGAGCGCGGCCAGCTTGTCTGACAACGACATCAGCTCGGCAATGTCCTGTACCGACTTGTCGCGCAGGATCTTGATCAGTGCCTGGCTGTGTTCGACAAAGCGTGGCTCGGTGTAATCGCTGATCACCGGCGCGGTGTCGTAATCCAGGGTCTTGGCCGGGGAAATGACCATCAGCATAAAAGCACCTCCGTTAATAGCTGGGGCCTATTATGCCGCAAGCCGCATAAGAGCGTGTGTATTGGTTTGATAGAAGCGGCTAATCACCCTCAAGGGCTTTCGTTGCAACGGCGAGTCAAGTAACTTAGCCGGCTGCGCGCATTGCCCTGATGCTGCAAGGGATGCCTGATGCTTATCACAAAAGGAGATTGTTCATGAAAGAGCTGCGACAGCGGCAGGCCGGTTCGGTTGCCGGCATCTTTGTTTTCTTCATGCTGGTTGCGGTCCTGGTCGGCATGGGCGTGTGGATGCTCGCTCAGGATGGGGATGGCCATCAGGAAAGTGCGGCTGACATAACCCTGGACTCTGCCCCCGCCTCCGGTGCGCCGGTGCCTGAGGCACCACTGCAAAGTTTGCCGACGCTGGCCCCGGCTGCGCCCTATGTGCCGCAGGGCGGTGTGGTTGATGTGGACATCAGTGAATACGCCGGTTACGCCGGCTTGGTCGTCGCCAACGGCGGGCTGGAGCCTAATCCGGACTCGATTTTTGCCCGTGAGTACGGCTTTCAGGTGCGGCTGACCTTGAGTGAAGAAGAGGGTTGGTCGAAGCTCAACAGCGGTCAGGTCGGGGCTTCGGTCACCACCGCCGATGTGCTGGCTGTGTTGGGGCGTCAGTTCGAGGTCAAGGTGCCGGCCCAGATTGCCTTCTCACGGGGCGCCAATCAGGTCGTGGTAGATCAGGGCATCACCAGCATTAACCAGCTCAAGGGCAAGGTGCTGGCAGCAAGCCAATTCAATGAGAGCGACTTCTTCATCCGTTATCTGGCTTCCGAGGCCGGTGTGCCGATCCGGGTGTTGGATGATCTGGATGCACGTCCGGGTGCGGCTGAGCTTGGGCTGGTGTTTTATGAGGATGCGGTGGTTGCCTGCGACGCCTACGCACAGGTGCTGGAGGCTGGCACCGGGCGTCTGAACGGTTGTGTGGGCTGGTCGCCGCGTACCGATCAGGTTGTGGCAGAGTCGCGCGGCCTGGCGAAAATGCTGGTCTCAAACCGCAACCTGCTGGTCATCGCCGACCTGTTGCTGGTCAACAAGGGCTTTGCCGAAAGTCAGCCGCGCATGGTCGAAGGCCTGGTGCATGGCCTGATGGAAGGTAACCAGCAACTGCGTGAAGCCCCAGAGGCTCATCTGGCTCTGGTTGGCCGGGCTTTTGGCTGGAGCGAGGACGAGACGCGGGATGAGCTTGGCAAGGTGCACTTCAGCAACGTGCCGGAGAACAAGGCCTTTTTCGAAGGCACCATTGACTCGGCCGGCTCCTACCAGGGTATTTTCCAGTCTTCCGTGCTGGCTTACGGCAACCTGATCCGCAACCCGTCCGATCCGGCCCGTTTCGTCGATCTGGCCGCTCTGCAAGCGCTGGAAGCTCGTGGCATCTATGCCGGTCAGAGCATTGCCATTGCGCCGATCAAGACTCATAGCCGTGTAGCGATTGAGGGTGATGCCCTGCTCAGCAAGGACATCCGCTTCTTTTTCAACCCCAACTCAGCGGTACTGGATGCGCGGGCCAGCGAGAACCAGGCGTTTCTGGATGATATCAAGCGCTTCCTGCAGGTCAGTCCGGGTTCAATGGTGCTGCTGAGAGGGCACGTCGATGACCAGAGCGTGCCCGAGTTCGAACGTCAGGGTGGACCGGCGCTGGTGCGCGCCATGGCGATGAAGGCCATGGAGTTGTCACGTCAACGTACCCAGGCGGTGGCCGATGCGCTGCTGGAACGTCACCCTGACATTGAGCGTGACCGGATCGAGCTGGTCGGGCGTGGCTGGGAAGAGCCGGTCGGTAGCAACAGCGATCTCAATCGCCGCGTCGAAGTACAGTGGTTTACCCTGGAATAGCCCGGCAATGACCCAGAAGGCCGGAGGCTGGGGCTGCCAGCCTCCGGTGAAGGGTTTTACAGATGACTCTCCGCATACTCGGCCAACAGCGAACGCGGAACGCCCTGCAGGTGAATGTGCACACCGTGGGGGAAGTCCTTGAAGCATTCGGTCAGGTAGGTCAGGCCTGAGCTGGTGGCGTTGAGATAGGGCGTGTCGATCTGCGCCAGGTTGCCCAGGCAGACCACCTTTGAGCCACTACCGGCGCGGGTGATGATGGTCTTGATCTGGTGTGGGGTGAGGTTCTGGCTTTCGTCGATCAGGATGAAGCTCTGCTGAAAGCTGCGACCGCGAATGTAGTTCAGGGATTTGAACTGTAGCGGCACCCGGTCGAGGATGTAATCGACACTGCTGTGGGTGCACTCGTCATCCAGGTGCAGGGCTTCCAGATTGTCGGTGATCGCGCCGAGCCAGGGTTCCATTTTCTCCGCTTCGGTGCCGGGCAGAAAACCAATGTCTTCGTCCAGGCCCTGGGTGCTGCGGGTGGCAATGATCCGCCGGTAGGTCTTGCTGACCATGGTCTGCTCGATGGCTGCGGCCAGCGCCAGGATGGTCTTGCCCGAGCCGGCAGCGCCGGTCAGGTTGACCAGATGGATGTCTGGATCGAGCAGGGCGTACATGGCCAGTGCCTGGAACACGTCGCGTGGGCGCAGGCCCCAGGCTTCCTGATGCAGCAGCGGCTCCTGATGCAGATCACGGATACACAACTGACCACCCTGGATTGATTTGACCCAGCCGATGAACCCTTGATCGTCGATGATGAAATCGTTGATGTGCAGGGCGGGCAGGTTGTCGGTCAGTTGCACATCGTGCAGGGTCTGGCCACTCAACTGCCGGGTTTCGACCTTGGTAACCCGGTCCCAGAATGAGCCTTCAACCTGATGGTAACCACGGGCCAGCAGATCAATGTCGTCGAGCAGTTGGTCGGTGTGGTAGTCCTCGGCATCGATCCCGCAGCCACGCGCCTTCAGGCGCATGTTGATGTCCTTGGAGACCAGGACGATGCGATCTTCGGGGTGAAGCTGTTTTAGCAGGCAAAGCTGGTTGATGATCTTGTTGTCGTTGAGGTCGTTGGGTAGGCAGAGCGAGGGTGTCGGCGCTTTTTCCATCAGGATTGCCAGCGTGCCGTTGAGGCCGAGTTTGCCGCGCTGGATCGGTACGCCCTGTTCAACCTGGTCGGGTGGTGCATCATTCAGGGTCTTGTCGATCACGCGAATTGCCTGGCGGCAGTCAGCGGCGGTGCTGGATTTTCCGGATTTGAGCTTGTCGAGTTCTTCCAGGACTGTCATCGGGATGATGACGTGGTGTTCCTCGAAGTTGAGCAGGGCGTTGGGGTCGTGAATCAGGACATTGGTATCAAGGACGTAGAAAGTGTG
This sequence comes from Pseudomonas jilinensis, assembly GCF_003586265.1. Lineage (NCBI taxonomy): Bacteria > Pseudomonadati > Pseudomonadota > Gammaproteobacteria > Pseudomonadales > Pseudomonadaceae > Pseudomonas > Pseudomonas jilinensis. The sequence goes on along the minus strand of NZ_QJSA01000022.1, from coordinate 9,072 downwards.
TCGGGTATGTCCGCACGCATCCATAGGCGTACACCTCGCAAGGGGCCGATCATTCCGAACTGTATCAGTGCCCTGGCGGGACCTGGCAGTCCGCGGGGCCGGTTCTCGTCGCCCATGGGTATCAAGGGATCACCCTTGGGTTGGAACCGGTTGAACGAGGTATAGCGCAGCTTTCGTGACGCTGACAAGCGCAAAAAAATTTAATTCATCAATCGACGAACAGTGCTGGGCAGGGGTGAAAAAATCACGTTATAGTCATCGGCCCGGCAGTTGAAAAAATGCCGCGCCTCGGTTGGAACATTCCCTGATTGATTTGCTTTGGGAACACTGGTTAAGCCTGTTTCAGTGTTGGCCCAATTGTCGCTGACCTGTTCTGGACACGCCGTGAACCCATCCATGGGGGCTTGACGATGCCCGTCCAGGGCATCGACAGTCCAGAACAGGTCAGCGCCAACTGGGCTACTGAGCTTGCGTGCAATTAATCAATGTTTCCTTAGCGCCGGCGGGTATCGCGGCGGTTGCTGCTGCGCCGGCGGGCGCGGGCGGCGGCTTCGGCCTGGGCGGTCTCGTTGGCGCGGATTTCGGCATGTTCTTCGGCGCTGTGCTGATGCTTGGGCACCGGCTTGAGGAAACGCTCCTCCGGTGGAATGCAGTCCAGCTTGCCGCCCAGCAGTTCTTCGATCGGCGGCACCTGAAAGGCATCATCCTCACCGGCAAAACTGATCGAGGTTCCCTTGGCGCCAGCGCGCCCGGTACGACCGATACGGTGCACGTAGTCTTCGGGATCTTCCGGCAGGGTGTAGTTGATCACGTGGCTGATGCCGTCGATATGAATACCGCGTCCGGCCACATCGGTGGCCACCAGTACTCGCAGCTTGCCGTTCTTGAAGTTCTCCAGAGTACGCACGCGCTTTTGTTGTGGCACGTCGCCGGACAGTTGAGCGGCATCGATACCGTCGCGTACCAGGCGCTCCTGAATGCGCCGCACTTCGTCCTTGCGGTTGGCGAACACCATCACCCGTTCCAGTTCCAGCTGGGTCACCAGGTTGAACAGCAGCTTGTATTTGTCGCTGCCGCTGACCGCATAGACCTGCTGGGTGACGTTTTCCGAGGCCGGGCGTTCTGGCTCGATTTCGACCACTGCGGGATTTTCGGTCCATTGCCGGGCCAGGTTCATCACGTCATCGCTGAAGGTGGCCGAAAACAGCAGGGTCTGGCGCTCACCCTTGCGCGGAGTCTGGCGGATGATCTGCCGAACCTGGGGAATAAAGCCCATGTCGAGCATGCGGTCGGCTTCATCCAGGACCAGTATTTCCACCAGATCCAGATGCACTTCACCCCGGTTGCAGAAGTCCAGCAACCGGCCTGGAGTGGCGACCAGAATGTCGCAGTAGCGCTGTTCGAGCTGACGCAGTTGCTTGTCGATATCCATGCCGCCGACGAAGGTCATGACGTTGAGCTTGCAGTGCTTGGTCAGACCTTCGGCGTCGCTGGCAATCTGCATGACCAGCTCGCGGGTCGGGGCAATGATCAGCGCGCGCGGCTCGCCCATGAAGCGTTCGTCCGGTGGCGGGGTATCCAGCAACTGGGAGATGGTCGAGGTGAGGAACGCGGCAGTCTTGCCGGTGCCGGTCTGGGCCCGGCCGATAGCGTCCTGGCCACGCAGAGTCTTGCCCAGTACGGCAGCCTGAATCGGGGTGCAATAGCTGAAGCCCTGCTCCTGAATGGCGCGCATCAGGCTGTCGGGCAGCGGGAAATCGTGGAAGCGGGTTTTACCTTCGGCCGGAGCGACCTGGAAATCGTGCAGTGACCATGGCTTGGCTGGTTCGGCCGGTGCCGGGGATTTGCGCTTGGGTTTGTCCTGCTGTCGGGGTTTGCGTGCGTCTTTCCCGGCCTGGGGCTTGTCCTGACGGGGTTTGCTGTCCCTGAGCGCTCGGCTTTTTTCCTTGGTAGCCGCTTGCTGTTTTTCAATATCGGGCAGGCTGTCTTCCTGCAGCGGCTCTCCGGGTTTGTTGAATAGTTTTTTTAGTGCTTTAAGCACAGGCATCTCTCTGGCTTGAGGGTGAGTGTCAACGGGCCAGTGTAATGCAAGCCGGGCAGAGTGCGAAGACTCCGGCCGGTGATTTTTTGAACAGTTCGGATTGTTGCCGCGTGCATGCGCCAGGCATCTGGATCGCCACGGGCCGGTGGCCCTCGCGATGACAGGGGGGAGGTAGCCAGTTCAACCCCGCACCTGTCTGCACTGTGGACCTTGCGCGATGACGGGGTTGGCTGGCGAATCGCAAGCTGGATTCAGAGACCGAGCCGGCTGCCCAGCCAGTGGCGGATGTCGGCAATTTCCTGCGGGCAGACTTCGTGGGTCATCGGGTAGTCATGCCACTCCACACGGTGACCGGCAGCCTGCATGCGCTCACAGGCATCACGCCCCATGGCCGGCAGAACGATGTCGTCGTGGCGGCCGTGACCGAAGAAGATGTCCAGGGCTGGTGCGCCGGGGGTGGCCAGCAGACTGTCCAGGGTCGGGCCGTAGGTCGACAGCGCCATGACCCCGCCCAGTGCCCGGCGTTGCTGAGCAGCGTTGTGCAGCACAACCGCGCCGCCCTGAGAGAAACCGGCCAGGATGATGCGCTCGGCAGCAATGCCCTCTGCCAGTTGTTGCTGGATCAGAGCTTCTACGCTGTCAGCCGACTGCTGCATCTGCTCATGATTGATGGCGCGGGCTGGCGCCATGCCGAGAATGTCGTACCAGCTGGGCATCGGGAAGCCGCCATTGATGGTGACCGGCCGAGTCGGCGCCTGGGGAAAGATGAAGCGAATGCCATGCCCGGCCGGCAGGCCGAGCATCTGGACTACCGGGACGAAGTCGAAGCGGTCGGCGCCAAGGCCATGCAGCCAGATCACGCAGGCGTCGGCAGGGCTGGTAGGCTCAATGATGTGGGGGCTGGTCATGGGCTCTCTTCTAATCAGTTATGGCTGGCAGCGGCTCAGGCGCGGGACATGAACTTGCCGGATTCGGTGTTGATGCGCACCACTTCACCGGTTTCCAGATACTCGGGGATCTGGATTTCCAGGCCGGTGGCAAAGCGTGCAGTCTTGGTCCGGGCGCTGGCCGAAGAGCCCTTGATCGCCGGCGGGGTGTCTTCAATCGGCATTTCCACCACGGCTGGCAGCTCCACGCCAACCAGGTTGCCTTCAACCAGCAGGCCATACAAACCTTCGATACTCTCGTACAGATAGGGCAACTGCTCTTCGAGTTGTTCGGCACTCAGGGTGAACTGGGCGAAGTCTTCGTTATCCATGAAGGTGTAGCCGTCGGCATCCTGATAGAGGAAAGCAACCGGGCGCTTCTGAAAGTCCACCGGGGTCAGAAAGTCATCGCCGGTCAGGCTCTGGTCGACTTTCTGCTTGGTCTGCACATGGTTGAAGCGCACCTTGTACAGGGTGGTGCCGCTGCGCGAGGACGGGCTTTTGACGTCGATCTGCGAGACGATGTGCGGCTGGCCGTTGACCTGCACGATCTGGCCTTTTTTCAATTCGGAAGCTTTGGGCATCGGAGAGTTCTCGAGGTGGTGGACTGCGGCATTTTCAGGCTTCGAGCCCAAAGCTTCAAGCGTTAGGCTCGTTCCCAATCAAGGCTCGCAGTTTCCAGCCCCTTAGCCCTTGCGGCTTTCGATCAGCTTCTCCAGACCTTCGCTGGTGCGCAGGTTGACGTCGACCTGGCGGAAGGCGATTTCGATGTTGTTTTCGCGGAACAGTCGATCGATTTCACGGTTGATTTCATCGATGGCCGGGTTGCGGTCACCCAGTTCCTTCACATGAATACGCAGTTCATGGTCCAGGGTGCTGTCACCAAAGTTGAGGAACAGTACAACCGGCGCCGGGTCCTTGAGTACCCGGCTGTTGTTGTCAGCGATCTGCAGCAGCAATTGCTTGATCAGCGCCAGATCCGAACCATAGGCCGCCCCGAGCTTGACCGTCACCCGGGTCACGGTGTCGTTCAGCGACCAGTTGATCAACTGGCTGGTGACGAAGGTCTTGTTCGGGACGATGATTTCCTTGCGGTCGAAATCGGTGATGGTGGTGGCGCGAATCCGGATGCGGTTGACCGTGCCGGACAGCGTGCCAATGGTCACCACGTCACCGATGCGTACCGGTCGCTCGAACAGGATGATCAGGCCGGAAATGAAGTTGGCGAAGATTTCCTGCAAGCCAAAGCCCAGGCCAACACCCAGTGCGGCCACCAGCCATTGCAGCTTGTCCCAGCTCACGCCAAGCGCCGACAGGCCGCTGATGATACCGATGCTGATGATGGTGTAGCTGAGCAGGGTGGTAATGGCGTAGCTGCTGCCCTGGCGCAGCTCCATGCGCGACAACACCAGAATTTCCAGCAGGCCCGGCAGGTTGCGGGCCAGCGTGATGGTCAGCACCACGATGACCAGCGCGCCGAGCACATCGGCGGCGCTCATGGGTACGATCATCGGGTTGTCTGCGGTCCCGCTGTTGTATTCCCAGAGGGCAATCGACTCCAGATAGGAGGCTGCACTGACCAGATCAGACCAGGTCAGATAGACCAATACGCCGAACAACAGCAGCAGCCCCAGTTTGGCCAGTCGCAGAGATTGCTGGTTGATCTGCTGGAGGTCCATTTCCGGGATCTCGACGGCGACGATCTCTGAGTCCTCGCTGCTTTCCTTGGCTTGCTGCTGCGCGGCCTGGCGCTTGCTCAGTGCCCGTTGATAGGCCAGCCGGCGACCGGCAACGTTGAGGTTGCGCACTACTGTGCCCTCAACCAGCATCCAGGCCACGATCAAATACAGGGTGTCGATGAACCGGTCAGCCAGTCTGATCGAGGTGTAGTGATAACCCCAGGCGGTCATGCCGGCCAGAATCAGGGGCGTCAGGCCTAGTACCAGGGTGGCGCTGTGGTGAACCAGGCGAGAGCTGTAGAGTGGCTCGGTACGCCACATCAGCCGCACCAGCAGAACCCCAAGCCCCAACAGGCCGAAGAACATGATCAGGCGGCCGAGTACGTCGTCATTCAAGTGCTCGGGCAACACTTCGGCCAGGGCGATGACCACCACCAGAGGCAGAGCGACCCAGGCCACGTCGCGGGTCAGGCGGTGCAGACGCTGCACCAGCGTGGTATCCCAGCGGAAATGCCGTTCGGCAATACCCTGGGCATCGAATACCCGGTACAGCAGATGCAGGACGAACCAGGCCAGCGCAGCTTGCAGCAGGGCCGCGCTCAGCGCCGTCAGGTCGTCGGTTTCACTCAGCTTCAGAATCAGGCCCAGCCCGGCCAGCACGAAGGGCACGGGCGTAACCAGTAGCGCAGTCAGCAGTATTGCCTTGGGTGTATGTCGGCTGCTGTCACGGCGGAAATGGCCAATGTCGTCATGCACGCTCCGCAAGGTCCGGCGCAGCAATGGTCGTCGCCAGAAGTACAATCCCAGGCCGACGATCAATAGCCCTACACCCAGCAGGTTGTCTCTCAATGCCTTGATTAGCAGGCTGGATTGCTGCAGTAGAGCCAGCTCGGTCCACTGCTGGCCGATACGGCCCGGCAGGGCGGTCAGCCAGGATTTGTCGATCGGTCGGTTGCTGGGCACCCAGAACAACTGGTCATCGATGGTGCGGCGCAGGTCGCCGCTCAGTTGCTGGAGCTGGCGCTGATTCAGTTGCAGGGTAATGGCCAGGCTCAGCAGGTTGTTGCTATTGGTGATTAGTTGCTCGACCAGTGTGGGCCGGCTGTTGACCACCTGTTCAAGGTCCGGGCGCAATTCCTCGCGCAGGCTTTCCGGCAGGCGTTGCAGTACTCGTTCCAGATAGGCACTGGGCGTGGCCAGTTCATCACGTAACTGAGTCAGCTCGAACTGACGCAGGCGCAATTCGGCAATCAGTTCGGTGACGCTGGAGTCGACCCGGACCTGGGGCAAATTGCGTTTTTGCTGCTGGAGGATGCGTGACAGCACCAGGCTGCCTTCCAGTACGCTGATCTGCTGTTCCAGCGCCTGATCAATCTGGGTCAGGCTGTCGATCTGCTGCTGGGTCAGGATGTTCTTGCGGGTCAGGTCGCTCATCTGGTTGGTGATTCGCAGCAGCTCTTCGCTGAGCTGGCGGTTGAGTCCAGCCTGTTCGCGCAACACCCGATGTTCGCTACCCTCCAGTACCTGGCTGGCCACGTCGCTGACAGCCTGTTCCGACTGGGTTCGGCGCTTGTCGTCGATCACATCCTGGAGGATCTGGAGATCGGTTTCGATCTCGCTGATTTGCCGACTCAGCAGGTCGCGTTTCTGGGTGGCGATATCCTGCAGCACGCTGTTGCCCAGCAGCCGCTGGCGCAGCAGGTCGTTGGCTCGTTGCAGGCTTTGCAATTCGGCCCGCAGCATGCTCTGTCTGGCGCTTTTAACGGCGCTGTCGGGCTGGCGCTGCAGCAGCCGAAGCTGCTCGTTGATGGCCTGCTCGCGGGTCTGGTTGCTGGAAATGCTGGATTGGGTGCGTTCCGGCCGGGTTTGGGCGGCAATCAGGTCGCTGTTGACGCTGGTCAGTTCGTTCTGCCAGGCGAACATATGGCCGACCTTGTTGCCCAGCAGTTCTTCCAGGCTTTCCAGGTTCTGATTGGTATAGCGCTGGCGCAACTGGTCGCTGTCGGTGACCTTGAGTTGTTCGGACTGGCGACGCAGATCGCTGATGACCGTAGGCGCCTGATCCAGCTCCTGGCGCAGGGCGGCCAGGTTTTCGTCGGATGTCTTGCTGCGCTGCAGAAAGCCCAAAGTGCTTTGATACAGCTCCTGCAATTCCTTCTTCTCGGCTTCGGGCAAGGCGCTTTCGGCCAGGTGCTCGATGCTGGTGCGCACCGACTCAATCGTGGTATCCAGGTCTGACTGGGCGAAGCCCGGCAGCGGCCAGATCAGGGACAGGAATAGAACAAGAACGAGCGGATAACGCATGAAGCAGCTTCCAGACAGTGACTGACAGAAGGGTAGTCTGACTGGCTGGTATTGGGAAGCGCTTCCTTGCGCTCCGGCCTTGGTGGCCGGGGCACAAGGAAGCAGCGTTGAGGCTTAGAACCAGGCGTCCTGCATTTCCAGACAGGTAGGGTCCAGGCTTTCCAGCAGGTTCAGTGCATGGTGGCAGCTCGGTACTTCCCAAGTCAGGAAGTAACGGGCGGCTTGCAGCTTGCCGCGATAGAAGTCGGCATCAGCCGGGTTGCCGGCATTCAGGCCCTGCTGAGCGCGAACGGCCTGTTCCAGCCAGCGCCAGCCGATCACCATATGACCGAAGCTGTTGAGGTACAGGATTGAGTTGGCTAGCGCCTCGTTGACCTTGCCCTGGCCGAGGTTGCCGAGCAGGCTCAGGGTCACCTTGCCCAGATGCGCATGGAGCTTTTCCAGCGGCTCGCGCAGGCCGTTCAGCTCGGTATGCTCGCCAGCACGCTGGCAGGTGTCCTGGATCAGGGCTGACAGCTGCTTGAGCGCGGCGCCGTTGTTCATCACCACCTTGCGCCCCAGCAGATCCAGCGACTGGATGCCGTTGGTGCCTTCATGGATCGGGTTCAGGCGATTGTCGCGGTAGTACTGCTCGACCGGGTATTCACGGGTGTAGCCATGGCCACCAAGAATCTGGATTGCCAGTTCGTTGGCCTTGAGGCAGTAGTCTGACGGCCAGGCCTTGACGATCGGGGTCAGCAGATCGAGCAACTGGTGGGCGTCTTTGCGCTCCTGCTCGGTCGGCAGGGTTTCACTGTCGTCGACCAGTCGTGAGGCATAGAGCCCCAGGTCATAGCCACCTTCAACGTAGGCCTTCTGGGTCAGCAGCATACGTTTGACGTCGGTGTGCTCGACGATTGCCACCTGCGGGCTGGTCGGGTCCTTGCCGTCCGGCAGGCGGCCCTGCGGGCGGTTGCGGGCGTAGTCCAGCGAGTACTGGTAGCCGGCGTAGCCGAGCATGACCGCACCCATGCCAACGCCAATACGGGCCTCGTTCATCATCTGGAACATGTAGTTCAGGCCGTGATGCGGCTTGCCCACCAGATAGCCGACGCACTCGCCATTGTCACCGAAGTTCAGCGCGGTGGAAGTAGTACCGCGCCAGCCCATCTTGTGGAACAGGCCGGCCAGGGTCACATCATTGCGCTGGCCCAGGCTGCCGTCATCGTTGACCAGGAACTTGGGCACGATGAACAGGCTGATGCCTTTGACCCCGGGCGGGGCGTCGGGCAGCTTGGCCAGCACCATGTGCACGATGTTTTCCGACAGCGGGTGATCGCCGCCGGAAATGAAAATTTTGTTGCCCTTGAGTCGATAGCTGCCATCGGCGGCCGGTTCGGCCTTGGTGCGAATGTCCGACAGCGAGGAACCGGCATGCGGCTCGGTCAGGGCCATGGTGCCGAAGAACCGACCCTCGATCATCGGTTGCAGGAAACGCTGTTTCTGTTCCTCATTACCGAAGGTCTCGATCAGGTTGGCTGCGCCCATGGTCAGCATGGCGTAGGACGAGGTGGCGATGTTGGCGGCCTGGAACTGGGTAAAGCAGGCCTGGGACAACAGCGTAGGCAGTTGCATGCCGCCCTGCTCGAAGCTGCGGGTGGCATTCAGGAAACCGGCCTCAAGGAACGCGTCGACCGCTGGTTTTACCTCGGGAATCAGTTCGGCGGCGCCATCGACATACTGCGGCTCGTTTTCATCGCTTTTGCGATTGTGCGGCAGGAAATATTTCTCGGCGATGGCGCGGGCGGTGTTGATCGAGGCGTCGAAGGTCTCGCGGTTGTGCTCGGCGAAACGCTCGCGCTGGGTCAGAGCCTCGGCATCCAGCACTTCGTAGAGCTCAAAGGCCAGGTTGCGGGCATCGGGCAGGATATCGGTCATGACAGTAACCTCTGTTGAGAACGCGGGCGAGTGTAAGTGTTCGGAATATGACTGAAAACTTTCATTGATAACTGTGATGCCCGCGAATCAGACCGGGCTCGCTCTGTCAGACTACCAAACCCTGGATCGCCACGGGCCTGCGGCCCTCGCGATGACGAGAAAGACCCCAGCCTTCAGCCGTTCCCCGTCATTGCGAGCCGCACAG
>NZ_QJSA01000021.1:0-34368 GCF_003586265.1 Pseudomonas jilinensis | reverse complement strand
ACCTAATCAGGGGGAGTCGACAAAACCTCGACTCAGAGAACTGTTTCGCAACGTCATCCGGGTTAACCGTTACAGCATCAGGACGGAAAAAACCTATTGGTACTGGGTCCGCTTTTATCTTCGTTATCATAAGATGCGACACCCGCTTGAAATGGGGCCTGCTGAAGTCAATGAATTTCTGACCTGGCTTGCAGTCAAACGCAACGTTGCTGCGGCCACCCAAAATCAGGCGTTGAATGCGCTCGTATTTCTATATGCGAAGGTACTGGAACAACCCTTGGGTGATATTGGTGAGGCTGTTCGTGCCCGTAAATCAATGCGTATTCCTACGGTGCTCACCCATGATGAAGCGATCAAGATTATAGCTCTGCTGAAAGAGCCCTATAATTTGCTCGCATCACTTATGTACGGCTCAGGCTTGCGTGTTGTCGAAGCCTGTCGGTTACGCTTGAAAGATATCGACTTTGAGCGCCAAATTATTACGGTTCACAGCGGTAAAGGTGACAAGGATAGAACCACGCTGTTGCCAGCCAGTTTGATCCAGCCTTTGCAACAGCGCAAAGCTCGGATCTTTACAGCATGGCAAGCACAAAACCCTTTTTATCAGTGCCAGGTCAGCTTGCCATTTGCGCTGAAGCGAAAGTACCCCGAGGCATCCAGGTCTGTGGAATGGCAGTGGTTTTTTCCTTCTTTGACGCTTTGCCACGACGACGATGGTGCCGTTGTTCGCCATCATTTGCATAACAGCACTGTGCAAAAAGCAGTAAAGCAAGCTGTTCGGCAAGCTGCGATTGGCAAACCCGCTGGCTGCCACACTTTCCGCCACACCTTTGCGACCGAGTTGCTGCGTCGTGGCAGCGATATCCGTACGGTACAGACGTTGCTGGGTCATGCTGACGTGCGCACGACCCAAATCTATACCCATGTTCTCGGTCAGGGATTTGCCGGGGTGCAGAGTCCATTGGGTTAGGTATCCAACTTCAGGCACGCTACCGCCCTACCCTTGCGTGGCGGGCATGGCCGGTGAGTTTATGGGGAATGGCGGCTGTCCGTGCCGGGAGGCGGGGTTGGCTGGCATTCCCTTGCTTTGATCAAGATAATGCAGGCCAGTGGCCAGAGCCAAGTGTTTTTTGTCAGGCCGCGTGAAGGGCCCGGCTGTGCCGGGCTTTGTTCGAGTGGGTGCTCGAACTTCCCAGGAAGGTGCGTTCAGGGCAGAGGGTGGCACAAGACTTAAGGCAGCCGGCTGGCAGAGGAAAGAGAGGACAGGACTGCCCCCCTCCGGGCTGGCCGGAGGGGGTTCGGTTGGGGTTAGCCGACCCAGGCGCGGGCGTTGCGGAACATGCGCATCCAGCCGCCGTCTTCGTTCCAGTCGTCAGGACGCCAGGAGTTCTGGACGGCGCGGAAGACCCGCTCGGGGTGCGGCATCATGATGGTGACGCGGCCATCGCGAGTGGTCAGGCCGGTGATGCCGTGCGGCGAGCCGTTGGGGTTGGCGGGGTAGCGTTCGGTCATGCGGCCGCGGTTGTCGATGTAACGCAGGGCGACGCTGTTGCTGGCTTCGCAGGCGTCGACGGCGCTGCTGTCGGCAAACTCGGCGTGCCCTTCGCCGTGGGCGATGGCGATCGGCAGGCGCGAGCCGACCATGCCGCTGAGGAAGATCGACGGTGAAGCCTGGACTTCGACCATGGCTACCCGGGCTTCGAACTGCTCGGAGCGGTTGCGCACAAAGTGCGGCCAGTGATCGCTACCAGGGATCAGTTCGCGCAGGTTGGAAAGCATCTGGCAACCGTTGCAGACACCAAGGGCGAAGGTGTCCGGGCGCTGGAAGAAGGCGCTGAAGGCTTCGCGGGCCTGGGCGTTGAACAGGATCGACTTGGCCCAGCCTTCGCCGGCGCCAAGTACGTCACCGTAGGAGAAGCCACCACAGGCGACCAGCCCGCGGAATTCGGCCAGATCAACGCGGCCAGCGAGAATATCGCTCATGTGTACGTCGATGGCGGTGAATCCGGCGCGGGTGAAGGCAGCCGCCATTTCCACCTGACCGTTGACGCCCTGCTCGCGCAAAATCGCCACCTGCGGGCGAATGCCGGTGTTGATGTAGGGCGCGGCGATGTCCTCATTGACGTCAAAGCTGAGCAGCGTGCTCAGACCCGGATTGGCGTCGTCTGCCAGGGCTTCGAACTCCTGATCGGCGCACTCGGCGTTGTCGCGCAGGCGCTGGATCTGCCAGCTGGTTTCGCTCCAGGCCTGTTGCCAGGCGGCGCGGCTGCCGCTGAGTACAGCGTCGCCGTTGAAGCTGAAGTTCAGGGTCTGCTCGCTCTGCGGCTGGCCGATCACGGCGCTGCAGTCGCCCAGGCCGGCGGCGGACAGTTGCGCCAGCACCGCTTCGGTGTCGGCCTGACGTACCTGGATCACCGCGCCCAGCTCTTCGTTGAACAGTACGCCTGCCAGTTGTGCGGCGTTGTCGGCCAGCACATCAAGGCTGATATCCAGGCCACAGCGACCGGCAAAGGCCATTTCCGCCAGAGTGGCGAGCAGGCCGCCGTCGGAGCGGTCGTGGTAAGCCAGCAGCAGTTCGTCCTGATTCAGCCCTTGAATCACGGCAAAGAAGGCCTTGAGATCTTCGGCGTCGTCCAGGTCCGGGCCGGTCTGGCCGATACGGTTGTAGACCTGGGCCAGCGCCGAGCCGCCAAGGCGGTTCTGGCCACGGCCAAGGTCGATCAGGATCAGGTCGGACTCGCCCTTGTCCAGCCGCAGTTGCGGGGTCAGAGTGGCGCGCACGTTCTGCACCGGGGCAAAACCGGTGACGATCAGTGACATCGGCGAGGTGACGCTCTTGTCTTCGCCGGCATCGTTCCAGCGGGTCTTCATTGACATCGAGTCCTTGCCCACCGGGATGGTAATACCCAGTTGCGGGCACAGCTCCATGCCCACGGCCTTGACCGTGTCGTACAGGCGGGCATCTTCACCGGGGTGGCCGGCAGCGGCCATCCAGTTGGCCGACAGTTTGATGTCAGACAGTTTTTCGATCCGCGCCGCCGCCAGGTTGGTGACGGTTTCAGCGACGGCCATGCGCCCGGAAGCCGGGGAATCGAGCAGGGCCAGCGGAGTGCGCTCGCCCATTGCCATGGCTTCGCCGGTATTCACATCGAAGCTGGTAGCGGTCACGGCGCAGTCGGCGACCGGTACCTGCCAGGGGCCAACCATCTGGTCGCGGGCCACCAGGCCGGTGATCGAGCGGTCGCCGATGGTGATCAGGAAGTTTTTGCTGGCTACGGCCGGCAGGCGCAGTACACGCAGGGCAGCTTCTTCCAGGTTCATGTCCGGCTGGAAGTCGTCGCTCGGTTCAGCCTCGCGCTCAACACTGCGGTGCATGCGCGGCGGCTTGCCAAGCAGGACTGACAGCGGCATGTCGACCGGCTGGTTGTCGAAATGCGTGTCATTGAGCAGCAGGTGACGCTCTTCGGTGGCCTCGCCAACCACCGCGAACGGGCAGCGCTCGCGCTCGCAGATGGCCTGGAAGCGCTCGAAATCGGCGGCGTCAACCGCCAGCACGTAGCGCTCCTGGGATTCGTTCGACCAGATTTCCAGCGGGCTCATGCCCGGCTCGTCGTTGGGGATATTACGCAGCTCGAAACGCCCGCCGCGCTCGCCATCGTTGACCAGCTCAGGGAAGGCGTTGGACAGACCGCCGGCACCTACGTCGTGGATAAACTTGATCGGGTTCTTCTCGCCCAGTTGCCAGCAGCGGTCGATCACTTCCTGGCAGCGGCGTTCCATTTCCGGGTTGTCGCGCTGGACTGAGGCAAAGTCGAGGTCTTCGGCACTGGCGCCGGTGGCCATCGACGAGGCTGCACCGCCGCCCAGGCCGATCAGCATGGCCGGGCCGCCGAGTACGATCAGCTTGGCGCCGACCGGGATCTCGTCCTTTTCCACATGATTGGCGCGGATGTTGCCCATGCCGCCGGCAATCATGATCGGTTTGTGGTAGCCACGTACTTCCGGGCCGCGCGGGGACTGCACGGTCTGCTCGAAGGTACGGAAGTAGCCGGTCAGGTTCGGCCGGCCGAATTCGTTGTTGAAGGCGGCGCCGCCGAGCGGGCCGTCAATCATGATCTGCAGCGGGGTGACGATGCGCCCGGGCTTGCCGTTGTCTTCTTCCCAGGGCTGCTCGAAGCCGGGAATCCGCAGGTTGGACACGGTAAAGCCGCTCAGACCAGCCTTGGGCTTGCCGCCCCGGCCGGTTGCGCCTTCGTCACGGATCTCGCCACCGGAGCCGGTGGAAGCGCCGGGGAACGGCGCAATGGCGGTCGGGTGGTTGTGGGTTTCCACCTTCATCAGAATGTGGACCGGCTCTTCAACCGCACGGTATTCACGGCTGTCGGGCTGCGGGAAGAACCGCCCGGCGACGAAGCCTTCAATCACCGCCGCGTTGTCCTTGTAGGCCGACAGCACGCCTTCGCGGTGCATCTCATGGGTGTTCTTGATCATGCCGAACAGGCTCTTGTCTTGGGCCTGACCGTCGATATCCCAGCTGGCGTTGAAAATCTTGTGCCGGCAGTGCTCGGAGTTGGCCTGGGCGAACATCATCAGCTCGACGTCGCTGGGGTTGCGCTTGAGCTCGGTGAAGCTCTGTACCAGATAGTCGATTTCATCCTCGGCCAGGGCCAGGCCCAGCTCGACGTTGGCCTGCTCCAGCGCAGCGCGACCACCGCCGAGAATGTCGACCCGATTGAACGGCTTGGGTTCGGTATGGGCGAACAGGCTGGCGGCGTCTTCGACCTGATCCAGTACCAGCTCGGTCATGCGGTCGTGCAGCAGCGCCTTGACCTTAGCCAGTTCCTCGCTGCTCAGCTCACCGCTGACGTAATAGGCAATGCCGCGCTCCAGCCGCTTGATTACACCCAGGCCACAGTTATGGGCAATATCGCTGGCCTTGCTCGACCACGGCGAGATGGTGCCAAAGCGCGGTACTACCAACAGCAAAGCACCATTGGGTTCTTCCACCGGTACCGAGGGGCCATAACTGAGCAGCCGCTCAAGGACAGCCTGCTGATCGCTGTCGAGCGCCGCTGACAGGTCGGCAAAGTGCATGAATTCGGCATACAGCCCGGTAACCCCGGGCACTTTGGCCTGCACACGGGCGAGCAGTTTATTGCGGCGGAAAACGGAAAGGGCTGGGGCTCCACGCAGGCTATGCATGTCGGTAACGGCCTCGGTTCGGAATGGGGGGATGCAGAGAATCGAGTTCACGCATCCTTGGAAAAAATGGAAGGCGCATAGGATACCCCAAGCGCCAGGGGGAAGCCATCAGCCGCATGCTTTGCCAACATCCGGTAGCTTTTCAGCGCCCGGTCAAGCTATTGCCGGCGAGCGCTTTTGCCTATACTGGCGCCATGCATCGACGTACATTCCGCTCCCCTCTGCTGCTGGCCCTGATTCTGGGGCTGGGAAGCACCCTGCTCAGTGGCTGTGATAAACCAGACCGCTTGGAGCAGATCCGTTCCGAAGGCACCTTGAAGGTGCTGACCCGCAATACGCCTACCACCTTCTACCAGGATCGCCATGGCGATACCGGGCTGGAATACGAGCTGAGCAGGCGCTTTGCCGAGAGCCTGGGGGTGAAGCTGGAAATGACCGCCATCGGCACCCTTGATGAGATCTACCAACAGCTTGACGGCAAGAACGCCCACCTGGCCGCCGCCGGGCTGGCGATCAACCCCGAACGGCTGGATCAGGCCCGTTACTCCAGCACCTATCTGGAGGCTACACCGCAGGTGGTCTATCGCCGTGGCAACCGCCAGCCTCGGGGGCTGGATGATCTGTATGGCAAGCGGATCATGGTGCTCAAGGGCAGTAGCCTGGCCGATCAGTTGCGCAACCTGCAACTGGACAACCCGGAGCTGGTGTTTGAGGAGTCCGACTCGGTTGAAGTGGTTGACCTGCTGCGTCTGGTCAATGACGACGAGATCGATTACGCGGTGCTCTATTCCAACGAACTGGTGGTCAACCAGGCTTTCTACCCGGCGGTAAGGGTCGGCTTTGACCTGAGCGAGCCCCGTGGCCTGGCCTGGGCCCTGCCGCGCGACAATGACGACAGTCTGCTCAAGGCGGTTGAGCGGTTTTTTACCGACATTCGCACCGACGGCACCCTGGATCAGTTGATCGAGCGCTTCTACGGCCATGCCGATGTGCTCGACTACGTTGGCGCCCAGGCCTTCGCCCGACACATGCTGCAGCGCCTGCCCCGCTATGAAACCTGGTTTCGTCAGGCCGGCGATCAGTACAGCCTGGACTGGCGCCTGCTGGCGGCCATGGGTTATCAGGAATCGTTGTGGGACCCGGAGGCACGCTCACCGACCGGGGTACGCGGGCTGATGATGCTGACCCTGCCGACTGCCAAGTTCGTTGGGGTCACCAACCGGGTCGACCCCAAGCAGAGCATCTTTGGCGGTGCCCGTTATCTGGTCTGGGTGCGTGATCAATTGTCGACCGACATACCCGAACCGGATCGCACCTGGTTTGCCTTGGCCGCCTACAACGTTGGCCTGGGCCATCTGGATGACGCCCGGATTCTGACCCGCAACAACGGCCGCGACCCCAATCGCTGGATTGACGTCAAGGACCATCTACCATTGCTATCGAAGAAACAGTGGTACAGCCAGACCCGCTACGGCTATGCGCGCGGTAACGAGCCGGTGCATTACGTGCAGAACATCCGCCGTTATCACGAGATTCTGCAGTGGGTGACTCAACCGCTGTCGGAAAGCGCTCAGGTGCCGGAGGGGCAGTATCACACCCCAGGGATTCTGGAACAGTTGCCGCAGGGGATCTGAGTTCAGTTCGGGGCCCCTCCCCGGCTCGCTCAATGTCATCACGCCACTCAATGTCATCACGAGGCGCGCAGCGCCGTGGTGATCCATAGGCCGCCTGGATGGCCGCGGCGCTTTGCGCCTCGCCATGACGGGATGGGGTGGGTTCTGAGTTCAGCTCGGCGCCCCTCCCCGACGCACTCGATATCATCACGCCACTCAATGTCATCACGAGGCGCGCAGCGCCGTGGTGATCCATAGGCCGCTTGGATGGCCGCGGCGCTTTGCGCCTCGCCATGACGGGATGGGGTGGGGCGAGGAGACGGGACGGTGCAGTGCAGTGCGGGGGCGAGACGGTGCAGTGCAGTGCGGGGACGAGACGAGGACGTTAGCCCTGGGCGGGCTGGCGTTTGAGCCGGAAGAACTCGGTCAGCAGGGCCCCGCACTCCTCGGCCAGTACCCCTCCTTCGACTTCAACCCGATGGTTCATCCAGGGCTGGGCCAGAACCTGGCTGCGGCTGACCACTGCGCCCGAGCGTGGCTCACTGGCACCATAAACCAGCCGTTTGATACGGCTGTGGACCAGCAATCCGGCGCACATGGTGCAGGGTTCGAGAGTGACGTAGAGAGTGGTATCGGGCAGACGGTAGTTGCCGTCGGCCGCCGCCGCTGCACGCAGGGCGATCATTTCGGCATGGGCACTGGGGTCATGACTGCTGATCGGCTGATTGAAGCCACGGGCAATCACCCGACCATCGCGCACCAGCACGGCGCCGACCGGCACTTCACCAAGATCAGCCCCCTTGCGCGCTTCGGCAATGGCCTCGCGCATGAAGTCGATATCAGCCGGTTTCATGAAATTCCCCAGGAGCGGTCATCCCACAGCCACCAGCGGCCATGGGATGAGTCCAGACTCAGATCAGTGCCCGCTCACGCAGCAGCGCAATCACCCGGTTGACGCAGGTTTCGAGATCCAGCTCGGCGGTGTTCAGCACCAGATCGGCGTCGGTCGGCGCCTCATAGGGGTAGGACACACCGGGAATGGTACCCTCGAGATTGGCAGCATACAGGCCCGAGGGGTCTCGCTCCTGGCACACCGCCAGCGGCGCATCCAGATGCACCATCAGGCAGCGATTACCAAGGATATGCCGTGCCACGGCGCGGCTTTCCTCGGTCGGCGCGACGAAGGCGCCCAGGGCGATCAGACCGGCTTCGTTCATCTGCCGGGCAATTCGCGCACCCTTGTGCAGGTTCTCGGCGCGACCGGCGGCGTCCTGGTTCAGGCCCTTGGACAGATCCTGACGCAGTACCTTGCCATCCAGCACGTAGCAGGCCCGGCCGCTGTCGAACAGCTTGCGTTCAACGGCGTAGGCAATAGTGCTCTTGCCACTGCCAGACAGCCCGGTGAACAGCAGGGTTACCGGCTGCTGACCAAAGCGTTCGGCGCGCTCATCGGCGGTCACGTGAGCCAGACGGCCGTGCTTGCTGCCACTGGTGTTCTGGCCATCCAGCCCCTTGGCGACGATCATGCCAGCGCCCACGGTGCCGTTGGTCATGCGGTCGATGACGATAAAGGCACCGGTCGTACGGTTGCTCAGGTAATCGTCAAAGGCAATCGGCCGCTCCAGCGACAGCTCGACCCGGGCGATCTCGTTCAGCGCCAGCGCACCGGCCGACTGCTGCTCCAGGGTATTCACATCGATCCGGTGCAGGATGCGGGTGAATGAACCCGGGCTGTAGCTGGTGGCTCGCTTGATGTCGTACTTGCGCCCAGGCTGCATCGGCTGCTCGGCCATCCACACCAGGGTGGCCTCGAACTGATCACCGATCAGCGCGCGGTTGTCGACATGGGTCAGCAGGTCGCCACGGGAAATGTCGATTTCATCTTCCAGGGTCAGGGTCACCGCCTGGCCGGGGCCGGCGCTTTCCAGTTCGCCGTCGAAGGTAACGATCGACTTGACCCGGCTGCTCTTGCCCGAGGGCAGCGCTACCAGTTCATCGCCCTTGTGTACGATGCCCGAGGCGATGGTGCCGGCAAAGCCACGGAAGTTCAGGTTCGGCCGGCTGACCAGCTGCACCGGGAAGCGCAGGTCGGTCATGTTGCGGTCGGCGGCGACTTCGACGCTTTCGAGAATCTCCATCAGCGTCTGCCCGGTGTACCACGGGCTGCGCTCGCTGCGGTTGACCACGTTGTCGCCCTTGAGCGCCGACATCGGCACGAACTGCACGCTGTTGCCGTCGAGCAGCTCCAGGCCCTTGGCGAACTCCAGGTAATCAGCGCGGATCTGCTCGAACACGCCCTGATCGAAGTCCTTGAGGTCCATCTTGTTGACGGCCACGACGATGTGCTTGATGCCCAGCAGCGAGGCAATGAAGCTGTGACGCTTGGTCTGGGTCTGCACCCCGTAGCGGGCGTCGATCAGGATGATAGCCAGGTCGCAGGTCGAGGCGCCGGTGGCCATGTTGCGGGTGTACTGCTCATGGCCGGGGGTGTCGGCGATGATGAACTTGCGCTTGGCGGTAGAGAAATAGCGGTAGGCAACATCGATGGTGATGCCCTGCTCGCGCTCGGCCTGCAGGCCGTCGACCAGCAATGCCAGATCCACTTCTTCGCCGGTGGTACCGGACTTTTTCGAATCTTTGGTGATCGCTTCCAGATGATCCTCATAGATCATCTTGGAATCATGCAGCAGACGCCCGATCAGCGTGCTCTTGCCGTCATCGACGTTACCGCAGGTAAGAAAGCGCAGCAGCTCCTTGCGTTCGTGCTGAGCGAGGTAGGCCAGAATGTCCTGGCCGATCAAATCGGATTGGTGACTCATGTAATTCTCCGGACAGCGTGCCGCGCTTAGAAGTAGCCTTGACGTTTCTTTTCTTCCATCGACCCGGCCGAATCGTGGTCGATGACGCGCCCCTGGCGCTCGGAGGTCTTGGCCAGCAGCATTTCCTGGATGATCTCCGGCAGAGTGTCGGCGCTCGACTCAACCGCACCGGTCAGCGGGTAGCAGCCCAGGGTGCGGAAACGCACCATCTTTTTCTGGATGCCGGCTTTCTGCTCGGGGCTCAGGTGCTGCAGGATGCGCTCATCATCGATCATCACCAGCGCACCATTGAGTTCGACCACTTCACGCTCGGCGGCGTAGTACAGCGGCACGATCGGGATGCTTTCCAGATAGATGTATTGCCAGATGTCCAGCTCGGTCCAGTTCGACAGCGGGAACACGCGGATGCTCTCGCCCTTGTGCACCTTGCCGTTGTAGATGTTCCACAGCTCGGGGCGCTGGTTCTTCGGGTCCCAGCGGTGGTGTTTGTCACGGAACGAGTAGACTCGCTCCTTGGCCCGGGACTTCTCCTCGTCGCGGCGCGCACCACCGAAGGCGGCATCGAAGCCGTACTTGTCCAGCGCCTGCTTCAGGCCCTGGGTCTTCATCACGTCGGTATGCACCGCGCTGCCGTGGGTGAAGGGGTTGATACCCTGCGCCACGCCTTCGGGGTTCTGGTGCACCAGCAGGTCGAGGTCCATTTCCTTGACCATCTTCTCGCGGAATTCGTACATGGCCTGGAATTTCCAGCCAGTATCGACGTGCAGTACCGGGAACGGCAGGCGGCCCGGATAAAAGGCCTTGCGCGCCAAATGCAGCATTACGGCGGAGTCCTTGCCGATCGAATAAAGCATGACCGGGTTCTGGAATTCGGCCGCCACTTCACGAATGATGTGGATGCTTTCGGCTTCCAATTGCTTGAGATGGGTCAGTTTTTCCAGCATGGCGTACTCACGGACAAAAAGGGGACGCCGGGCATCCCGGGAAATTATCGGGGCATTGTAACAAAGCGGATTGCTTATAATAAGGAGTCGCGCAAGAACCTTGGGCTATATGCATATATGCGAAAATACACAGCCCGCTCTAACCTTCTGCCCCAAACCTGGATTGCCACGGGCCTGCGGCCCTCGCAATGACGAGGTAAGGCTCACGCCCCAAGCCCTCCACTCCACACGCATCACCGTCATTGCGAGTTGCGTAGCGGCGAAGCAATCCAAGCGCACTCCCCCAAGTGAGGGCGGGACTGGAGGGGGTTAGACCGGGTTGTCTATGTCGATAAACCGGTGCTCGAGACCAAAATGCTGCGCCAGATGTTCACCCAGCGCCTTGACCCCATAGCGCTCAGTGGCGTGGTGGCCGGCGGCGAAGAAGTGAATGGCGTTTTCACGGGCGGCATGAACGGTCGGTTCAGAGACTTCACCAGTGACAAAGGCATCCACACCCAGAGCGATGGCCTTGTCGATGTAACCTTGGGCTGCACCAGTGCACCAGGCGATGCGCTTGATCGGGCGGTCATTGCCGGCGACATGCAGCGGTTCGCGGCCCAGCTGTTCATGCAGCCGAGCGGCCAGCTGTGCGCCGCTCAGCGGCTCCGGCAACTCGCCTTCCAGCCCGACCGAGCGCGGATTACCCGGCTCCAGCCCGCCAGTAATACTCCAGCCCATCAGCCTGGCCAACTGCACGTTGTTGCCCAGCTCGGCGTGCACATCCAGCGGCAGGTGATAGGCCATCAGGTTTAGGTCATGGCTGAGCAGAGCCTTGAGCCGGCGCTGCTTGATGCCGGTCACCGGGCTGGCTTCACCCTTCCAGAAGTAGCCATGATGCACCAGCAACAGATCGGCATCGGCGGCAATCGCGGCATCCACCAGGGCCTGGCTGGCCGTGACCCCGGTAACAATACGCTGGATCTGCTCACGCCCTTCGACCTGCAAACCGTTGGGACAATAATCTTGAAACAAACCACTGTCCAACAGGCTATTGCAGTAGTTCACCAGAGTGTTACGGTCAACCATCACGCCTCTCCGCGGATAAAAGCTCATTGTCCCGGCAGAATGTCACGGATTCAACCGTCAGCGCCTGCAGAATGGCGTCATAATCCTTATAATGACATGCACTAGCCGTACACGTCGGCCATGACCATCGGGACCGGATCGATGAAAGATCTTTTGCGTACACTGGGCTGGCCCGCACTCTGCGGCCTGCTCCTGGCCTTGCTGATCATCCAACAGTATCCGCAATGGATTGGCCTGTCTGGCCGCGACAGCGTCCCGCAACTGACCTATGAGGCCCGCAATAACAGCAATGGCCCGGCCTCTTACAGCAGTGCCGTTCAACGCGCTGCGCCGGCCGTGGCCAATATCTACACCAGCAAGCAGGTCAACCAAGGCAGCAACAGCCAAGCTTTCATCAACCCGACCCTGCGCGACTATTCCGAAAGCATGCCGGCGCCCTCACGGCGCCAGTCGAGTCTGGGCTCGGCGGTAATTCTCAGCCGCGACGGCTACCTGCTGACCAACAATCATGTAATCGCTGGTGCCGACGAAATTCTGGTCGCCCTGCAGGATGGCCGCGAGGCCCTGGCCACCCTGATCGGCACCGACCCGGAGACTGACCTGGCGGTACTCAAGATCGATCTGCCCAACCTGCCAACCGTGACCATCAGCCCCAATGAACAGCAACATATCGGCGATGTGGTCATGGCTATCGGCAACCCGTTCGGTCTGGGCCAGACGGTAACCATGGGCATTATCAGTGCCACCGGGCGTAATCAGCTTGGTCTCAATACCTATGAAGACTTTATCCAGACCGACGCGGCGATCAACCAGGGCAATTCCGGCGGCGCGCTGGTCGATGCCAATGGCCACCTGATCGGCATCAATACCGCGATCTTCTCCCAGTCTGGCGGCTCGCAGGGTATCGGTTTTGCGATTCCGGCCAAGCTGGCGGTCGAGGTCATGCAGGCCATCATCGGCCAGGGCCGCGTGGTACGTGGCTGGCTGGGGGTCGAGGTACAGCCGCTGACCAGCGAGCTGGCCGAGTCGTTCGGGCTGGATATCAGTGAAGGGATCGTGGTTTCTGGCCTGTACCGCAACGGCCCGGCCTGGCAGTCGGGACTGCAGCCGGGCGATGTGATCCTGAAGATCGACGGCAAGCCGGCCAGCAGCGGCCGTCAGGCCATGAACCAGGTCGCCCGGGCGCGCCCCGGCGACAAGGTCGCGCTGGATGTACTACGTAACGGCGAGCCGATGCACTTTGAGGCCGAGGTGGGCATGCGCCCGAGCTTCCGTAGCTAGGGAACCAGAGCCGCCATAATGAAGCCCCGGAGTCGCTGAACAGCCTTGTCTCGCGCAAGCGCGCGACAACTCCAGGGCGGGCCTCAGACCATCAGAGCAACAGTTTGAGTGCGGCTACCAGTGCCTTGTTTTGCGCTTCGTTGCCGATGGTGATGCGCAGGAACTGTTCGATCCGCGGTAGCTTGAAGTGCCGCACGATCACCCGATGCTCACGCAGACCATGGGCCAGCAGCGCTGCATCATGTTGCGGATGACGGGTAAAGACGAAGTTGGCCGCCGACGGCAGCACCTCAAACCCCATGCCCTGCAATTCAGCCGTCAGCTTGTCGCGGCTGGCGATCACCGCCTTGCGGGTATGGTCGAACCAGTCATGATCCTCGAATGCGGCGACCGCTCCGACAATCGCCAGACGATCCAACGGGTAGGAGTTGAAGCTGTTCTTGATCCGCTCCAGCGCCTCGATCAGGTCCGGATGACCAACCGCCAGCCCAACCCGCAACCCAGCCAGTGAGCGCGATTTAGACAGGGTCTGAGTTACCAGCAGGTTGTCATAGCGCTCGACCAGGCTGATTGCCGTCTCACCACCGAAATCGACATAGGCCTCATCAACCACCACCACCGAGTCCGGATTGGCCTGAACGATCTGCTCGATCTGCTCCAGCCCCAGCAACACCCCAGTGGGCGCATTGGGGTTGGGGAAGATGATCCCGCCATTGGGCTGACGGTAATCCTCGACCCGCAGACTGAAGTCCTCGGCCAGCGCCAGCGGCTTGGGCTCAATGCCGTACAAACCGCAATAAACCGGATAGAAGCTGTAGGTAATGTCCGGGAACAGCAGTGGCCGGCCATGCTGGAACAGCCCGTGAAAGATATGTGCCAGCACTTCGTCTGAGCCGTTGCCAACAAACACCTGGGTGGTGTCGACGCCATAGTAATCAGCAATGGTCGCCTTCAAGGCATCGGCATTCGGCGCCGGATACAGCCGCAGGCTGTCATTAAGCTCGGCCCGAATCGCCTCAATCACCTTGGGCGAAGGCCCGTAGGGGTTCTCATTGGTATTGAGCTTGACCAGGTTCTCGACCTTGGGCTGCTCACCCGGCACATAGGGCACCAGATCCTTGACGAAAGGACTCCAGAAACGACTCATGCGTTATTACCCCTTGATCCGATATTCGGCGCTGCGTGCGTGCGCGGTCAGGCTTTCGCCACGGGCCAGTACCGAGGCAGTCTTGCCCAGTTCCGAGGCGCCATCGGGCGAGCAGAAGATGATCGACGAACGCTTCTGGAAGTCGTAAACCCCCAGCGGCGAGGAAAACCGCGCCGTGCCGGAGGTCGGCAAGACGTGGTTGGGTCCGGCACAGTAGTCGCCCAGCGCTTCCGGAGTGTGGCGGCCCATGAAAATGGCGCCGGCATGGCGAATTTTCGGCAGCAGCGCTTCGGGATCGGCAACCGACAATTCCAGGTGCTCGGCAGCAATACGGTTGGCAATTTCGCAGGCTTGATCCAGGCTCTCGACCTTGATCAGGGCACCACGGGTTTCCAGAGAAATGCGCACCATGTCGGCCCGCTCCAGACTGCCGAGCAGTTTGTTCAGGCTGGCTTCCACCGCATCAAGGAAGGCGGCATCCGGTGACAGCAGGATCGACTGGGCGTCCTCGTCGTGTTCGGCCTGGGAGAACAGATCCATGGCGATCCAGTCCGGGTCGGTCTGACCATCGCAAACCACCAGGATTTCCGAGGGTCCGGCGATCATGTCGATACCAACCTGGCCGAACACCGCACGCTTGGCGGTAGCCACGTAGATATTGCCGGGGCCGACGATCTTGTCCACCTGCGGAACACTCTCGGTGCCATAGGCCAGCGCTGCCACAGCCTGGGCGCCGCCAATGCTGAATACCCGGTCAACCCCGGCCAGACAGGCGGCAGCCAGTACCAGTTCATTGATCTCGCCACGCGGGGTCGGGACCACCATGACCACTTCCGGCACCCCGGCAACCTTGGCCGGAATCGCGTTCATCAGTACCGAGGACGGATACGAGGCCTTGCCACCCGGCACATACAGACCAACCCGGTCCAGCGGGGTGATTTTCTGGCCAAGCACGGTGCCGTCAGCTTCGGTGTAGCGCCAGGAGTCCTGACGCTGGTGTTCGTGATAGCTGCGCACCCGCTCGGCGGCCACTTCCAGGGCCTGACGCTGTTCGGGGGAAATGCGTTCCAGCGCCAGCTCCAGCCGGGCCCGGTCCAGAGTCAGATCGGCCATGCTGCTTGCGTCCAAAGCATCGAACCGGGCAGTGTATTCGACCACTGCGGCATCACCGCGCTGGCGCACGGCGGCGATGATTTCCTCGACCCGCTCGTTGACCGCCTTGTCCGACACCCCTTCCCAGGCCAGCAGCGCATCCAGATGATGGTTGAAATCGGCCTGATTGGCGTTCAGACGGGCGATTTTCAACGGTGCGCTGCTCATGGGTGATTACCTTTGCGTTGGGAATAATTCGGGTGACCGGTCAGCCGGCACGCTGTTCGACAGCCTGCCCCAGTTGCTCAATCAGAGCGGTGATCCGGGCATGCTTCATCTTCATCGAAGCCTTGTTGACGATCAAGCGCGAACTGATGGTAGCGATCAGTTCCTGCGGCTCCAGGCCGTTGGCCTTGAGCGTGTTGCCGGTGTCGACCACGTCAATGATCTTGTCGGCCAGGCCAACCAGCGGCGCCAGCTCCATCGAACCGTACAGCTTGATCACTTCAACCTGGCGGCCCTGTTCGGCGTAATAGCGCTTGGCGACATTGACGAACTTGGTCGCCACCCGCAGCCGGCCCTTGGGCTCTGGCGTATTGACCGGCCCTGCGGTCATCAGCTTGCAGTTGGCGATTTTCAGATCCAGCGGCTCGTACAGGCCCTGGCTGCCGTACTCCAGCAGCACGTCCTTGCCGGCCACACCCAGATCGGCGGCGCCGTGCTCGACATAGGTCGGCACGTCGGTGGCGCGCACGATCAGCAGGCGCACGTTCGGGTCGCTGGTGGTGAAGATCAGCTTGCGGCTTTTCTCCAGGTCCTCGACCGGCTCGATCCCGGCCTGCTTGAGCAGTGGCAGGGTGTCGTCGAGGATGCGCCCTTTGGACAGGGCGATGGTCAGTGTCTGGCTCATGCGGGCTCTCTCAGAACAGTCTCAGGCCGGCACCCGGCGGATGATCGCGCCCAGTGACTGCAATTTCTCTTCGATGCACTCGTAACCACGATCGATGTGGTAAATGCGGTCGACCAGGGTGTCACCTTCGGCGACCAGACCGGCAATGACCAGACTGGCCGAGGCGCGCAGGTCGGTAGCCATGACCGGTGCGCCCTTGAGCCGCTCGACCCCGGTAATGATCGAGGTGTTGCCCTCGACCAGAATATGGGCGCCCATGCGGTTCATTTCCTGGCAGTGCATGAAGCGGTTCTCGAACACGGTTTCGATCACCGTACCGGTCCCCTCGGCCACTGCATTCATGGCCACGAACTGGGCCTGCATGTCGGTCGGAAAGGCCGGATAGGGTGCGGTGCGCAGGTTGATCGCCTTGGGCCGGTTACCCTTCATGTCCAGGCTGATCCAGTTTTTGCCGGTATCGATCTGGGCACCGGCTTCTTCCAGTTTGAGCAGTACCGCTTCAAGAATCGACTCGTCGGTATCCTTGAGCTTGACCCGGCCCCGGGTCGCAGCCGCAGCCACCAGATAGGTGCCGGTCTCGATCCGGTCAGGCATCACGCTGTGACGGGCAGCACCCAGACGCTCAACCCCTTCCACCACGATGGTGTCGGTGCCATGGCCCTTGATGTTGGCGCCCATGGCGATCAGGCAGTGGGCCAGATCGACCACTTCCGGCTCGCGCGCGGCGTTTTCGATCACGGTACGGCCCTTGGCCAGGGTCGCGGCCATGAGAATGTTCTCGGTACCGGTTACGGTCACGGTGTCAAAGAAGATATGCCCGCCGCGCAGCCCGCCTTCCGGTGCGCGAGCCTTGATATAGCCGCCGTCAACCTCGATCTGCGCGCCCATGGCTTCGAGCCCCCGAATGTGCAGGTCTACCGGCCGGGTCCCGATGGCACAGCCACCAGGCAGCGCAACTTCGGCATAGCCGAAATGGGCAACCATCGGGCCCAGTACCAGAATCGAGGCGCGCATGGTCTTGACCAGTTCATAGGGCGCTACCAGGCTGCTGATGCTGCGTGGGTCTACCTCGACGTTCAGCCGCTCATCGACCACCGGCTGCACACCCATGCGCCCGAACAGCTCGATCATGGTGGTGATATCGTGCAGATGCGGCAGATTGCAGATGGTTACCGGGCCGTCAGCCAACAGGGTTGCGGCCAGGATCGGCAGGGCCGAGTTCTTGGCTCCGGAAATGCGAATTTCACCGTCCAGTCGGTTGCCGCCGGTGATGATCAGTTTGTCCATACGGTATCTCTTGGTTAGGCGCCGCTCAGGCGCGGCTGGCCCAGGCTTGGCGGGTAAAGAACTTCATGGTCACCGCATGGATTGCACCGCTCTGGATCTGGTCGTTGAGCAATGCGTAAATCTGTTGCTGGCGTTTGACCGGCGACAGCGCCGCAAGGCTGTCACTGATCACGTTGAGCTGAAAATTGCAGCCTTCGCCCTCCACTTCGACCTGGGCGTCGGCCAGGCTGGACTCGATAAGCTGCTTGACTTCACTGGCCTGCATTTACATCTCTCCACTGCGGCATGACCGCAAAACTTCGATTGTCGACTGGCGCGCCTCAGGCGTCCAGCCATTCATCCAACCCATAGACCTCAGCCATGCTGCGCAGACCAGCGGGCATGCCTTCAACCTTGAGTTCGACCGAGCGCTCTTTCAGAGCCCGCGCCGCTACCAGCAGCAGTGACAGGCCGACACTGTTGGCACGCTCGACCTGGGACAGGTCCAGCACCACGCTCTGCTGGACATGGCGCATGGCGGCGATGATTTGCTCACGCAGGTCCTTGGCGGTGTCGAAGTCAAGATTGCCTTCGACCACCCAGCGACCGGGCTGGGCGCGGCTCTCAATCAGCTTGGCTTTCACTCGGCGGCCCCATTGTTTTCAAGGGTTTCGGCGATCACGCCGCCCCAACCGTCGATCACTGCGTCGAGATTGTTGCGGTTGGCCTGCATGGCCTGGGCGAACTGATCACGGAACAGCAGGCCGATGTTGATGCCTTCAACGATCACATTGCGCATCATCCATTTGCCGTCGACCAGGGCCATGGTGTAGTTGACCTGATAAACGTTGCCGCTGGCAGTGTGGATTTCCATGGTCACGTTGGTCCGGTCCGGACGCTGCTGATCACGCGCGGTCGGCGGCAACACCTTGATTTCGCCACTGTTGAACTCCAGCAGAGCGTTGCCGTAGAACTGCACCAGGCTGCGCTTGAAGGTGTCAACGAAGCGCTCGATCTGCTCGTCGGTCGCGTTGCGGCTGAAACGCACGGTCATCACGCTGCGGGCAATGCCCTGGTAATCGATGACCGGCTCAAGAATTTCGTTCAGGCCGTTCAAAAAGGCCTCGGAATCCTGCTTGTACAGCTCACGATTGGCGTCCAGCACCTCAAGCACCCGCTTGGAGGAGTCCTCAACGATCTGATACGGCGTAGCACTAGCCTGAGCCAGCACCGGCAGGCTGCACAGCAGAGCAAAGAAAGTGGTGAGTAGGGCTCGCATCGGTTACTCCAGTTTTTAGTCGTCGTTACTGACCGTATTGAACAGGAAACGGCCAATCAGTTCCTCCAGCACCATGGCGGACTGGGTATCGTAGATCTCGCTGCCGTCGACCAGGAAGTCGTCTTCGCCACCCACGCTGATGCCGATATATTTCTCGCCCAGCAGCCCGGCGGTAAGGATTGAGGCGGAGCTGTCGGCTGGCAGGGTGTCGATATCGCCACGAATAGCCATCTCCACCCGGCCGGTGTAGCGGTCCTTGTCGAACTCGATGGCGGTAACCTGACCGATGGTAACCCCGGCCATGGTGACTCGGGCCCGAGTGGTCAGGCCGGAGATGTTGTCGAAGTGGGCATGCACCTTGTAGGTGTCCCCGGTGGCGTTCACGGTCAGACCACTGACACGCAGGGCCAGCACCAGCAAGGCCAATACGCCGATCAGGATGAACAGGCCAACGGTCAATTCCAGAGTACGGGTACGCATGATCGGTTTCCTTGGCTGATCAGAACATCAAAGCTGTAAGAATGAAATCAAGGCCGAGTACGGCCAACGAGGCATAAACTACGGTACGGGTGGTCGCCCGGCTGATACCCTCGGAAGTCGGCTCGCAGTCATAACCCTGGAATACCGCAATCCAGGTCACTACGAAGGCGAACACCACGGCCTTGGTCAGACCGTTGAGCACATCATGAGTAAACTGCACCGAGTTCTGCATGTTTGCCCAATAGGAGCCGGAGTAGACTCCGAGCCAGTCCACGGCGACCATGGCGCCGCCCCAAATGCCGACGACGCAGAAAATCAGCGCCAGCAATGGCATGGAAATAAAACCGGCCCACAGACGCGGCGCAATCACGTATTTGAGCGGGTCAACGCCGATCATTTCCATGCTCGACAACTGCTCGGTAGCCTTCATCAGGCCGATCTCAGCGGTCAGCGCAGAACCGGCACGACCGGCGAACAGCAAGGCGGTCACTACCGGCCCCAGCTCACGCAGCAGCGTCAATGCAACCATCTGGCCGACGGCCTGTTCGGAACCGTAGTCCTTGAGGATGTTGTAGCCCTGCAGGGCCAGCACCATGCCGATGAACAGGCCAGACACCACGATGATCGCCAGCGACAGCACACCCACGGCATAAAGCTGCTTGACCAGCAACTGGAAGCCGTTGCCAAAACGCGAGCGGCCGACCAGCGCGTTAAACAGAAACACCCCGGAACGGCCCGTCGCAGCCAGTACATCCAGACCTGAACGGCCGATCAGGGCCACCCGATCGATCATAGTCTTCACGCCTTGCGATCTCCTTTGAGCAGGTCATCCATATAACGGCTCGCCGGGAAGTGGAACGGCACCGGACCATCCGGCTCACCCTTCATGAACTGGCGAATGCGTGGATTGTCCGAATTCATCAGTTCGTCCGGGCGCCCGTGACCCAGCACCTGGGTATCGCCAACCACATAGATGTAGTCAGCGATGCTGGCGGTTTCGGTCAGGTCGTGGGAAACCACAATGCTGGTCAGTCCCAGCGCGTCGTTGAGCAACCGGATCAGACGCACCAGCACGCCCATGGAGATCGGGTCCTGGCCGACGAATGGCTCGTCGTACATCATCAACTGCGGGTCCAGGGCAATCGCCCGGGCCAGTGCCACCCGCCGCTTCATGCCCCCGGACAACTCATCGGGCATCAGGCCAATGGCACCGCGCAACCCCACCGCCTGCAACTTCAGCAGCACGATGTCACGGATCATGTCTTCAGGCAGATCGGTATGCACCCGCAACGGGAAGGCGACGTTCTCGAACACCGACAGATCAGTAAACAATGCGCCACTCTGGAACAGCATGCCCATGTGCTCACGGGCCCGGAACAGGGCATCGCGCCCCAACTCGGGAATATTCTGACCATTGACCAGGATTTTGCCGCCATCCGGGCGTAACTGCGCGCCGATCAGACGCAAAAAAGTGGTCTTGCCGCAACCGGACGGGCCCATGATGGCCGTTACCTTGCCACGCGGGATACGGATATTGACCCGATCAAAGATGATCCGGTCGCCGCGCCTGAACGTGACGTCTTGCAGCTCGACGATGTAATCCGAAAACTCGGTCATAGAGGGACTCAGCCTTAAGTCTGGACGGATGTCGGCTAAAATGAACGCGGTAATATACCAGCTCCCCCCGCCCGGCCCAAGCCGCGCAACATCCGCTTACCGATTATGCCCGCCGTGGCGGGCAGGGTCATAGCGCCAGAGCTGGTGAGTTGTCGCTCACAAACCGCTATACTGGCGCGCTAACCTGAATACCGATGGCGAGTTCATGTCCGATTTTGATTACATTGCCTCCGCCCGGCGCACCATCAGCCTCGAACGCGATGCGGTCGACAGCCTGCTGGCGCGCCTGGACGACACCTTTATTCGAGCCTGCGAGACCCTTCTGGCCTGTACCGGCCGGATCGTGGTAACCGGCATGGGCAAATCCGGCCATATCGGCCGCAAACTCGCCGCCACCCTGGCCAGCACCGGATCGCCGGCATTTTTCGTCCACCCCGGTGAAGCCAGCCATGGCGACATGGGCATGATCACCAGCGAAGATGTGGTGATCGCCCTGTCCAACTCCGGCAATACCGCCGAGGTCGTCACCCTGCTGCCCTTGATCAAGCGCCTGGGCGCACCACTGATCAGCCTGACCGGCAACCCCGAGTCGACCCTGGCCGAAGCCGCGGTGGCCAACCTCAACACCGGCGTCGAGCAGGAAGCCTGCCCGCTCAACCTGGCCCCGACCTCCAGCACTACTACCGCACTGGTCATGGGCGACGCCCTGGCCATCGCCCTGCTTGAGGCGCGCGGCTTCAGCGCCGAAGACTTCGCCTTCTCGCATCCGGGCGGTAGCCTGGGCCGGCGCCTGTTGCTGCTGGTTGACGACATCATGCATGCCGGCGAGCGCATGCCGCTGGTCAGCCCCGACACACCGCTGCGCGATGCCCTGCTGGAAATGACCCGCAAAGGCCTGGGCCTGACCGGGATCGTCGACGCCGAAGGCAAACTGGCCGGGATCTTCACTGACGGCGATCTGCGCCGCACCCTGGACCATGATGTCGACCTGCGCAGCGCCAGCATTGCCCAGGTCATGACCCCGCGCAGCAAGACCGTGCGCAAGGGCATTCTCGCTGCCGAAGCTCTGAAAGTAATGGAAGACGCCAAGATCAGCGGACTGTTCGTGGTCGACACCGAAGGCCGCCCGGTTGGCGCGCTGAACATGCACGATCTGCTGCGCGCGGGGGTAGTATGAACCTGAGTCACTCACAACTGCTTGAACGGGCCCAGCAGATCCGCCTGGCGATTTTCGATGTCGATGGCGTCCTGACCGATGGCCGGCTGTTCTTCATGCCCGACGGCACCGAGTTCAAGTCGTTCAACACCCTCGACGGCCACGGTATCAAGATGCTGATCGCCTCCGGCGTCGAGGTTGCAATCATCAGCGGCCGCCAGTCGCCACTGGTTGAGCGACGCGCCGCCAACCTTGGCATTCGCCACCTGATCCAGGGCCGCGAAGACAAGCTCAACGCACTGGCGGAACTGCGCCAGCAGGTACCGGTCGAACTGTCTCAGATAGCCTTTCTCGGCGATGACCTGCCAGACTTGCCGGTGATCCGCCGGGTCGGCCTTGGCATGGCGGTAGCCACTGCCGACAGCTTCGTTCGCGAGCAGGCCCACGGCATCACCCAAGCTTGTGGTGGCGCTGGTGCCGCCCGGGAATTCTGTGAACTGATCATGCACGCCCAGGGCACCCTGGACAGTGCAAGGGCCGCCTACCTGTGAAATTGCAACTGCCCCGCTACCTGCTAACCGGCGCGCTGGCCATCCTGGCTACCGTGGTGGCATTGGCTGTGGGCTATTGGAACATCGGCCTGTCGCGTTACACTCCGGCACCGCTGGTCACTGACCCGGCCCAGCCGGATTTCTTCATGGAAAATCCGCGCATTCTGCAGCGCAATGAAGAAGGCCGACCGCGCTACCGCCTGGAAAGCGAACAGGCCCGCCACCTGGCCAGCAACGACAGTACCGAACTGAGCGCCCCGCGCCTGCTGTTCTATCGTGAAGGCGAGGCACAACCGTGGGAAACCATTTCCCGCAAGGCCTATACCTACGATAACGCCGACCGGGTTGAACTGGTCGGCGATGTGCAGATCGAGCAGCGCCTGCCCGGCCAGCCGCGGCGCAAGCTGAGCACAGAGGCATTGACCGTGTTTCCGCCCCGTGATTACGCGGAAACCGACCAGGACGTTAAAATCGAGGCTGCCCGCGGCGTCACTACCGCCACCGGCATGCAGCTATACTTCAACGACGGCCGCGTAACGCTGCTGTCCAATGTACGAGGCCAACATGAGGTGCGCTAACCCTCTGCTGCTCACTGCACTACTGCTTACCCCTTCGCTGCCTGCGCTGGCACTGCCGAGCGACAGCGAACAACCGATTCGCATCCAGGCCAACAGCGCCACCCTGGATGATCGCAACAACACTGCGGTCTACACCGGCAACGTGATTGTCACCCAAGGCACCATGCGCCTGACCGGCAACCGGGTGACGCTCAATACCGATGCCAATGGCGAGGTCAGCAAAATCGTCTCGGTCGGCAGCCCGGCCACTTACCGGCAGACCCCCCGCGAAGGCCAGACGCCGATCAACGCCCGCGGTCTGACCATCGAATATCACGCCGATGTCGAACGGATCATCCTGATCGAGCAGGCCTTCCTCGAACAGGACAGCAACACCTTCCGCGGCGAATACGTCACTTATGACATTCAGCGCCAGGTAGTCGATGCCGGCCGGGCACCGGGCGCCAGCGGCCCCAGCGCCAGTGGCGACGAACGCATCGAAATCATCATTCAGCCGCGCAGACGCAGCGAGTAAGCCAGCCATGACAACCCTAGAGGCGCGCCACCTGGCCAAGGCCTACAAGGCCCGCAAGGTGGTCCGGGATATCTCGGTCACCATCAACAGCGGCGAGATCGTCGGCCTGCTGGGCCCCAATGGCGCCGGCAAGACCACCAGCTTCTACATGATCGTCGGACTGGTAAAGGCCGACGAAGGGCATATCCTGATCGACGGCAAGGACATCACCGCCCTGCCAATGCACGGCCGCGCCCGCCAGGGGATCGGCTATCTGCCCCAGGAAGCCTCGATCTTCCGCAAGCTGTCGGTAGCCGACAACATCATGGCGATTCTGGAAACCCGCAAGGACCTGAACCGCAAGGGCCGGCTGGGCAAACTCGACGCCCTGCTGCGCGAGTTCCACATTCACCACCTGGCCGACACCAAGGGCATGAGCCTGTCCGGCGGCGAGCGCCGCCGCGCCGAAATCGCCCGGGCCCTGGCCAGCGAACCCAAGTTCGTACTGCTTGACGAACCCTTCGCCGGGGTCGATCCGATTTCGGTCAACGACATCAAACAGATCATCCAGCATTTGCGTGACAAGGGGATTGGCGTGCTGATCACCGACCACAATGTGCGCGAAACTCTCGACATCTGCGACAAGGCCTATATTGTCAACGACGGCCATATCATCGCTGAAGGTGACGCTGAAGCTGTGCTGTCCAACCAGTTGGTCAAAGATGTCTATCTTGGGCACACCTTCCGCCTGTAAAAGCACACACATTTCAGGCATGCTAGAGGCCTGTACGGTTTATTGGTTAACACCCGCCGCACAGGCCGACAGGGAGGGTGGGCCTGGCCTCGGAATGGTTAGACTCAGCGCATAAGGTATTTCGCCAAACAATGAAACCCACGCTCGTCCTCAAGATGGGGCAGCAGCTGACCATGACCCCTCAGCTGCAGCAGGCCATTCGACTACTCCAGCTATCCAGCCTCGATCTTCAACAAGAGGTTCAAGAGGCCATGGAGGCCAATCCGCTGCTGGAAATGGCCGACGACGGCGATGACGACTATCCCAGCGCCAGCCAGGAAAACGGCCTCGACAGCGACGACGCACCGGCAGTCACTCTGCCCGAGCCAGTCGAGCTTGACTCCATCAGCCCGCACAGCGACGACGAAGGCAACTGGAACGAACAGATCCCCAACGAGCTGCCGGTCGATACCCAATGGGAAGATGTCTATCAGACTTCGGCCAGCTCACTGCCCAGCAACGATGACGAAGACTGGGACTACACCTCGCGCACCGGTACCGGCGAAACCCTGCAGAGTCACCTGGAATGGCAGCTCAACCTGCTGCCGATGTCCGATACCGACCGCATGATCGCCACGGCCCTGATCGATGCGATCAACGCCGACGGCTATCTTGAAGAAACCCTTGAAGAGATTCTGGCCTCCTTCGATCCGGAACTGGAGATCGAACTGGACGAGGTCGAAATGGTCCTGCACCGCATTCAGCAGTTCGAACCGGTCGGCATTGCCGCCCGCGACCTGAGCGAATGTCTGCTGCTGCAACTGCGCCAGTTGCCAAGCGACACCCCGCTGCTCGAACAGGCGATGAAGGTGGTCAAGGATCACCTGGAACTGCTCGGCAACCGCGACTTTGCCCAATTGATGCGCCGTACCCGGCTCAAGGAAGACCAGTTGCGGGTGGTCATCGCCCTGATCCAGACCCTGAACCCGCGCCCAGGCGCAGAGATCGCCTCTGGCGAGCCGGAATACGTGATCCCCGACGTGATCGTGCGGCGCGACAACCAGCGCTGGATCGTCGAACTGAACCAGGATGCCGTGCCCAAGGTCCGGGTCAACGGCCACTACGCCTCGATGGTACGCCGGGCCGACAGCAGCGAAGACAACACCTACCTGCGCAACCACCTGCAGGAAGCCCGCTGGTTCATCAAGAGCCTGCAGAGCCGCAACGAAACCCTGATGAAGGTTGCCAGCCAGATCGTCGAGCATCAGCGCGGGTTCCTCGAGCACGGCGAAGAAGCCATGAAGCCTCTGGTCCTGCACGACATCGCCGAAGCGGTAGGCATGCATGAATCGACCATCTCGCGGGTCACCACCCAGAAATACATGCATACCCCGCGCGGAATCTTCGAGCTGAAGTACTTTTTCTCCAGCCACGTCAGTACCAGCGAGGGCGGCGAGTTCTCCTCCACCGCTATCCGGGCACTGATCAAAAAGCTGGTTGCAGCGGAAAACCCGAAGAAACCATTGAGCGACAGCAAGATCGCTGGTTTACTTGAAGAACAGGGGATCCACGTAGCCCGACGGACCATCGCAAAGTATCGCGAGTCATTGAACATCGCCCCGTCGAGCGAACGAAAGCGTTTGGTTTAACCCATACAGATCAATGAATTCGGTAGTAACAAGTGGCAACATGGGTACCAACACCGGTACCCGGTAACAACAGCCAACCAGGAGAAGCCGTATGCAACTAAACATTAGCGGTCATCAACTCGACGTCACCGAATCCCTGCGCGACTATATCAACGAAAAAATGGCCCGCCTTGAGCGGCACTTCGACAGGATCACCAATGTTCAGGTGACCCTGGAAGTCGAGAAGCTGCGCCAGAAGGTCGAAGCCACCCTGCACATCGCCGGGGGCGAAGTGGTCGCCAACGCCGAGCACACGGATATGTATGCAGCGATTGATTTGCTTACCGACAAGCTCGACCGGCAGCTGATCAAGCACAAGGAAAAACACCTGGATCGCCAACAAGGCGCCAACGACCGTTAATCCCGGCCCAACAGAGTCATGCAAATAACCCACATACTGACCCCCGAGCGCACCTTCTCCGGTGTGCAAGGGGGCTCGAAGAAACGTGTGCTGGAGCTGATCGGCAAGCTGATTGCCCAGCACACCGACCTCGACGCCGACACTATCTACGAAAACCTGATTGCCCGGGAAAAGCTGGGTTCGACCGGCTTCGGCCACGGCATCGCCATTCCCCACTGTCGGCTCACCGGCTGCGAACAGGCCGTTGGCGCCTTGCTGCAACTGGAAAGCAAGATCGATTACGACGCTCTGGACGGCGAACCGGTAGACCTGATTTTCGTATTGCTGGTCCCCCAGGAAGCCACCGAGCAACACCTGCAGATTCTCAAGATGCTGGCCGAAAAGCTTGACCAGGCCGAGCTGCGCGAAGCACTGCGCAAGGCTCCGGACGCCAGCAGCCTGTACCAGACAATGGTCGGCAGCGACGGGAGCTAAACATGCGTCTGGTTGTGGTCAGTGGCCGTTCCGGCTCAGGCAAGAGTACCGCCCTACACCTGCTGGAAGACAACGGCTACTACTGCATCGACAACTTGCCAGCCGGCCTGCTGCCAGAGCTGGCCAAGGAAGCCAACAACACCGAGCTGAACCTGCCCAAGGTGGCAATCAGCATCGATGCACGCAACCTGCCCAGCGACCTGCGGCGCTTCCCCGAGTTGCTCAAGCAGGTCCGTGACGCCGGCATTCGCTGCGATATTCTGTTTCTTGCCGCCACCGACGAAGTGCTGATCAAGCGCTTCTCCGAGACCCGGCGCAAACACCCTCTGACCGACAGCAGCCACTCGCTAGCCGAGGCCATCGCCGAAGAACTACGCCTGCTTGAGCCGATCATCGACCTGGCCGATCTCAAGATCGACACCAGCCACCTGACCCTCTATCAGCTGCGCGAACAGCTCAAGCAGCGGCTGCTCGGCAGCGATGCCAAGCAGCCCTCGATCCTGATTCAGTCATTTGGTTTCAAACGCGGCGTGCCGGTCGATGCCGACCTGGTTTTTGACGTGCGCTGCCTGCCCAACCCATACTGGAATCCTGACCTGCGGCCCTATTCGGGCAAGGACCAGCCGGTCTGCGAGTTCCTTGAGGCCCAACCGGATGTTCAGGAAATGTACCAGGACATCTTCCAGTTCCTGCAAAAATGGCTGCCGCGCTATGCCGCCGGCGAGCGCAGCTACATGACCATCGCTATCGGCTGCACCGGCGGCCACCACCGCTCGGTCTACCTGGCCGAACGTCTGGCCCGGGAACTGGGCGACACCAGCACCAACAACCTGATCCTTCGTCATCGCGACCTGCCCTGACCATGCCGACTACCCGCGTTCAAATCATCAACAAACTTGGCCTGCACGCCCGCGCAGCCGCCAAATTCGTCGGCGTCGCCAGCCGCTACGGCTGCCAGGTAAAAATCGGTCAGAATGAACAAAGCCAGGTCGATGGCAAAAGCATCATGCAAGTGATGATGCTCGCCGCCAGCAAAGGCAGCGAAGTCAGCATCACCTGCGAAGGAGAACAGGCCGAGCAGGCTATGGAAGAACTGCTGGCCCTGATCAATGATTATTTTGGCGAGGGTGAATAGATTCAGGCACTGAAGCCGGGGCCTACGCGCCGCCCACCGTCATCCCATCCACCAACCAGCTCCCGGTCAGATAGTTGCCGCGCCGCTCCACATCGCTGCCAACACAGCGCAATTGACGGAACATATCGCGCAGATTACCGGCAATGGTGACCTCCTTGACCGGATGCACGATCTGGCCATTTTCGACCCAGAACCCACCAGCACCCCGTGAGTAGTCACCGGTCACCCCGTTGACACCCTGCCCCATCAATTCCGTCACCAGCAGCCCCGTGCCCATTTCCGCCAGCAGCGCATTCAGATCGCCGGCATTGCTGGTAATGTGCAGATTGTGAACCCCGCCGGCATTGGCCGTACTGGGCAGACCGAGCTTGCGTCCGGAATAGCTGCTGAGCATCCAGCTCTTGAGTGCCCCATCCTCGACGAAGGCCTGCTCCCGAGTGGCCAGCCCCTCGCCATCGAAAGCCGCACTACCCAATGCCCGCAGCAGATGCGGGCGTTCATCGACCGTCACCCAGGCAGGGAACAGCGGCTTGCCGAGGGCATCAAGCAGAAAGGTCGACTGGCGATACACCGCACCACCGGCAATCGCCCCCATCAGGCTGCTCAGCAGACCGGCGGCCTGATCGGCCACAAACAGCACCGGCACCTTGGCGGTCTTGATCGAGCGCGCCCCGATCCGCGCCAACGCCCGTTCGGCCGCCTTGCGCCCCAGAGCATCGGCCGCAGGCAACAGCTCAGCCTGGCGATCAACGCCATACCAGTAGTCGCGCTGCATACCCTCATCGCTGTTGCTGATCATTACCGCCGAAACACTGTGGCGGGTACCAAGCGAACTGCCAATAAACCCATGGCTATTGCCGTACACCCGGCAACCCTGCTGACTGCTGACGTGAGCCCCGTCGCTGACCAGCCGGGTATCCAGCGCCAACCCAGCCGCCTCGCAGGCCAGCGCCCGCTCAATGGCCTGTTCAGCGCTCAGCTGCCAGGGGTGGTAAAGGTCCAGATCCGGCAGATCCCTGGCCATCAGCTCAGGATCACCAAGCCCGGCATAGGGGTCTTGCGAAGCATGCCGGGCAATCGCCAGCGCCGCTTCCACTGCTGAACGAATCGCCTCATCGGAGGTATCCGAAGTGCTGGCCGAGCCCTTGCGCTGGTCCAGATAAAGGGTGATACCAAAGCCCTGATCACGATTGAACTCGACCGTTTCCACCTCGCCCTGACGCACGCCAACCGACAGCCCGGTATTCTGGCTGACCGCCACCTCACAGGCCGATGCGCCCTGGCGGCGGGCCTCGTCGAGAATAAAGGCCACGCGCTGCTCCAGATGCAGGCGCAAGCCTTGGGGATCGTCGTGTTGTACGGCGGGATTGGCAGTCATGTCACCTCCTGATAATCAGGCCCCTAGTCTACCCCATCCAGAGCCGGACAGCCGTCCCGCAACCGGGTATCATATTGGCTGATTCAATACCAACGGTATCACGATGACCGAGTTTCACGATGAACAGCAGTTTGATGAGGACGAAGGCGTCAGCAAGAGCCAGGTCAAGCGCGAACTGCAAGCCCTGCGCGACCTGGGCCAACGCCTGCTCGAGCTCAAGCCGGAACAGCTGGCCAAGCTCGAACTGACCGACAAACTGCGCCTGGCACTGGCCGAAGCCCACAGGCACACCGCCCGTGGCGCGCTCAAGCGCCACATGAGCTTTGTCGGCAAGCTGATGCGTGACCAGGATATCGAAGCGATCCAGGCCTTTGTCGACCGTCTGGACAGCAGCAGCCAGGCCCACGCCCAGCACTTCCACCAGCTCGAACGCTGGCGCGACCGCATCCTCAGCGGCAACCCGGACGAACTGGAAGCCTTCATCAGCAGCTATCCCCAGGCAGCCAGCGAGCGCCAGACTCTACGCCAACTGACCCGTCAGGCAGCCAAGGAAGCCAAGGAAAACAAACCACCAGCCGCCGCCCGCAAGGTCTTCAAGCTGATCAGAACGCTGGTTGAAGAGTAAGCACAGCCGTCCCGAATAACTCGTTTATTCGGGAACTGGGCAACGAAGAGCGCTTCATCCACGCAGCGCCGCCTCGATCGCAGCAATGTCGATCTTGCGCATTTGCATCATCGCCTCGAAAACACGCTTGGCCGTAGCGGGATCGGGGTGCATGAGCGCCTGGGTCAGGACAACCGGCGTTATCTGCCAAGACAACCCCCACTTATCCTTACACCAACCACATTCGCTTTCCTGGCCACCGTTTCCAACAATCGCATTCCAATAACGGTCCGTCTCCTCCTGGTCCGTGGTTGCGACCTGAAACGAGAACGCCTCACTGTGCGTGAACTCGGGACCACCGTTAAGCCCCAGACACGGGATACCCATCACGGTGAAATCAACGGTCAGCACATCCCCCTTCTTACCCGCCGGATAATCTCCCGGTGCGTAGAGAACTGCACCGACGGATGAGTCAGGGAAGGTATCCGCGTAGAAGCGCGCGGCCTCTTCGGCATCGCCGTCGTACCAAAGGCAGATGGTGGTCTTGGCTGGTGTTTTCATGTCTTTGCTCCTGTTCGGCTCTGGGTATCACACCTGGTAGTCGCACGGAGAAAGAGCAAATCGACATGCCCGGCAAAGAAATGAGCTACAACAACGCCTTGAGGGCTTCCAAACTATCGGGCCCGCCCGCCAGCCGCACACAACCCTTTGCCTCCTGCTCCCATGAAGCAGCAGAAGACAGATGCAGGTGAACAGCAACCCGTGACGCAATCTCTCCGCTTAGCAGACCGGCAGGCACCCAGATCCAGCCTGTATCACGCAGCACGTTGGGCACAGGGCTGCCACAGACCGAACAAAAATCACTGCGGTAGCCGGTTGGTTTTTGAAATGAACTGATCCTGGATTCGCCGGCAACCCACCGGAAGCACTCTTGCCGCACAAACGTAGCGGCATTGGCTGTCGACCCAGTGGCCTGACGACACAGAGAACAATGACATTGATAGAGATTAGGCAGATCCCCTTCAATCTCAAAAGCCACCTCACCGCAGAGGCACACACCCTTCATGGATCATTAACTCCCTGCTATGCCTTTTGCTGCGCACGATGGTATGCAACAAGCGCATTGGCGTGACCATGACCAATGCTGTGCTCCGATTTAAGAAAAGCCACTTGCTCCATATGTTTACGCTCTTTCACAGAGTCAAGAATGGCAAACCAGTGAGCAACGGGCTTTCCATAGGCCTTCTCAATAGATGGAAAGTAAGAGGCAGGCCCTTTGACTTTCGTTTCGGCTGTCATATTGAGTCCTCAGGTTTTGGTGTAGGAAGCATAGCGGCAGGGGCGGAAAGCTGGTAGTTAACGTCGCCATAACTTGCCGCCTGAAGCGCAGCGTAAGGCGGTCAAATTGATGGCTTTGTTACACATTTTTCATGCCTGAGTAATGTGCAACAACCTTATCATTCCACTTTAAGAGTAACTTCGTTCTCTTTGCATGATTCAGAACTAGCTCGCGATCTTCTGCTAAATATTTTTCTTTTTTGTAGATATAATTTTGAAATTCATAGACCTGTCTCACAAGACTATACATTGGTTTTGAATGTATGCCTGTGCAAGTCTGAAACTCTATCGGCTCATTAATATCATATATTGGTTCGACTCGATCCAAATGCTGAAAGTACAATATGCCCTTACCCGAAGGGTAAGGCGGAAGTGTATGTTTAGCCAAATATGAATCAAAGCTATTGTAATCACCCATGAAATCTGATTGAAATCTCTTATCCAAGGACCTACCCATAATCGGTTGATAAAGATGTATGGAAGGTTTAATTATTGGTTTTCTTATAAGCGGGTGCTTAATTTTTCTAGCTATCGAAAAATCACTAGTATGCATCATGTAAGGGTTTTCTCCATCAAGCCTAGTAAAACGGCTTTTGGGAAACGGAAAACCACAACGTGCGGAAAAAAGGAAATCACTGGACATATTAATGATCAAGATATTATTTATTCTCAACCCCATACAAGATGGCTGACTATGAAATACTAGTGATTCTGT
Organism: Pseudomonas jilinensis; assembly: GCF_003586265.1. Lineage (NCBI taxonomy): Bacteria > Pseudomonadati > Pseudomonadota > Gammaproteobacteria > Pseudomonadales > Pseudomonadaceae > Pseudomonas > Pseudomonas jilinensis. The sequence goes on along the minus strand of NZ_QJSA01000021.1, from coordinate 2,446 downwards.
TCCAAAGGCATTTAAACCAACCCCGTCACCCTCGATCGGATAGATAGCAATCATTCGATCTTTTTGACTTATCCTCGACTTGATATGAAAGCTGGGCTGAATATTGGTGGGGTTACCTTGAATAAAATGATATGCAATCCAAAGTCCTACACGAACTTTATCCATCCAATCCATAAAATCTATGTATTCATTACTTGTTAGAGCGCCTCTATCAAGCAACGTCAGAACATAGGATTTTGCTCTACCTTCCAGATTTGAGTATTCCGTATTGCAGCTCTCACACGCTGGAACACAGAAATTTAACCAATCAAATCTAATAGTTCGACCGTCTCTAAAATTTGTACCAAAATTTACAACTCTTTTGGGGTCTCCAGTTAACTCAATCAGCCACTGAGGAAGTATGTGCTCTCGATTCTTTTTTTCTGGTGGGTTTCCACAAAAAACACAGAATCTATTTGAGGTCATTCGATATATCCGTTGATGTGTAACGCCAATATAAAACGCACGCCGGAAGGAGCGTCGCTTTGATATTTTTGTTATGCATTCTTCCCCAAGCTTTCTTCAAGGTTTTTTATCTCTTTCGGAAGAACATACAAGTAAGAAATTAAGTAGTCGAGAAGTTCCACCATATGCTTGGCCAATACCTGATCCGGCTCCTTCTCCATGTCAAAATGGGCACCTAAGTTTCCTCCATCCCGTATTGCATGTGACAAGGAGGTTAGTGGTGCGGCCAAATCTGTATCACTCTTTACATATTCAATGAGTCGCATGAGAGAAACGTTCCTCTTTTCCTCAGGAACAAGATACTTAAAAATACCTTCCAGTGTACGTCGTGCACATACTGCTGTCGCGGCGTAGTTTCTAGAATTGTAAGCATCAATAGTTGAGATAAACGCATTTTGGAGAGCCTGCGGTATATCGGATTGAAATTCTGACGCAGGATAATGGTTCTTCGCGGGAGGATACATATAGACTGCTTCAGGATTCCTTTCATCGCTCTTCGGAGACCTTTCTGCCCTCACCGCCCAGAACCTCACCAGCTTACTACAGCCTGGGCATTTTGCAGATGAGGCAACTGCAAGACGGTGAATATCATCTTGCGCATTTGATAATGTAAATACACCTCTTTCTCCGCAATGGGGGCACACCGTAGAAATACCTGAAGGAGTTTTCGAGGCTCCTACCGCGGTCCATGCCCTTATTGAGCTAGAAGGAACTAGTTGCATTTAGATCACTCCTTGTATTGCATAACGCCAAAGTCAGCCGCGTTGTTTTTGCGTCGGCTGGATTTTTTTGTTAGGCCATTTATTTGTACGGCCATCCATCGTCTTCTTCCGCATAAACGGAGACATCCTTTGGGGTGTGCAAATTAAGCTCTTCTATCTCCACGCTGTAGGGATGCACTGTATCAAACTGCAAACTTAAATCTGCCTGCACTATTTCATAACAATGAACTGTTCGCTCGACAGTTTCCCACGGGATTAGCACTTTATCCTCGCTGTCATAACTTGCCGTTTCCAAATTGTCGTATGACACGTCGGCCTCAAACTCAATCGTCGCGGTTAGCTCAAACTGTGCTTCTGCTGGTTGCCCGTCCGTACCATGGTTCAATGCGATCAGGTATGCTGAAATGCCTCCAATCTCAGTAACTCTTGTTTCATTTACTTCACCGTCTTGATCGGCAAGAATGAAGCCAAGCCACTGAAATTGTTGCTCTAGCTGACTTTCTATTTCCTCCAAGTTTTCTTCTAGCAATTGTTGAGCTGTCGGAGCTAGTTCTTCGAAGTAGGAAGTGACCTTACTTAAAAATTCCTCTAGTGAACGCACTACAGACAAACGAGGAAATTGCCCCTCTATTCCAAGCATGTCTGAATCTTGACTCACAACAATTACATCTTCTTGCATAGACTCTGCCCACTCGCTCAACGTCGATAAGACGAAAGCATCTGGAAATTCGCGTTTCTTCTTACCGTACCCGAACGGGGGAGATTTCTTAAAATAGCAATCAAATACAAATCTCGTATCAGCCTCTGCTACTGGTACAGTATCTGCTTTGGCATCTTTCAGAAACTGCTCAAGTTGCTCCACTAATTGCGCACCGACAGATGCTTGCTCGATATCCTCAAATACTACCGACTCATTGAGCGATGGAACATTTCGAAGCACCTTGGCTGTGGCTCTAATTTTCCTCAGTGCTTGCGATGCTTTTCCAACATCTTCGTAAATGTTTGCTTTTATCTCCTCTATGGTTACATCCGTAACCAGCAAATTGGCGCGCTCATCGAGAACAGCCTCCTTAAGAGCAACAAACGAAGAGTGCATATAATTGTAGTTTTTGCCAATAAATATTGATGAATCGACAAAAACATTTAGCGCTCTCAGCCCGTCAATTCCCATCGTAGTTTTGCTCACGTTTTTTTGCCTAACGCCGCCAGCACGCGCGGCT
>NZ_QJSA01000020.1:0-50968 GCF_003586265.1 Pseudomonas jilinensis | reverse complement strand
CCATGAAACCCGGGGCGATTCAGGTTTTTTATTAAAAATCAAAAGATTGGAACCCATTCAAACCTCGGCCCTGCACGTTAAACCGTGCACGATATAGCGCCATCACCACTGCATGCCCACTGGTTGAGCCAGTGTGTGCTGAGCTGGGGATGCTTTAGTGCGGATTGGCATCCTTGCCTCAGAGGTGGGCTGCATGATGGCAGTTAGCTAGATACTGCAACGTTTTGCCGGGCTTGCCAAGTCGAATGCCGGCTAGCGCAGAGCTTCCAATGCCGCCTCCAACCTACCCCGCTCCCAAACGCTCAACAGCTCCAGCGGATCAGTGCCACGTTCTGCCCAGGAGTGCATGTCGGCGTGGCGGCCATCGGGGGTTGTGCAGGCGGCGCAGTAGTCCAGGGTGCCGGCTTCCTTGTTCAGGGTGATGAGCCAGCCGTCGATATCGATGGTAACCAGACCGCTATGCACATCGTTCCAGTTTTGCTGCCCATGACGGCGGGCGGTGGCGGTGCCCAGGCAGACGTCCTTGAGCCGTTGATAGACCTCGCGGGCCGGAAGATTGGTGGCGTTGGCGGCTGGCTGATTCACGAGCTCATGTCCTGTTCGGGTTTGTGGGTATACTGAGCGGCAACTGTCATCCGATGCAATATTTCCATGCCTTCACGATTACGTCTGCGCCAGCGATTGATGTTCGGCAATGCCATTGCCCTGGGGCCGGGTAAGGCCGAGTTGTTGCAGCACATCGCGGACTGCGGTTCGATCTCGGCGGCGGCCAGGCGCATGGGCATGAGTTATCGCCGTGCCTGGCTGCTGGTGGAAACCATGAATCAGTGCTTTCGGGCCCCGCTGATTGAAACCGCTGCCGGTGGTAAAGGTGGTGGTGGCGCGGCGCTGACTTCGCTCGGCCAGCAGGTGCTGATTCACTATAAGCGCATTCAGACGCTGGCTGAGGCGGCGACGGCTGGTGAACTGGATGAGTTGGAGGGGTTGCTTGCGGCGGCCCCACCTGCCGATCCTCACTAGGGAAACGCTGATTAAATCAGTTTTGGGCACTCCCAGGGGATTGCACGGAGATTGGTCTGTGGCTTGAGTAGCGTCGCACGTAATCAGTGTTTACCTAGCCCCCTCTGAAAACTACCTATACCTCCAACGGCAGATTGACGCTTTAATTCTTAGCCGGCTACCCTGCGCCATATTCAACTGTATATAGCGAAGCAGTTGCCTTTCCCTACTCGCTCACGCAAGGAGCCCGCATGTCCTTTCGGAGGATGATCCGTTGGATCGCCGCTTGTGCAGCGCTGCTGTTGGCCGGCACGCTGCAGGCCAGTGAGCCGGTGCGGATTGCTGCGGCTTCTGATCTGCGCTATGCCCTTGATGAGATTCTGGCGGTTTACCGCCAAGCCCATCCGGATGCAGCCATCGATGTGATCTACGGCTCATCCGGCAAGATGACCACCCAGATCATCAACGGGGCGCCCTACGATATTTTCTTCTCTGCCGACATTGCCTTCCCCAGGCAGTTACAGGAGCACGGCCTGACCGTGACTGAGCCGGCGGTGTATGCCCTGGGCCGGATCGTGCTGTGGAGCAATTCGCTGGATGCCAGCCAGCTCAGCCTTGCGGACCTGACCGACTCGCGCATCCGGCGCATCGCTATTGCCCAGCCCAGTCATGCGCCCTATGGCCAACGGGCCCAGGAAGCGCTGCAGGCCGCTGGTGTCTGGGACGCGGTGCAGCCCAAGCTGGTGTTCGGTGAGAACATCGCTCACACCGCCCAGATGACCCAGTCAGGCGCGGCGCAGGTTGGCATCATTGCTCTGTCGCTGGCGAGGTTTCCGGACCTGGCCAGGCATGGCTACACACTGATTGACGATGCCCTGCACAACCCACTGACTCAGGGCTACGTAGTCACTAGGCGGGGCGCTGACAAGCCGGCGGCTCTGGCGTTTGCCGAGTTCATGGCTACCAGGCCCGCGCATGAAATCATGCGGCGCTATGGCTTTCTGATGCCCGGCGAGCAGGAGCCATAAGCATGCTCGGACTCAGCCCGGCAGACTGGCAGGCCATTGAGGTCACCTTGCGGCTTTGCCTGTACACCACCCTGATTCTGCTGGTGATCGCCACGCCGCTGGCCTGGTGGCTGGCGCAGGGGCGTTCTCGCACGCGGGTGGTTGTACAGGCGATTGTCGCGCTGCCATTGGTGCTGCCACCCACGGTGCTGGGGTTCTATCTGCTGGTCACGCTGGGGCCGCATGGTTTTGTTGGCCGCACGCTGGAGAACATGGGGCTTGAGCATCTGGCCTTTTCGTTCGAGGGCATTCTGTTTGCCTCGGTGCTGTACTCGATGCCCTTTGCCGTACAGCCGCTGTGCGAGGCGTTCAGCAATCTCGGCCGGCGTCCGGTGGAAGTGGCCAGCAGCCTGGGCGCTGGCGCGCTGGATCGCTTTCGCAGCGTCATTTTTCCCCTGACCCGTGGCGGCTTTGTGGTCGCGGCGACCCTGACCTTTGCCCATACGCTGGGCGAGTTCGGGGTGATTCTCATGCTGGGCGGCAGTATTCCCGGGGAGACCAAGGTGCTGTCGATCCTCATCTATGACCATACCGAGGCCATGAACTACGCTGCGGCACACCGGCTCTCGCTGATGCTGCTGATCTTTGCCTTTATCACCCTGTTTATTGTCTACAGCATCAACCGGCGCTTTCAGGTGGCCAGAGCATGACACTGCATATTCAGGCCCTGCTGCGCCATGGCGATGACTTTCAGTTGCAGGTCGATACCGAGCTGCCGTTGCAGGGTGTCACCGCGTTATTCGGCCGCTCGGGCTGCGGCAAGACCACGCTGCTGCGGATCATTGCCGGGCTGGAGCGGGTGCCGGGTGCCACACTGCGGTTTGGCGAGCAGATCTGGCAGCAGGGACGCAGTTTTGTGCCGCTGCACCGGCGCCGCATCGGTCTGGTCTTTCAGGAAGACAGCCTGCTGCCGCACCTGTCGGCGCGTGACAACTTGCTGTATGGCTACCGGCGTACCCCGGCGGCCCTGCGCCGGCTGCATCCCCCCGAGGTGTGCGCCATGCTGGATATTGAAGGCCTGCTCGAACGGCGGATCGACCAGCTTTCCGGCGGCCAGCGCCAGCGATTTGCCTTGGGGCGGGCGCTGCTGATCAGCCCGCAGTTGCTGTTGCTCGATGAGCCGCTGTCTGCGCTGGACACCCAGACCAAGCGGGAAATCATGCCGTTTCTCTCATGCATGGCGGCGCAGTCCGGGGTGCCGATCATCATGGTGACCCATGCTCCGGACGAGGTGGAGCGGCTGGCCGACCGCATCGTGTTCATGCGCGACGGCCGGATCGAATGTATTGAGTCGCTGGGCGCCGCCCTGGCCCGGCACGACTCGCCGTTGTTTGCCGATGAAGGGGCCGCCAGTGTTCTGCACGGCGTGCTGGGTGAAGCCGCGGCCGATGGTCTGCGGCCCTTCGGCCCGGCCGAGGCGCGCCTGTGGCTTTCAGCGGCGGCTTCGGGGGCAGACACACGCCCGCAACGCCTGCAGATACGTGCTCAGGATGTCAGCCTGGCGCTTGATGACCCGCAACGCATCAGCATTCAGAATCACCTGAAAGTCACCATCGAACGCATCGACCCGATCAAGCTCCAGCATGTTCTGGTGGCCTGCCGGACCGGCGACGGCCAACTGCTGCTGGCCGAAATTACCCGGCGGGCCACCCAGCAGCTGCAACTGGCCCCCGGGCAAAGCGTGTTCGCCCTGATCAAGTCGGTGGCGCTGCTGGAGTAACGGGCCAATTACTCCAGCAACTCATTCAAGGCCCAGGTATCCAGAAATGCCGTAACGCGGGTGATCCTACCCCCCTCCAGCACCATATGCCAGGCATAACTGTTGAGGTATTCCGATCCATCGCTGGCCGTGGCGCGGCCATCCCACAGCACCACAACATTGTTGTCCTGAGCTATGACCTGCTTGACCTCTGGCGTTATCGGCGTCGCCAGACGGGCATTGATAGGGCCTACCGCCTCATCAATCAGTGCCTGCCTGCTGCGATAGACCGCAGATACCGGGCTGAATCCGGCTACGGTCCATTCGGCATCCTCTGCCAGCAGGTCAAACACACTGCCGCGTCCATGCCGCCAGTCTTCAAATGCCTGCCGAACCAGCGATTCGGCACTGTGCGGCGGTTGCTCCGGGCTTTTGGCATTCGCCACAACAGTCAGGCCAACACACAGAAAAAGCGTGCAACAGGCTCTGGCCAGGTGGGTTCTGTTACTCATGGGAGTCTCCTTGGTCAGGCTGGCAATGGTTTCAATGCGCGCTGGCAGTGGGCCGCACGATGATCTCGCTGGTATCGACATCCTCGGGTTGCTCAATGGCAAACCGAATGGCGCGCGCAATCGCAAACGGGCTGATGGCAACCTGTCTGAAGGTTTTCATTGCTTCACGCCCCTGCGGGTCAGAGATGCTTTCAGCCAGCTCGGACTCGGTTACCCCTGGGCTTACCGTGGTAACGCGAATGTTCGGATGTTCCTGACGCAAGCCATCGGAAATTGCCCAAACCGCGTACTTGGTCGCGCAGTACACGGCTGCCGTGGGTGACACGGCATGCGCGCCAATGGACGCCACATTGATAATCTGGCCGTAACCTTGCGCCTGCATCATTGGCAATACGGCGGCAATGCCGTGCAGTACGCCGCGGATGTTAACGTCGATCATGCGATCCCACTCGTCCACCTTAAGGGCCGCCAGCGCGGAAAGCGGCATGACTCCGGCGTTATTGATGATCACATCAACTCTGCCGCACTCGGCTCTGGCGAAATCGGCAAAGGCCTGAACCTGATCGCGCTGGGTAACATCAAGGCGCTGGGCCCAGGCCTTACCACCGCGGGCGTGGATCTCGGCTACCAGTTGCTCCAGGCGCTCGATACGCCGGGCACCGAGCACAACGTGCGCGCCCTGCTCTGCCAGCACTCTGGCAGTCGCCTCACCGATGCCACTACTGGCTCCTGTAATCAGTACAACCTTGCCCTGGATATTTTCTCTTGCTGTCATAAGACCTCCGATCCGAATACATGTGATGACTGCCCGGATAATCCTAGAGAGCCAGATGCAGGCGGCGAAGGTCAGTTCATATGCCAGTCTTGCCTATTCGTATTGACCGGGACACACGGCGTGTAAACCTGTGGTTTCATAGACTCTGGTGGTTATGGAGAGAACGGCCGATGAGCAGCAACAGCGTTCAGCAGTTACGCATGGTCGAGTTGATCAAAAGCCTGGCACCTACCGAGGGCTACACGGAGTCGATGCTCGACGGTGTTACCTTTATGCGCTCGGACCAGGCTGTGCCCAACACGCCAGCACTCTATGAGCCCAGCATCGTTATCGTGGTGCAGGGCCGCAAACGCGGATTCCATGGTGGCCGGATGTATGTTTATGACGCTCGCCACTATCTGGTGCTGGCCGTTCCCCTGCCCTTCAGCATTGAGACCGAGGCCAGTGCCGCAGAGCCCTTGCTGGGCCTGATCCTGCGCATTGATCCGACCATGGTTGCCGAGCTGGCCATGGAGGTCGACGAGACCTTGCTCCAACGCCCGCTCAACCCCGTCAGCCTCAACGCGACACCGATTGACGACAAACTAGAGAGCGCCACCCTCAGACTGCTGGAGGCGCTAAGCTCGCCGCTTGAGTGCAAGCTGCTGGCACCAGCGATTGTGCGTGAGATTACTTACCGGGTATTGACTGGCGAGCAGGGTGACGGATTACGCGCAGCCCTGGTGCAGGGCAGCAACTTTGGGCGCATCGCCAGGGTACTGCGGCGCATACACGACCAGTTCGATCACAACCTGGATGTTGGCACACTGGCCCAGGAGGCCAGCATGAGCGTTCCGACCTTCCATACACACTTCAAGGCTGTGACCCTGACCTCACCGCTTCAGTACATCAAGACGATACGCCTGCATCAGGCCCGGCTGATGATGATCCGCAATGGCATCAGCGCAGTTGCCGCCTCGCAGCAGGTCGGCTATGAGAGCACGTCGCAATTCAGCAGAGAGTTCAAGCGCCTGTTTGGCCGTAGCCCGAAGGATGAGACCAGACACCTGAAAACCTTGCTGTCGTTATCAGAGCCAGTAACTGCCGACACAATAAAGTGAAGCAAAAGGCGTTTACTGCGCCACCACCACCCGATTACGCCCGCTGTGCTTGGCCTGATACAGCGCCTCATCCGCGCGGCGCATCAGTTGCTGATAGTCCGGGTGCCCGTCGAAACCGGCCACACCAATGCTGACGGTAACGTTCAGGCTCTGTTCCTGGGGCAGGCGGAAGACTTCCCGGGCGACGTTCTGGCGCAGTTTTTCCGCTGCTCGCCGGGCTCCATCTGCTCCGGTATCGACCAGCAACATCAGGAACTCTTCACCGCCCAGACGGAACAGGTAGTCGCCTGCCCGGCTGCTGTTGATCAGCAGCGTGGCAAACTGCTGCAACACCCGGTCCCCGGCCTCATGGCCATGACTGTCGTTGATGGTTTTGAAGTGATCAATGTCGACCGCCAGCACCGCAAACGGGGTGCCTTTGTCTCGGGCATAGCTGACCTGCTTGGTCAGAACCACGGAGAGAAACTTGCGATTGAGCAGCCGGGTCAGAACATCGCGTCCCGCTTCTAGGGCATTGTTCTGCTCGAACAGGTGGTCCAGGCTGAAACGGATGACCTTGACCCGGTCACGCAGCTCGCGCAGCCGCTGAACCTTTTGTTCGGGCTGCTCATCGAACAATGGCAGCAGCGTGTCGTCGACCTGCTCCATGATTTCCATGATGGTGGTGGCCTCAGCGGTGCCTTCAAAGGCATGGATGCCCTTGTGGCGGAACCACAGCCCAAACTCCGAGGCGTGGATCCGCGGCAGTTGCGCGGCCTGCAACCCTACCGCCTGATCGAACATCAACTGGTTCTCCCAGTCCAGCAGAGCTGCGCGCTGACGCTCCTTTTCACTGGCGATGTTCTGGGTCATGGCAAACAGTCGGTAGGCTTCTTCGGTTCGGGAGTTGCGGTCATGGGACACCGAATAGGCATGGCTCATGATTTCCATGGCCAGGTCTATGGTATCCGACAGCAGCCGGGCTGCCGCCAGGCGTTGGCCCTCGGCCTGGGTGCCGGCCTGATCCAGCAGTTCGACAAACCGGTCTTTCAGGCAACGTGCCCCGCGCAGAACCAGATGCACCGGCACATCGATACGGGCGTGCACCTCACCTATCTTTTTCTGCTCGGCGATCAGGCGCTGCAGGGCTTCGTCATCAGACGCCGCGAACAGTCCTGCAATCCAGCGCTGCATTGAGCCCTGCAACCGGCTGTGTACCTGATCATGGGAAAGGAACAGCGATGCCGCCGGATCCTGCAGCATCTCGCTGTAGAAATGTTGCGCCAGGTCCAGGCTGTGTTCACAACAGAACTCCAGTACGAACTGGCGAACCTGAGCGGGAAACTTCTGGTTCAGTGCCGCCCATTCGACCGACAGCTGCTCCATAGACAATCGTGGCATGACAATATCCATCGCATAAGTTGCCGCCATTGTTCCATGCCATCAGACCAGTGTCATCAAACCTCGCCGGACCCTGCCAGCATCATGTCCAGCAACGCGGCGCTCTCCGACTCGGCGTTCAGCCCGTCGATCACGCCCTGACGGTTGGCCGCGCTCTGGTTCTGGCTCATCTTCCATTTGCCTTCGATCGCTGCAATCGGAATTTCCACCCCGACGATGCCCCTGAGCTGGGCGGAGATATAGTCCGCCGGGGCATCAGAGACTTGCCAGGGTTGCGAGCGCTGGTTTTCGTGGTTGGCGGTCAGTTGTTCAAGCTGCTCACGCAGCCAGCCGACCTGTTCAATTACCTGCGGCTGCCCGCGTACCTGCACCATGCAGTAGTTCCAGGTTGGCACGGCTTTGCCATGCTCGGCCTTGCTCGGATACCACGACGGGGTGACATACCCCTGCGGGCCCTGGAACAACACCAGCACTTCGGCCCCCTCACGCAGGGCCTCAAGCTGCTGATTGTTGCGGGCCAGGTGAGCACGCAGCAGGCCATGTTCGCCGCCACTGTGCAGCGAGAACGGCACCAGATTGGCGATCAGGCCACCACTGCCGGCAGTGATCAGGGTGCCCAGCGGATGCCTGGCCATCAGCTCGTGCAACACGGGTAGCCGAGTTTCTCGGAAAGCGGATGGGCAATGCATGACGGGCCTCGCGGTATTCAGGTGTTTGGCCGCTATTGTGCCGTCTGTACTGCTGGCCGGTAAGGGACAGTTGCCGGTCAAATCAGCCGTGCAATTCAGGCTGGTGCCGGATGCCCCCTACAACCACGCCCGATAAAACCCCAGCTCCTGCTCCAGCACCCGGGCCAGGTTGTCGGGGCGGCGAAAGCCATGGCGTTCTTCAGCGAAGGTGACGCACTGCACCGGTACGCCGTTATCTTCCAGGGCCTGGACCATTTGCTTGGTCTGCTCAGGCAGAACCACGGCGTCCTGCAAGCCCTGGAAGAAGATCACCGGAGTGCGGATGCGTTCGGCCTGGGCCAGCGGTGAGCGTTGCTGGTAGCGTACGGCATCGGTTTGCGGGTGGCCGATCAGCCAGTCGATATAGTCGGCCTCGAACTTGTGGGTAATGGCGCGCAGGCGCAACGGATCACTGACGCCGTAGAGACTGGCCGCAGCGCGAAACCGCTCGCTGGCTGCCACCAGGCTGCACAGAGTGGTATAGCCACCGGCGCTCTGGCCACGAATGAAGACCCGCTCGGGGTCGATGCTTCCCTGATGTGCCAGATGATCAATGACTGCCAGTACATCTTCAACATCCACCTGCCCCCAGCCATGGCGCAACTTGTCACGATAGGCCCGGCCAAAGTTGCTGCTGCCCCGATAGTTGAGGTCGGCGACGGCGAAGCCGCGCTGGGTCCAGAACTGGATGCGATTATCGAGGGTGGCGTAGCAGGCCGAGGTTGGGCCGCCGTGGGTGAAGATCACCAGGGGCGGACGCTGATCGGCAGGGCCGCGCACCTGGCTGTTGCAGGGCGGGTAGAAGAAACCATGAGCGGTGTCACCCTGCCCGCTCAGGTACAGCAGGCGTCGTGGCTTGGCGATATCGGCTTCGGCCAGCGCACTGGATGCCTGGCTGAGTACGCTCAACTCCCCGTTATGTGGATTGATCCGCACAATCGCGGCGCTGCAGGTCGGCGAGCCGGCAATACAGAACAGCCAGTGGCTGTTGTGGGTCAGCGCCCGAAACCGGGTGTAGCCATGCGCCAACCGGCGCTCTTCGGCGGTTTCCCGCTGACGCAGGGCCAGGTGGCCCAGCCCGCCCTCGAACCAGCTCAATGCCAGCCACCGGCTGGGCAAGTCGGCGTAGTGCTGCGGGTTGAGCTGCCAGGGTGCCGGGGCGTGGTCGGCAGTCTGGGCCGGCAACGGCTGCCAGCCACCGTCGCCATCGATGCGCCAGGGCATCCAGTAACCACGTCGGTCGGACAGACAGATCAACTCCCCTTCAGGACTCCAGGACGGCTGCTGGATCGACTCATTCCCGGTACTGTCGGCGTAGTGAAACATCACCACCCGCCCCGCCTGATCTAGCTGGCCAATCCCCAGCCGGGTCCGCGTCCATGGTAAATCCGGGCGTGACCATTCGATCCAGGCCAGTTGATCACCGTCTGGACTCAGGCATGGGCTGTTGTAGAAGTCGGCGCCTTCGATCAGGACCTGGCGCAGGCCATCGAGGCCAATACTGACCAGCCGGTGGGTTACCCGCTGACCGGCATGGCACTCCTCGACCGCCAGCACCTGCCGACGCCGGGCATCGAAACGCAGGCCGCCATAGCGGCAGTGCTCGCGGCCGAACAGCCGCTGGCAGTCATCGCTGTCCAGGGCCTGGTAATACAGAGCCTGATCGGCGTCGTTGATGAACACCAGCGCTTCACCGGCCAGGCACAATGCCCCGCCGCCGTATTCATAGACCCGGCTGTGAACGCTGTAGCCCTCGGGGGTGAGCCGACGCAATCCGGCTTCGGTCCATTCGACAACCACATTACGGCCATCGCCAGGCTGAAATTCGACCCACAGCAGTCGCTGCTCATCGCAGCAGAGGTCGGCGTAATCGGTGCCGGCAACCACTGCCTGCCGGGCGCTGAAATCAGTGTTCCAGTGGCCGTAGGGTTCAACCTTTACAGATGATCCTCGAGGTACGCTCATTGCGGAATGTCAAAGCCTCTATCGGCGGCTGGGGCTGCTCGGCCTCGGCGCGGGCGGCGAGGATCTTGTGGTGGTGCGGCGATTTGCTGCACACCGGGTCGGCCTGGCTGGCGTCGCCGGTCAGCATGTAGGCCTGACAGCGACAACCACCGAAGTCACGTTCCTTCTCGTCGCAGGAGCGGCACGGTTCGGGCATCCAGTCGTAGCCGCGAAACCGGTTGAAGCCGAACGAGTCGTACCAGATGTGCGACAGGCTGTGTTCCTTGACACTGGGAAAGCTCACCGGCAGTTGCCGGGCGCTGTGACAGGGCAAGGCCGTGCCGTCGGGCGTGATGGACAGGAAAATATTGCCCCAGCCATTCATGCAACCCTTGGGCCTCTCTTCATAATAGTCCGGTGTGACGAAGATGAGTTTGCACGGGTGGCCTTCGGCTTCCAGTTGGGCCCGATAACGGTTGGTCACCGCTTCGGCATGGTCGAGCTGGGCCTTGGTCGGCAACAGGCCGGCGCGGTTCAGATGGGCCCAGCCGTAATACTGGCAGGTGGCAAGTTCGACGAAATCGGCTTCCAGCGCCAGACACAGTTCGATGATGCGCTCGATCTGGTCGATGTTGTGCCGGTGGGTAACGAAGTTAAGCACCATCGGGTAGCCGGCTGCCTTGACCGCGCGGGCCATTGCCAGTTTCTGCTCGAAGGCCTTGCGTGAGCCGGCCAGCAGATTGTTGACCTGCTCGTCAGAGGCCTGGAAGCTGATCTGGATATGATCCAGTCCGGCATCACGGAAGGCCTCCAGCTTGGCCTGGGTCAGGCCCATGCCGGAGCTGATCAGGTTGGTGTAGTAACCCAGGTCACGGGCGGCCGCGATCAACTCGACCAGATCCTCACGGACCAATGGCTCCCCCCCGGAAAAACCGAGCTGGGCGGCCCCCAATGCCCGTGCCTGGGTAAACACGTCGATCCACTCGCTGGTGCTGAGCTCGGTCTTGTGCTGAGCAAAATCCAGCGGGTTGGAGCAATACGGGCACTGCAACGGGCAGCGATAGGTCAGCTCAGCCAGCAGCCATAGCGGCGGCCCCTGGCTGGCCGAGGTCTCAGTGCAACTGGAGCCAGTGTTGGGCATGGGCCACCTCGATAAAAGCCAGCACGTCCTCATCGAGGCCGGGCACATTGGGGAAACGCTCATCGAGCTGGGCAATGATGGTCTCGACTGCTCGGGTGCCATCGATCAATTGAAGAATCTCGGCGGCGCTGTCGTTGAGCTTGATCATGCCTTCCGGATAGAGCAGCACATGGCAGTTCTGTACCGGCTCCCACTGCAAGCGGAAGCCGCGGCGCAGGCTCGGTACCTGATCACGGGTAATCGGCGTCACAGGGCTATCCCCCGATGCCAGACGGCATCCTTGGTAACCGTGTGATACGGCGGGCGCTCCAGTTCATAGGCCATGCTCATGGCGTCGAGCATGCTCCACAGCACATCCAGCTTGAACTGGAGGATTTCCAGCATGCGCTGCTGGGCTTCCCAAGTGGTGTAATGGCCAAGGGTGATGCGCAGGCCGTGCTCGACATCGCGGCGCGCTTCTTTCAGGCGCTTGCGGAAATAGTCATAGCCAGCCGGATCGATCCACGGGTAGTGCTGCGGCCAGGTGTCCAGACGCGACTGATGGATGGTCGGGGCAAACAGTTCGGTCAGCGACGAGCTGGCCGCCTCCTGCCAACTGGCACGGCGGGCAAAGTTGACATAGGCATCTACGGCAAAACGCACGCCCGGCAAGACCATCTCGCCAGAGAGCACCTTGTCGCGCGGCAGACCGACCGCTTCTCCCAGTCGCAGCCAGGCTTCGATGCCGCCTTCACTGCCGGGCTCGCCGTCGTGGTCGATGATCCGCTGAATCCACTCGCGACGGGTGTCACGGTCCGGACAGTTGGCCATGATCGCCGCGTCCTTGACCGGAATGCTGATCTGGTAATAGAAGCGGTTGGCGACCCAGCCCTGGATCTGCTCGCGTGTAGCCCGGCCCTCGTACATGGCGACGTGGAACGGGTGATGAATATGGTAGTACTGGCCCTTGGCGCGCAGCGCCTGCTCAAAGGCCTCGGGGCTCATGGGTGCGGTCATGGCCAACTCCTTACAGCGTGATGTGCATGCCGTCGTGGGCGACTTCGATGCCATGGCGGGTCAGCTCCGCGCGCTCGGCCGAATCTTCATCCAGGATCGGGTTGGTGTTATTGACGTGAATCAGAATCTTGCGGGCCGCCGGCTGGTCGTCGAGCACGTCGATCATGCCGCCGGGGCCATACTGGTACAGGTGGCCCATCTCGCTGCCGAGTTTGTCGCCAACCCCTGCGCGGGCCATTTCGTCGTCGTGCCAGAGCGTGCCATCGACCAGCAGGCAGTCGGCATCACGCATCAGAGCCGTCAGGCCGTTATCGACCTGGCCCAGACCGGGGGCGTAGAACAGCACCCCGCCGGTGTTCAGGTCACGCACCAGCAGGCCGATGTTGTCACCGGGGTGCGGATCGTGGCGGTGCGGCGAATAAGGTGGCGCGGCGCTGCGCAGCGGTATCGGTGTGAACCGCAGTTGCGGGCAGGCCGGAATCACGAACTCGCCCTGCAGAGCAATACGGTTCCACACCAGCCCGCCGTTCCAGTGCTCCAGCATGTTGAACAGCGGGAAGCCACTGGTCAGATCCTGATGTACCATCTCGGTACACCAGACCTGATGCGGGCAGCCTTCGCGCAAGGTCAGCAGGCCGGTGGTATGGTCGATCTGACTGTCCATCAGGATGATCGCGGCAATCGCGGTATCGCGTACCGCCCGGGCCGGCTGCAGTTCAGGGGTATGTTCCAGTTGCGTACGAATATCCGGTGAGGCGTTGCACAGAATCCAGTTGACTCCATCATCAGACAGGGCAATGGACGACTGGGTACGGGCGCGGGCGTTCAGTGTACCGTTGCGCAGACCAGCGCAGTTGCGGCAGTTGCAGTTCCACTGCGGAAAACCGCCGCCAGCGGCGGAACCGAGAATCTTGATATGCATGGGGCTGCTCCTGTGACACTGCCACGTTGGCGGGTGGACACCCCGGCAAGCCGGGGCGCCAGACTACTCAACGGTTAGCGAAGTACATGGTGACTTCGAAGCCGATGCGCAGGTCGGTGTAGCTCGGTTTAGTCCACATAGGTTGATCCTCTTGTTATTACTGAAGTGGTTGCCGGCAAGTGCCGACAGAGCCAGTTAAACACCGGGATCAGGGGCTACGAATGGTACTTTGGGAGTAGATATGGTCGTGATTTGGTGGGGGTTGGCCAGGGCGGCCAGTCAGCGATAAGGCGGGATGTTAGCGGGAGGCGGGAGCAACTGCTCCCGCTAGAGATTCCCGAAAGACTCAGGAAGAGGAACTGGCGCAGCGGCGGCGCTCAGCATTGACCGGAGCGTATGACAGCCCCCGTTCTTCCTGATGGAAGGCTTTGAACAGGCAGTAGCAGATCACCAGCAGAACCAGCGAGAACGGCAGCGCGGCGGCAATGGTCGCGGCTTGCAAGCCTTGCAGCCCACCCGCCAGCAGCAGCACCCCGGCCAGCGCACCCAGTCCCAGCCCCCAGATCACCCGGTAGCGCTGCGGCGGGTTCTGATCACCACTGGACAGAATGGTGCAGATCACCAGCGTCGCCGAGTCGGCCGAAGTAACAAACCAGCTGACAATCATCAGGGTAGCCAGGCCCGCCATCGGCAGGGTCGCCCAGTGTACGTTCAGGCCTTCGATGGTCTTGTACAGCACCATGGTCAGGTCGTTGTTGGCGACGCTGCTCAGATCAGTGCCATTGAGCTGCAGATACACACCGGTACCGCCCATGATCACGATCCACAGGAAGGCGCCCAGGGTCGAGGCCAGCATGCCACCGATCACTACCTGACGCACGGTACGACCACGGGAGATCCGAGCAATGAACATGCCGACGAACGGACCCCAGGACAACCACCAGCCCCAGTAGAAAATGGTCCACCAGCCCTGCCACTGACGCTCCGGGTCAGAGTCGGTCCACAGCCCCATGGGGATGAAGTGGGCCAGATAGTCGCCAATGCTGGTGGCGTACAGTCCCAGCAGAAATACCGTCGGGCCAGCCAGCAGCAGGAACAGAAACAGGATCGCGCTCAGGCGGATGTTCCACTGGCTGAGCCAGAGAATCCCGCGCCGCACCCCGGACACCGCTGAAAAAGTCGCGACAATCGAGGTCGCGGCAATCAGCAGCAACTGATTGGTGGTGGAGATTTCCCAGCCGAAGATGTAACTCAGGCCGGCATTCATCTGCGATACCCCAAGCCCCAGGGTGGTCGCGGTACCGAACAGAGTGCTGAAAATGGCCAGCAGATCCACGGCGTGACCGATGGGGCCGTAGATGCGCTCACCCAGGATCGGGTACAGCGCCGAACGAATGGTCAGCGGCAAGCCATGACGGTAGGTGAAATAGGCCAGGACCAGGCCCATCAGAATATAGACGCACCAACCATGCAGCCCCCAGTGGAACATGGTGATGCGCAGGGCGATCTGTGCCGATTCGGCACTGCCGACCTCTGCTCCAGCCATGTCCATGAAGGGGTTGCCCTGCATGTGCATCAGCGGCTCGGCAATACTCCAGAACAGCAGGCCGGTACCGACCGCAGCACTGAACAGCATGGCGAACCAGGAGAAGTTGCTGAACTCGGGCCGTTCGTCATCCTTGCCCAGACGCAGATTGCCGTAGCGACTGAGCCCGACCCAGAAGGTGAAGAACATAACGGCACCTACCACCGTCACGTAGTACCAACCCAGCGAGCCTTCAATCCAGGCCTTGATGCCGGTGTAGATACTGTTGGCCAATTCCGTATTGGTCACCGTGAACAGCACGAAGGCCAACACCATGGCTATAGAGGCTATCGCCATGGTTGGGTTAACACCTGCAAACACATGTTCCAGGCGTTTCATCGGACGATCGCTCACTGTCGTCTCCTTTGTTTTTGTCATTGAACCGACGGCTCAGCCGGCCCCGATCCGAACATGCCAGATCTTCATTAGCCACCGGGTAGCCCCGGCAAGACACATGAAACCTGAACCCCTTTGCGGCCTCTGAACCCTGATCGGGGACGAAAAGCCATATCAAGCGTATTATGGTATACCATCATCCAAAACACCTTTTCAACGCTTTATTTTCGTCATCCTGATCAATGGCATTTACTTGGGTATATCTCGGAAATAAAGGGCATACAAATCAATCCGACGCTTGACTTACCCATATTGTATTATGGTATACCATGAACAAATGCCGGACTGGCCGGTCAACAACACCCTCACCCAGCAGGAGTACCCAATGAGTTTCGAGATTCGCAAGATCGTCAGCTACAGTGAAGAAACCCTGATCGAAGGCGGCAAGGCGACCGACAAGCCGGTGACCATGATTGGTCTGGCCGTAGTCATCAAGAACACCTGGCTCGGGCGCGGCTTCGTTGAAGATCTGAAGCCGGAAATCAAGGCCAACTGCTCGGAACTGGGTGCCATGATGGTAGAGCGCCTGACGGCGGCAATCGGCGGGGCCAACAAGATCGAAGCCTACGGCAAGGCCGCAGTGGTCGGTACTGACGGTGAAATCGAACACGCTTCAGCAGTCATCCATACCCTGCGCTTCGGTAATCACTACCGCCAGGCGGTCGACGCCAAGTCTTATCTGTCGTTCACCAACAAGCGCGGCGGCCCGGGCACTTCGATCCAGATCCCGATGATGCACAAGGATGACGAAGGTCTGCGCTCACACTACATCACCCTGGAAATGCAGATTGAAGACGCCCCGCGCGCCGATGAAATCGTCGTGGTTCTGGGCGCCTCCGATGGTGGCCGCCTGCACCCGCGGATCGGCAACCGCTACATCGACCTGGAAGAACTCGCCGCTGAACAGGCGCAGTGATCCGCCGGCTAGTCAGGAACAATAAATGATTCGGCTTACCACTCAATACACCCCGGCCGGTACCAGTTATCTGGTAACCGGCCAAGGCAAGCCCGTGGTGTTGATCCACGGTGTGGGCCTGAACAAGCACATGTGGGGCGGCCAGATCGTAGGACTGGCGCCACACTTTCAGGTAATTGCCTATGACATGCTGGGCCATGGCGACAGCCCCAGGCCTGACGCCAACGGCGGACTAAAGGCCTACGCCGAGCAACTGCGCGAGCTGCTGGCGCATCTGAACATCGCCAGCGCCACAGTGGTCGGCTTTTCCATGGGTGGTCTGGTGGCACGTGCCTTCGCCCTGGAATACCCTGAACATCTGGATGCCCTGGTGGTACTCAACAGCGTGTTCAATCGCAGCCCGGAACAACGTGCCCGGGTTATCGACCGGACTCGCCAGGCTGCCGAACACGGCCCGGACGCCAACGCCGAAGAAGCTTTGTCGCGCTGGTTCAGCCGCGAATACCAGGCCGCCAACCCGGCGCAGGTCGCCGCCATTCGCCAGACTCTGGCCAGCAACGACCCGCAAGGCTACCTGACCACCTATGAGCTGTTCGCCACCCAGGACATGTATCGGGCAGACGATCTGCACAGTATCCAGGTACCGGCCCTGATCGCTACTGGCGAACTGGACCCCGGCTCAACACCGCAGATGGCACAGCAACTGGCCGAGCGCATGCCGCGCGCGCGCCATGCGGTATTGCCGGAGCAGCGGCACATGATGCCGGTAGAGTCGCCACGGCTGGTCAACCAGTTGCTGCTCGACTTTTTTCAGCAGGCCGACAGCCTGTGCAACCCAGCAAAGGGGGTATTGGCATGAAGCTGGAACGTTTTCAGATGTGCATCGACGGCCAATGGGTCGATGCGCTGTCCGGCAACACCTTTGAGAGTCTGAATCCGGCTGTGGCCGAGCCTTGGGCGATCCTGCCCGATGCCGATGAAGCCGATGTCGAGCGCGCCGTCCAGGCCGCTCAGCGGGCTTTCGAGAACCCGGCCTGGCGCGGGCTGAACGCTACCGCCCGGGGCAAGTTGCTGCGCCGTCTGGGCGACCTGATCGCCGAAAACAAGGAACACCTGGCGCAACTGGAAAGCCGCGACAACGGCAAGCTGATCCGCGAAACCCGTGGTCAGGTTGGTTATCTGCCAGAGTTTTTCCATTACACCGCCGGCCTGGCCGACAAGCTTGAAGGTGGCACCCTGCCGCTGGACAAGCCCGACCTGTTTGCCTACACCGTGCACGAACCGCTGGGCGTAGTGGCCGGGATCATTCCCTGGAACAGCCCGCTGTATCTGACCGCGATCAAGCTGGCCCCGGCCCTGGCCGCCGGCAACACCATTGTGCTCAAGCCCTCCGAGCACGCCTCGGCCACCATTCTCGAACTGGCGCGTCTGGCGCTTGAAGCCGGGATTCCGGCCGGAGTGGTGAACGTGGTTACCGGCTTTGGCCCAAGCACCGGTGCCGCCCTGACCCGCCACCCGCTGGTGCGCAAGGTTGCCTTCACCGGCGGCACCGCGACCGCCCGTCATGTGGTGCGCAGCAGCGCCGAGAACTTCGCCAAGCTGTCGCTGGAGCTGGGCGGCAAGTCGCCCAACATCATCTTTGCCGATGCCGATCTGGACAGCGCCATCAATGGCGTGGTGGCCGGTATCTATGCCGCCTCCGGACAAAGCTGCGTGGCCGGCTCCAGATTGCTGGTACAGGACGAAATCTATGACCAGTTCGTCGAACGCCTGATTGAGCGGGCCAAGCGTATCCGCATCGGCAACCCGCAGGACGAAACCAGCGAGATGGGACCGCTGGCTACCGCCCAGCAGTTGGCGGTGGTCGAAGGCCTGGTTGCCGACGCTCAGGCCGAGGGCGCTCGACTGCGCCTGGGGGGCAAGCGCGCAAACATCGACAGCCAAGGCTGGTATTACGAGCCAACCCTGTTCGAATGCGACAGCAACTCGATGAAGATCATGCAGGAAGAAGTCTTTGGCCCGGTTGCCTCGGTAATCCGCTTCAAGACTGAAGCCCAAGCCCTGGCTATTGCCAACGACTCGCAGTTCGGCCTGGCCGCCGGCATCTGGACCCGCGACCTGGGTCGCGCCCACCGCCTGGCTCGGGACGTGCGCTCAGGAATCATCTGGGTCAACACCTACCGGGCGGTCTCGGCCATGGCGCCGATTGGCGGCTTCGGCAACAGCGGCTATGGCCGCGAGAGCGGGATCGATTCGGTCCTGGCCTACACCGAACTCAAGACGGTCTGGATCAATCTGTCGCAACAGCCGATGCCCGACCCCTTTGTCATGCGTTAAGCGGAGAACCGAGATGATCGATCCCAATGTCTACAAAACCGTAATGGGCTCCTTTCCCTCCGGCGTGACCGTGGTCACCACCCTGGACACGGAAGGCGATATCGTCGGCATCACCGCCAGCGCCTTCAGCGCCCTGTCGCTCGATCCGGCGCTGGTACTGTTCTGCCCCAATTACTCATCGGACACCTATCCGATTCTGCGCGACAGCAAGCGCTTCGCCATTCACCTGCTCAGCGCCGAGCAGCAGACCGAGGCCTACGCCTTTGCCAAGAAAGGCAAGGACAAGACCGCCGGCATCGAGTGGCGCATGAGTGAGCTGGGCAACCCGCTGCTGGATGGCGCCACCGCCATCATCGAGTGCGAACTGTGGCGCGAGTATGACGGTGGCGATCACGCCATTATCGTCGGCGCGATCCAGAACCTGATCGTCCCTGACGACGAGGTGGTGCCGATGATCTACCACCGCGGCAAGCTCGGCGCCCTGCCCGCGTTCGCCTGAGTTTCCATTTGGTCGCGCCCGGCCCCTCATCGGGCGCGGCCTGTTTTATTCATGCCCCTGACCGGCCCATGGCCGGCAGTGGGCAGCGTTTGACGGAGCCAACATGAACCCACTGTTTCGCCAACAGGCCTTTATCGATGGCCAGTGGCTGGATGCCCAAAACGGCGCCACCACCACGATCACCAATCCGGCCAACGGTCAGGCCATCGGTCAGGTGCCCAACATGGGAGCCACGGAAACCCGTCAGGCGATTGCCGCCGCTAACCGGGCCTGGCCGGCCTGGCGGGCGTTGACCGCCAAGGAGCGCAGCACCCTGCTGCGCCGCTGGCATGCGCTGATGCTTGAGCAGGCCGACGCCCTGGCCGAGCTGCTGACCCTGGAACAGGGCAAGCCGCTGGCCGAGGCCAAGGGTGAAATTCTCTATGCCGCCAGCTTTATCGAGTGGTTTGCCGAAGAAGCCAAGCGCATCTATGGCGATACTATCCCCAGCCACAAGGCCGATGCCCGGATCATCGTCAGCAAGCAGCCCATCGGCGTGGTGGCGGCTATCACCCCCTGGAACTTCCCTGCGGCAATGATCACCCGCAAGGTTGGTCCCGCGCTGGCCGCTGGCTGTCCATGCATCATCAAACCGGCGCCGGAAACCCCGTTCACCGCTCTGGCCCTGGCAGCGCTGGCCGAGCAGGCCGGGATTCCGGCCGGCATTATCAACGTGATCACCGGCGATGCCGTCGCCATTGGTGGCGAGCTGACCGCCAGCGCCGATGTCCGCAAACTGTCGTTCACCGGCTCGACGCCGATCGGCAAGCTGCTGATGGCACAAAGTGCCGATACCCTGAAAAAGGTTTCGCTGGAACTCGGCGGCAATGCGCCGTTCATCGTCTTCGATGACGCCGATATCGACCGCGCGGTCGAGGGCGCGCTGATCGCCAAGTTCCGTAACGCCGGGCAGACCTGCGTCTGCGTCAATCGCTTTCTGGTGCAGAGCGGCGTCTATGACACCTTTGCCCAGCGGCTGGCCGAGCGTGTGGCGGCCTTCACCATCGGCGACGGCTTCGGCGATGGCGTCAGCATTGGCCCGCTGATCAACGAGCGCGCCGTCAGCAAGGTCGAGGATCACGTTCAGGATGCGCTGAGCAAGGGCGCCAAGCGGCTGTGCGGTGGCGAGCGCCATCCGCTTGGACATGGTTTCTTCCAGCCCACCGTGCTGGCTGACGTCAGCGCTGACATGAAGGTGGCCAGCGAGGAAACCTTCGGTCCGCTGGCCGCGCTGTTCCGCTTCGACACCGAGGAACAGGCCATTGCCATGGCCAACGCCACTGAATACGGGCTGGCAGCCTACTGCTATACCCGCGACCTGGGCCTCGCCTGGCGCCTGTCCGAGGCGCTGGAATACGGCATGGTCGGCATCAACGAAGGGCTGATTTCCACCGAAGTAGCGCCCTTTGGCGGCATCAAGTCCTCAGGACTGGGCCGCGAAGGGTCGAAATACGGTATCGAAGACTACCTGGAAATCAAATACACCCTGATGGGCGGGCTTTGAGCCGCCGGAGGATTGGTCATGAGCAACGAAAAATACACCCGCGGTCTGGAGATTCGCACCCAGGTTCTGGGCCGGGAATACGTCGATAAGTCGCTGCAGAACGCCGATGAGTTCAGCCGCCCACTGCAGGAACTGGTCACCGAGTACTGCTGGGGCCATGTCTGGGGCCGCGAAGGCTTATCCCTGAAAGAACGCAGCATGATAAACTTGGCCATGATTTCGGCGCTGAACCGGCCCCATGAGCTGAAACTGCACATTCGCGGTGCCCTGCGTAACGGCCTGAGCCCTGAGCAAATCCGTGAAATTCTGTTGCAGGTCGGCATCTACTGTGGCGTACCGGCTGCGGTCGACAGCTTCCGCATCGCCCGTGAGGCGCTTGCCGAGGCCGACAACGAGGCCCAGGGCTGAAGCGCGAAAACCGAACCGGCGGCGTCCCGATACGCCGCCTTCAGCCCTACGGATAGCCATAACCAGAGCGGACCCTATGAAACGCCTGCCACTCGACGATACTTTCAAGATCAATCGCACCCCCGTGACCCTGCGCGAAATCGTGCTGGATAAACTGCGCGGGGCTATCCTCAATTTCCAGTTGCTGCCCGGCGACCGGCTGGTGGAGCGTGATCTGTGTGAACGCCTGGGCGTAAGCCGCACCTCGGTACGCGAAGCCCTGCGCCACCTGGAGTCCGAAGGGCTGGTAGAGTTCGACGGCAGCAAGGGACCGCGCGTCGCCATCATCACCCTGGAAGATGCCCGCGACATCTACGAGCTGCGCTGCGTGCTCGAAGGGCTGATCGTGCAGCTGTTCACCCTCAACGCCAAGGCCAAGGACATTCGCGCACTGGAACGCGCACTGGAAGAAAACCGCAAGGTGCTGGAAAGTGGCAACCTGCAACAGGTGCTGGACTCGGTGCAGGGCTTCTATGACGTACTGCTCGAAGGCTCGGGCAATCAGATCGCTGCCGCCCAGTTGCGTCTGCTGCAGGCCCGGATCAGCTACCTGCGCGCCACCTCGGTCTCCCAGGCCAATCGCCGGGACGCCAGTAACCATGAGATGGAACGTATTGTTGAGGCGATCAAGAGCGGTGACCCGATGGTTGCCCACCAGGCCTCGGTCGACCACGTCCGCGCTGCTGCCAAGGTGGCTCTTGAGTATCTCAAGTCCAAGCAGGGTGAACAGGGAGACATGCGCGAGTTCGTTACCCCCATCGCTCTGAAAGAGCCCCGTATAGGACGCTAGCACCATGCGTACGCCCCGCTTCTGCCCGCAATGCGGCGGGTCCACCCTGCAGCGCGGCCTACCGCCGGGTGATACCCATGAGCGGCTGATCTGCATGGGCTGTGGCTATATCCATTACGAGAACCCCAAGGTCATCACCGGCTGCATCATCGAGCAGGAAGGCAAATACCTGCTGTGCCAACGAGCCATAGCGCCGCAGGCCGGCACCTGGGTATTGCCGGCCGGGTTCATGGAGAATGGCGAAACCACTGAACAGGCGGCGCTACGCGAGGTCTGGGAAGAAAGCGGCGTGCGGGCTGAAATCCTCTCGCCTTACTCGATCTTCAGCGTGCCGAAGATCAACGAGGTCTACATCATCTTCCGCGCCATCGCCCTGGAGATCACTGGCCAGTACGGCCCGGAGACCGCCACCTGCGAATTTTTCGCTCCCGAGGATATTCCCTGGGACAGCATCTACTACCCGGCCATCCGGCAGATTCTCGAACGCTTTATCTGTGAACGCCAGGCTGGCGTCTATGGTATCTACGTCGGTAATGACGACACCGGCATGGTGCACTTCATTCACTGACAACCGCTCACAGACCCTCGACGATAATCACCTCGGCCTCGGCCACCCCTTCACGCTGCGCCTTGGCCTGCTGGTATTCGGCCGAGTGGTAACAAGCGATAGCCTGCTCATAGGAATCGAACTCGATCACCACGCTACGCTGTGGCGTAGCTCGCCCTTCCTGCGCCTCAGCCCGGCCACCCCGAGCCAGCATGCGTGCGCCATACTTGGCGAAAGCCGCTGGCGCCAGGCGGATGTATTCGCTGTACTGATCAGGGTTGCTGACGTTGACGTGGGCAATCCAATAAGCCTTCATACTGACCTTCTGAATTCGTTGTAATTTGGTATTATGGTATACCATTAATGCGATAAAACAGCCAGACCAGGAGCACCCGTCATGCCATTCGACCGCATCGAAGACATCATTGAAGACTTCCGCCAGGGCAAGATGGTGCTGCTGGTTGACGACGAAGACCGCGAGAACGAAGGTGACCTGTTGCTGGCTGCGGAAAAATGCACCACCGCAGCGATCAACTTCATGGCCCGTGAGGCCCGCGGCCTGATCTGCCTGACCCTGACCGAGGAGCATTGTCAGCGCCTGGAACTCAGCCCCATGGTGCCGCATAACGGCAGCCCGTTCGCCACCGCGTTCACCGTCTCGATCGAAGCAGCCCAGGGCGTCACTACCGGCATTTCCGCCGCTGACCGGGCCCACACCGTTCTCACCGCGGTAGCACCGGATGCCCGCGCCGAAGATCTGGTGCAACCAGGACATATCTTCCCCCTGCGAGCCCGTGAAGGCGGAGTGCTGACCCGCGCCGGACACACGGAAGCCGGCTGCGACCTGGCCCGGCTGGCGGGCCTGACCCCAGCAGCGGTCATTGTCGAGGTCATGAACGAAGACGGCACCATGGCCCGACGACCCGAGCTGGAGATCTTCGCCAAGCAGCACGGCATCCGTATCGGCACCATCGCCGATCTGATCCATTACCGGCTTAGCACCGAGCACACCGTTATCCGCATTGGCGAGCGCGAAATGCCAACGGTGCATGGCAACTTCCGCCTGGTGACCTACGAGGACCGCATCGAAGGCGGCGTTCACATGGCGATGGTCATGGGCGATATCCAGCGTGAACAGCCGACCCTGGTGCGGGTCCATGTCATCGATCCGCTGCGCGATCTGGTTGGTGCCGAATACACCGGCCCGAAGAACTGGACCCTGTGGGCAGCGCTGGAAAAAGTCGCCGAGGTCGGTCATGGCGTCGTAGTGGTGCTGGCCAACAACGAATCCTCCCAGGCCCTGCTGGAACGGGTGCCGCAACTCACTCAGCCGCGCCGGCCCTACAACCGCTCCCAGTCACGAATCTATTCCGAGGTCGGTACCGGAGCGCAGATTCTTCAGGACTTGGGCGTCGGCAAGCTGCGCCACCTGGGCCCGCCACTGAAATACGCCGGCCTGACTGGCTACGATCTGGAAGTAGTGGAAAGCATCCCGTTCGAAGGTTGAGCAGGATCAGGGCCGTCACTGACGGCCCCGGAAACCTGGACTCAGGTCTTGAAGCGCCGAACCAGACTATTGAGGGTATCCGACAGACCAGTCAGGGTCTGGGCATCGGCCCGGGTGGCATTGGCCAGTTCAGCCACCTGCTGTGAGTCACCGTGGATCTGACTGATGTGGCGATTGATGTCTTCGGCAACCTGATGCTGCTCTTCAGCCGCCGTGGCGATCTGGGTATTCATATCGCGGATCCGGTCCACCGCCTCGCGAATCAGCTCGAAGCTCGAGCGCGCCTCGCTGATTGAGCTGACCGTCTGCTGGGACACCTCCAGGCTGCTGTGCATCTGCCGGGCGGTAGCCTGGGTGCGCTGAGCCAGGCGACCAAGCAAATCATCGATCTCTTCGGTAGAGTCGGCCGTGCGCTTGGCCAGCGCCCGCACCTCATCGGCCACCACGGCAAATCCACGCCCCTGCTCACCGGCCCGGGCAGCCTCAATCGCGGCATTGAGCGCCAACAGGTTGGTCTGCTCGGCAATCGCATTGATGGTGCCAAGAATCGACTGAATCGCATTGCTGTCCTGCTCCAGCTGCTGCATTGCCTGAGCCGCCTGTTCAATCTCGCCACTCAACCGGCCAACGCTGTCAACCGACGCATCGATCTGCTGCTGCCCGGCATGCGCCTGACTCTGCCCTTGATCAGCCGAGTTGGCGGCCTGGCTGCAGGAGCGGGCCACCTCATTGGCGGTCATCACCATTTCATGGAAAGCGGTCGACACCATATCCACCGCCTCACGCTGTCGGGCCGCCACCTCGGCCAGTTCCTGGGACACCTGAGTGGCACTGCCTGAGCTGCTGTGGATTTGCCCGGCCGCCTGGGCGATACGCTGCACCAGTTCGCGAATGGCGCCGAGAAACTGGTTGAACCAGCCCGCCAGTTGCGCGGTTTCATCCCGGCCACGCACCGCCAGATTGGTGGTCAGATCACCCTCCCCCTGAGCTATCCCCTCAAGCCCATTGCTAACCGCCTGGATCGGCCGGGTAATCAAGCCCGCACTCAGAGCCCCCAGAGCGGCAAAAGCGAATGCGGCCAGGGCGGCAATCAGGGCAATGATCCAGGTCAGTCGGGTTGCGCCGGCCATCACCTCCTGCTCGCGGATCAGCCCAATGAACTGCCAGCCCAGGGCCTGCGAGGTATAGACGTTGGCCATATAGCGCTCGCCGGCCAACTCCACTTCGACCGAACCACCGTTGGCGGCTGCCAGCCTGGCATAACTGGGCCCAAGATCGGCCAGTTGACGAAAGTTGTTCTCTGGCCGGCGCGGATCGACCAGTACGGTGCCGTTACTTTCGATCAACATCAGATAACCGCTCTGCCCCAACTCGATGTCACGAACGATATCGGTAAGCTGCTGCAGTGATACGTCGATATTGACCACTCCCCCCTGATTGCCCAGGCGGTTGGCGAAGCTGCGCACCGTGCTGACCAGTACCACATCATCGTCAGCCCAGTAGTAGGCTTCGGTGCGCTGGACCTTACCCGGCTCAGCCATAGCCCGCTGATACCAGGGCCGAGTGCGTGGATCGTAGTCGCTCAAATTGGGGTCGCCGGGCCAGAACAGGTAGCCACCTTCACGCGTTCCCAATGACACATAGGCATAGGCCGGATGGCTGGCGGCCAGCCCGGCAAACAGCTCAAACACCGCCCGGTCCTGCTCACCTTCGGGCTGACGGGCGCTGCGCGCATCGACATAACGCTTGAACTCTCCGTCAATGTTCTTCAGCAGCGGATGCGCCGCCAGGAATTCAACATTCTGACTGATGCCCTCAAAGAACAGCTGCATGGCGGTTTCGACCTGCCGGATTTCGCGCCCACTGCTATCAATAAAATCATCTCTGGCGGCTTCACGCAGGTTCAGTACAACCAGCAACGCCACCAGCATGACCGGCAAACTGGCAATGATCGCAAACGTCATGATGAGCTTGTGTCGGATGCTCATGGCCCCTCCCTAGATAAACGGTACGGTGAAATGGTTTTAAGATATCCCGTATTATGGTATACCAATATCCAGTGATCTGCTGCACTTTGCTAGTACGCCAAGATCAGGCGTGATCGACACCCGATAGCCGCGCAGGGACACTTAAACCAAGCCGGCCAAACGATGGTCAAACCAACAAGTACAGGTTCGAGGACAGTCATATGAAGTTTTCATTGTTCGTGCATATGGAGCGCTACGACGATCAGGTCAGCCACCGGGAGCTTTTTGAAAACCTCACCGAACTGACCCTGATGGCCGAAGCCGGTGGGTTCTCCACCGTCTGGATCGGCGAACACCACTCGATGGACTACACCATCGCCCCCAGCCCTATGCCGCTGCTGGCCAACCTCGCCGCTCGTACCACTACCATTCGTCTGGGTGCCGGTACTCTGATCGCCCCGTTCTGGCACCCCATTCGGGCTGCCGGCGAGTGCGCTCTGCTTGATGTGATCAGCAATGGCCGGATGGAAGTGGGTCTGGCCCGTGGCGCCTATCAGTTCGAGTTCGACCGTATGGCAGGCGGCATGCCGGCCACCGACGGCGGTCAGCATCTGCGTGAGATGGTGCCGGTGATCAAGGCGCTCTGGCAGGGTGACTACGCCCACGATGGCGCGCTCTGGAAATTCCCGACCTCGACTTCCTCACCGCGCCCGATCCAGCAGCCGCACCCGCCAGTCTGGATTGCCGCACGCGATCCCGACTCGCACAACTTCGCGGTCAAGAATGGCTGCAACGTGATGGTCACCCCGCTGATGAAGGGCGACGAGGAAGTGGTCGATCTGAAGAACAAATTCGACACCGCACTGGCCAACAACCCGGACGTACCCCGCCCGCAGATCATGGTGCTGCGGCATACCTTTGTGCACAGTCCCGATCAGCCGGATGGCTGGAAAATCGGTGCTGAAGGCATCTCGCGCTTCTACCGCACCTTCGACGCCTGGTTCGGCAACAAGCAGATTCCGGTCAACGGCCTGCTGCCGCCCAGCCCGGAAGAGAAGTTCAAGGAGCGCCCGGAGTTCGAACTGGAGAACATCCGCAAGAACACCATGGTCGGCACACCGGACGAGATCATCGCCCGCCTGCGTCACTATCAGGAACTGGGAGTGGACGAATTCAGCTTCTGGACCGACAACACCCTGTCGCACGAAGAGAAGAAGAAGTCGCTCGAACTGTTCATCAACCACGTAGTGCCGGCGTTCCGCTGAGAACTGGCCGCGCTCTGAACAGAGAGTGCGGACAAAAAAATGCGCGGCCGAAGCCGCGCCAATCTCACGAACATTAGGACAACAACCGAGCCCCTAAGGGCTCGGGTACCACCGCACTCATGGCCGGGGAGCAGGCCGGCCACGCGAGCTGCCGGGGCTCAGAAGAAGCCCAGCGGGTTCACGTCGTAGCTGACCAGAAGGTTCTTGGTCTGCTGGTAGTGGTCGAGAATCATCTTGTGGGTCTCGCGGCCAACACCGGACTTCTTGTAACCACCGAACGCGGCATGTGCCGGGTACATGTGGTAGCAGTTGGTCCATACCCGACCAGCCTGGATGCCGCGACCCATGCGGTAGGCACGGTTGATGTCGCGGGTCCAGACCCCGGCACCCAGACCAAACTCGGTGTCGTTGGCGATCGCCAGCGCTTCTTCCTCGGTCTTGAAGGTGGTGACGCTGACCACCGGGCCAAAGATTTCTTCCTGGAAGATACGCATCTTGTTGTGGCCCTTGAGCAGGGTCGGCTGGATGTAGTAGCCGTTGCCCAGCTCATTGTGCAGGTGCTCGGCACCACCACCGATCAGGAACTCGGCACCCTCTTCACGGGCCACTTCCATGTACGACAGGATCTTGTCGAACTGCTGCTCGGAAGCCTGGGCACCAACCATGGTCTCGGTATCCAGCGGGTTGCCGCGCTTGATCTGACGGGTACGCTCGACCACCCGGGCGATAAAGTCGTCGTACATGCTTTCCTGAATCAGCGCACGCGACGGGCAGGTGCAGACTTCGCCCTGATTGAAGAACGCCAGCACCATACCTTCAACAGCCTTGCTGATGAACGACTCTTCGGCCTGCATGATGTCGGCGAAGTAGATGTTCGGCGACTTGCCGCCCAGCTCCACGGTAGAAGGAATAATGTTCTCGGCGGCGCACTTGAGAATATGCCGGCCAACCGGGGTCGAGCCAGTGAACGCCAATTTGGCGATACGCTTGCTGGTGGCCAGCGCTTCGCCGGCTTCACGGCCGTAGCCATTGACGATATTGAGTACGCCGGGCGGCAGCAGATCAGCGACCAGCTCGGCAAATACCAGGATGCTCAGCGGGGTCTGCTCGGCCGGCTTGAGCACGATGCAGTTACCAGCAGCCAGAGCCGGCGCCAGTTTCCAGGCAGCCATCAGCAGCGGGAAGTTCCACGGAATGATCTGCCCAACCACACCCAGCGGTTCATGGAAGTGGTAGGCAGCGGTGTTTTCGTCGATCTCGGCGGCAGTACCTTCCTGAGCACGAATACAACCGGCAAAATAGCGGAAGTGGTCGGCTGCCAGCGGGATATCGGCATTGAGGGTTTCACGCACGGCCTTGCCGTTGTCCCAGGTTTCGGTGACAGCCAACTTTTCCAGGTTCTGCTCGATACGGTCGGCAATCTTCAGCAGGATATTGGAGCGGGCCTGTACCGAGGTTTTGCCCCAGGCATCCTTGGCGGCATGAGCGGCATCCAGGGCCTTTTCGATATCTTCGGCGGTGGAACGCGGGATTTCACAGACTGCGCCGCCAGTCACCGGAGTGGTGTTGGTGAAATACTGACCTTTGACCGGAGCAACGAATTCACCGTTGATGAAGTTGCCGTATCGGTCCTTGAAAGTAACGACGGAGCCGGGTGCTCCAGGATTGGCGTAGATCATTGTTATGTCCTCTGAGCTTGCCTGACCCATCACGGGCCAAGTCATGAGTCGATACTAGGACTGCCCGGCGGGTGCGTGTATGCGTCCTTGGCAGGGACGACTTCGTTATTTAGTAGTAGGCAGGCGCCAGAACAGCGGTCTATTAAGGCTAGCTCAGAAATCCGCGTACCGTGCTTCGATGCGCTGATAACGGCCACTCTCGCGCAACCGTTGCAGCCCCAGATTGAAGCGATCACGCTTGTCCGGATCGATGAAGCCGACGCTGTATGGCGATGGCGGAAATAACGGGTGCACCCGGATTGGTTGCCGGGTATCGACCTGATCACCAATCTCATGATTGAAGGCATGGAAAATTCGCAGATCGGCAATTACCACATCGACCCGACCGGCATAGAGCAACATGTTGCGAATAACCTGGCGGGCCTCCTCGCGATACCGTGGGTTGCTCACGGTCATGGCCTGGAACTCCTCGCCGAGCAGAAAGCGGGCCCGCTGGAAGGCACTGACCGAGTAATTGTCCAGTTCGCCGATACTGTCCAGCTCGATCTCGCGCCGGGCAAGGGTGATCGCCACATTCTGGTACTCGACATAGGGCGCGGAGTAAAACGCCGGAATACCGCTGACCGGGCTGGTGGTAGCAATCGCATCCAGCTCACCGCGCGCCAGCAGCACATGCAGACGCTCCATTGGCCCGTAGTAAAGCTCCATCTGGAAGCCGGCCAGCTCGAAGGCAGCCTTGATCAGATCGTGCTCCAGTCCACGGAGCTGCCCCTCATAGATATAAGGTGGCTTGTGGGTGCCCATCCCCACACGCAAAACCTCAGCCCAGATCACCCCAGACTGCAGCCCAGCCAGTAACAGGACACACGCCACGATAAGTCCTCTCATGCACTTATCCTAGCTCGGACCAGCCGTCTTTTCCGGGTGCGTCACATAGACCTGGTGCCAAACCATGGTTGGAGGAACGCAGCCAAGCGGCTACCATAACCCTTTCTCGCCTACGGGCATTACGAGGTAAGACATGAAAATTCGCTCTACCCTGGCCATCGGTTGCGTGCTGGCCCTGCTCAGCCAGCCCAGCCTGGCCTGCTCGCCGGAAGACGCCATCGAGATGGCTGAGAAAGTCGCCCAGACCATCAACCGCATCGCTGCCGGCGATCCGGACAAGGCCAACCAATTGCACACCCAACTGCTGGAGCTGCAACAACGCGATCCAACCCGCAGCGAACATGGTCCCTGCCGCGCCTATGAGCGGATCATTGAGGAATTGGAAGCCCGGGAACGTGGCGAGAGCCCAGGCGAAACATCGAATTAATCGATGCTTTTGGTGGATTTTTTGCGCTATTAAACCAAAAAATCCACTTATAGAATGGCCACATATCTAAAGGGTGTTTACAAATGTCACGAGCGACGGCCAGGCAAGGCGAAATCAGCCGAACAAGCGCAGTTTACGTGGTGTAAATGAGCATTGTGAGGCTGATTTCAACGCTGCATGGCCGAGCGCAGTAATTTGTAAACACCCTCTTAATGGAGGTGAGCCATGCACAAACGCGATGTGATTGAACTGCTTCAGGGTCGTCCAGCCTCCGATGGCGACGGCGTCAAACTGGTACGTGTATTCGGCGGCCAGGGCCCGGAACGTTTCGACCCTTTCCTGATGCTCGACGAGTTCGGCTCCGATGAAGCTGCCGACTACATTGGCGGCTTTCCGCCGCACCCGCATCGCGGCTTCGAAACAGTGACCTACATGCTTGAAGGCAAGATGCTGCACGAGGACCACATGGGCAACCAGGGTTTACTGGAGTCCGGTGGCGTGCAGTGGATGACCGCCGGGCGCGGCATCATTCACTCGGAAATGCCGCAACAAAGCTCCGGCCGCATGCGCGGGTTCCAGCTTTGGGTCAACCTGCCGGCCAAGGACAAGATGCAGCCTGCCAGCTATCAGGACCTGCCACCCTCGGCCCTGGCCGAAGGGCAATTGCCCGGCGGTGGGCAGGTGCTGGTGATTGCCGGCGAGTTGACCATCAACGGGCAAACGCTGTCAGGGCCGATTCAGGGCAAGGCCACCGAGCCGCTGTACCTGGACCTGCATCTGGGTGCCGACGAAGCACTGGAGTTGCCGCTGGAAAGCCAGCTCAACGTGCTGCTGTATGCCTATGAGGGTCAGGTCAGCGTGCACGGCGAGCAGCGCAGTGCCGAGCTGGCACCCAAGCAATTGGCACGGCTGGGCCAAGGTGGCGGGGTTAGCCTGCGTGCCGGTAGTTCAGGGGCGCGGTTGCTGCTGATTGCCGGCAAACCGATCGGCGAGCCGGTGGTGCAGTATGGTCCGTTCGTGATGAACAGTCGTGAGGAGATCGAACAGGCCCTGCGCGACTACCGCGACGGCCGCCTGGCCAGCTGACCCACAGCCCTGTTTCGTGGCCCTCGGCCACGAAACAGGGCGCCAGCATCAACCAATCGGGGTACGCCCGGCCAAGGCATGGGCCAGCGTACCGCCGTCAATATATTCCAGCTCACCGCCCAGCGGCACACCGTGAGCAATGCGTGAAACCTTGATACCACGCGGTTTGAGCAGATTGGCAATATAGTGCGCGGTGGCCTCGCCTTCCACGGTCGGATTGGTGGCCAGAATCACCTCGGCCACGTCGCGATCCTCAAGGCACGCCAGCAACGCCGGAATACCAATCTCCTCAGGCCCCAGCCCGTCAATCGGCGACAGATTACCCTTGAGCACGAAGTAGCGGCCATGAAAGCCACCGGCCTGCTCCACCGCCCAGACATCAGCCGGGCTTTGCAAAATACAGAGCAAACTGTCATCCCGGCGCGGATCAGCACACAAGTTGCAGATCTCGGTTTCACTCAGGGTGCGGCAACGCGAGCAATAGCCGACGCCATCCATCGCCGCCTCCAGTGCCCGGGCCAGATGTCGGGCTACTTCACGATCGCGCTCAAGCAAATGCAGGGCCATGCGCTGGGCGGTTTTAGGCCCAACGCCAGGCAACCCCCGCAGCGCATCAATCAACTGCCGGATCAGCGGACTGAAACTCATGCAGGCAGGCTCAGAACGGCATCTTGAAGCCGTCGGGCAGATTCATCCCGGCGGTCAGACCAGCCATCTTTTCCTGATTGTTCTTTTCCAGTTTGCGCACCGCATCGTTGAACGCTGCGGCAATCAGATCCTCGAGCACTTCCTTGTCTTCGCTCATCAGGCTGTCGTCAATGCTGACCCGGCGCACATCGTGACGCCCGGTCATAACCACTGACACCAGACCGGCACCGGATTGACCGGTTACTTCGGCGTTGGCCAGCTCTTCCTGCATTTTCTGCATTTTTTCCTGCATTTGCTGGGCCTGCTTCATCAGACCCGCCATGCCACCTTTCATCATCTGCTTGTCCTCTTCAATTATTTCGCTGTATCAATGGGCCGGATACTGTCATCGCAGATCCGGGCCGAGAAATCCCTGATCAATGCCTGGACCAGCGGGTCAGCCTGAATGCTGGCCTCGGCCTCTTTCTGCCGGGCGACCTTGCGCCGCGCCGCAGCCACGGCCGGTGTTTCCTGATCCGGGGCCTGAATCTGCACGTCCAGCGTCACCGTCTCGCCGACATGCTCGCTGAGCGCCTGCTGCAGGCGCTGACGATGATTTTCGTTGTACAGCGCGCTGTGCCCAGGGTCCAGATGCAGCCGCCAGACGGTCGCTTCACGGCTGATCAACTGGCAATGGGCGGCAATGCTCTGGGTCAGACCACTCAAGCCCAAACTCGGGAACATCTCCAGCCATTCGGCGGCGATGCCGCTGGCAACCGGCAGATCACTGACCTCATCGGCTTCCGGCTCTTGCGAGGGTTGTGCTACAGACTCGGCCTCGGGTTGCCAGTCACCCAGATACTGGCTGACATCGACATCATCCTCGTCCTGCTCGGCACCATCGGGGCCATCCTCCAGCGGCGGCGCTTCCAGCCACTCTGGCGGGCTGTCTTCGACCGGCGGCTTGACCGGCGTACTCGGGTTCAGCGGCCTGGTCACATTAACAGGCAACGGCGGTTCAGCCTGGGGTTGCGGCTCAGACACTTGCCGCTCCGGGCTCGCCGGCATCGAAGGGGCTGGCGCAGGGGCCGGTGCAACTGGCTCGGCTGGCGGCAAACTGGAACTAACAACCGGTGCCGCTACCGCGGCTGGCCCTGTCGTCTGGGGATCAGCCTTGGGCTGGCTCGATCCCGGGGACTTTCCCGTCAGTGGCGTTGGCGGTGCGGCCGGACCATCTGCCTGGGTGCCTGGCCGGAACGCCAGCATGCGCAGCAAAGCCATCTCGAAGCCGCCACGCGGGTCCGGCGCCAACGGCAGGTCACGACGCCCGTGCAAGGCCAACTGGTAAAACAGTTGCACATCTTCAGCGCTGATACGCCCGGCCAAGTCCAGCACCCGCTCACGATCACCCTGGCTGTTGTCGGCAGCCTCCGGCAACACCTGGGCTATCGCCAGGCGCTGCAGGGTGGAAATCAGCTCGGCCAGCACACCGGCAAAGTCGGCGCCCTGCTCGGCCAGTTCGGCCACCGCCACCAGCAACGCCCGGGCATCATGGGCGGCCAGCGCTTCGAGCAGACCAAACACCTGGCCGTGGTCGATGGTGCCGAGCATGTTGCGCACCTCGGCAACCCGCAAGGTGCCGTTACCAAAAGCGATAGCCTGGTCAGTCAGACTCAGGGCATCGCGCATCGAACCATCGGCGGCGCGGCCCAATAGCCACAGTGACTCATCATCATGGGGAACGTTCTCTTCGCCCAACACATGGCGAAGGTGCTCAACCACTCGCTCCGGCGGCATATTCTTCAACGAGAACTGCAGGCAACGCGACAGGATGGTGACCGGCAGCTTTTGCGGATCGGTGGTAGCCAGCAGGAATTTGACGTGCTCGGGCGGCTCTTCCAGAGTTTTCAACAAGGCGTTGAAGCTGTGGCTGGAAAGCATGTGCACTTCGTCGATCAGGTAGACCTTGAAGCGCCCGCGAGTAGGCGCGTACTGCACGTTGTCGAGCAGCTCACGGGTATCCTCGACCTTGGTCCGGCTGGCGGCGTCGACTTCGATCAGGTCGACGAAACGACCTTCGTCGATCTCCCGACAAGCCGCGCACTGGCCGCAGGGTTCGGAACTGACGCCGACCTCACAGTTCAGGCACTTGGCCAGAATCCGCGCAATGGTGGTTTTGCCAACCCCACGGGTACCGGTAAACAGGTAGGCATGGTGCAGACGATTGTGATCCAGCGCGTTGATCAGGGCCTGGAGCACATGGGTCTGGCCGACCATTTCACGGAACAGGCGCGGACGCCATTTACGGGCTAGTACCTGGTAACTCATCGGGGTCCGTTCGGTCATGAATGCAAGCGGGTAATGTACCGAATGCCGGCGGACATTGCGAGGGAGAGATACGTCAGAAAACACGGCGGGGAAATTGGGGGCGACCCTACCAGCCACACCCCGGCACACGATGTCACCGCCGTGGCTGCTCCCTTCCGGGCCTGACCAGGTTCACGGCTAATCATTGCGAGGGGACCGGCAGGGCCACCATAACAAACCCGCCTTGGGCGGGCCGCGCTATTGTAACGACTTGGCGTCAGGATACAACCGCAATCTTTTCCGGGCTTTACTTATATATGGAAATACGTATATTCACATTCAACCATTTGCATGGAGCATTCGCATGTCATCAGTCACTGCCAGCAGCCCCCTTGGCCTGTTCGAGCGCTATCTGTCACTCTGGGTCGCCGGATCAATCATCAGCGGTGTAATACTGGGACAGTACCTGCCCGGTCTGTTTACCCAGGTTGCCGCCTTGGAGCTGGCCAACGTCAACCTGGCAGTAGCCGTGTTGATCTGGGTGATGATCTTTCCGATGATGGTGCAGATCGACTTTGCTGCAATCAAGGATGTCGGACGCAAGCCCAAAGGGCTGATTCTGACGCTGGTGATCAACTGGCTGATCAAGCCGTTCAGCATGGCAGCGCTGGGCATCCTGTTCTTCGAGTACCTGTTCGCAGGCTGGGTCGACCCGCAAAGCGCTCAGGAATACATCGCCGGGATGATTCTCCTGGGGGTGGCGCCCTGTACGGCGATGGTGTTCGTCTGGAGCCAGTTGACCAAGGGCGACCCGAACTACACCCTGGTACAGGTCTCGATCAACGACCTGATCATGATTTTTGCCTTTGCGCCGATTGCCGCCCTGCTACTGGGGGTGACGGATATCAGTGTGCCTTGGGAAACCCTGCTGCTTTCGGTGCTGCTGTATGTGCTGCTGCCGCTGATTGCCGGAGTCTGGACCCGCCATCGGCTGAACCAGCGTGACCCGCATGGCGTCGAGCAGTTCAGCGCCCGGATCAAACCTTTCTCAATCATGGGCCTGCTGCTGACCGTCGTGTTGCTGTTCGCCTTTCAGGCGCAAACCCTGATCGACCGGCCGCTGATCATCCTGCTGATCGCCATCCCCTTGATGCTGCAAACCTACGGCATCTTTGCCATAGCCTATGTGTGGGCCAGGTTGTGGAAGCTGCCACACAACATCGCCGCTCCGGCCTGCATGATCGGCACCTCTAACTTCTTCGAGCTGGCGGTAGCCGTCGCCATTTCCCTGTTCGGCCTGCACTCGGGCGCCGCTCTGGCCACCGTCGTCGGGGTACTGGTCGAAGTACCAGTGATGCTATCGCTGGTCTGGTTCGCCAACCGGACCCGGCACTGGTTTCCCGCTATTTCTTCAAACTGATCCAGGTGGCCTCGGCGCAGGCCACCAGCTCGCCATCGGCACGATATAGGGCAGTACCAGCGTGGTGTTTGCGTCCCTCATGCCCCAGAGCCCAGCCCAGCACCACCAGATTTTCTTCTGCTTGCACCGGAGCGATCAGCCGAGCAGCGAAACGTCCGAGCAGAGCGGCATCGGAGCGCGACTTGACGGCGAAAAAGCCGGGGCAATCGAGCGCGGCCCAGAGATATTCGTCGGCAACCCGGCCGCTGCTGTCAGCCAGATCAGCAGCCGGGCGCCAGAGCGCGGCGACCTGGCCATCAGCCACGGGGCCGGCAAAGATTCGCAGCCCATCACCGGGCTCACGCTGGGTTCCGCATACGAAACAGCCCGGCAAGCCGTGAAACACCAGCCCCTCGAAACGCTGCTGAGCCGCTTCGGCCACCGCTACCGCAGGGGCCGGTGGTACCTTGAGCTCGAACTGATAAGGGACTGCCGAGCCCAGCAACCGATCGCCCTGACGCAATTCAGCCCCGGTTTCAGTGCGCTGCAGTTGCAGCTCGGTATCCAGCGGCGGCGGCGCATGCAGGGTAACCTGACACCCTGTGTCCATGGCACTGGCCAACAGGCCAGAAACATAGCCGCCATTGCCGCTGTGCGGCGGGCCACAGAAACGCTGACGAATGATCACTGAACGAACCGACATGCTGACGCTCCAGTTAGGGCCAAAACCCCATGGTACTCTGCCTGGACAGGCTGTGGCGCAGGCTTATGCCCGTCCATAAGTCAGACGCAGGTGATGATCAAAGTGGCAGACTGAAGAAGAACCGAGCGCCCTGCCCCGGCTGCGAATGCACGCCAATGCGACCACCGTGCAGCAACACGATTTCCTTGCACAGCGCCAGCCCCAGACCGGCCCCACCCTTGCGCTTGCCGACCTGAACAAAGGGCTCAAATACCCGCGCCTGCTGGCCGTAAGCGATGCCGTCACCGGTGTCCTCAACCGCCAGCACTACCCGTTCGCCCTGACGACCGGCCTGCAGACGGATACGCCCGCCGGCATGACTGTGGCGCAAGGCGTTGCCAAGCAGATTGTCCAGCACCCGCTCGATCTGTAGCCGATCCAGCCGTACCCGAGGCAACTGCGTGTCGGCCTCGCAGCTCAGCTCAACGCGCTGCTGCACCGCCGCAGCCTCAAAGCGCTGGCAAGCCTGAGCGAACAACTCAGCAATATCACAAGGCTCCAGCTCCAGTTGCTGCAGGCCACTCTGATAACGGGAGAAGTTGAGCAGATCGTTGATCAGCAACAGCAGGCGCTGCATTTCCTCGTCGACAGTCCGCAACAAGTCGGCCTCACGCGAATCCTCGGTAAAATGCAGTCGCTCACAAAGCAAGGCAAATCCCATGTGCATACCCGTCACAGGCGTGCGTAGCTCATGCGAGGCGCGCAGCACGAACTCGCTGCGCACTCGCTCAAAATCACGCTGTTCGGTGACATCGCGCAGCACCATGACCGCACCACGGATCGGCTCATCCGCCTGACTAACCGGTGTCAGGCTGTAGGCCAGCAAGCGCTGTTCGCCTGCAACATCAACCTCGATATCCTCAGTAGCACTGGCCAGCCCCTGCCCCTGCAACACCTGACGCAATTGTTCATCGATCTGCGGTGTGCCGAGCAAGCCGCCGGGCATTTGCCCCAGCTCAGCCTGGGTCCAGCCCAGTTGCCGTTTGGCTACCGGATTGAAATGTTCTAACCGCCCGCCATGGTCAAAGATCAGCAAACCGTCATCAATACTATCGAGCACGGCCTGCAAGCGGCGCTGCTCGGCCTGCAAGGCCTCGATATCACTGTTCTTGAACTCGCGCAGAGCTTCGGCCATAAAGCCAAAACGGCGGATCAAGGCTGCCAGCTCGGCAACCTTGGAGATCGGCAATGTGACCTGAAAGTCGCCGCGTCCGATCTGGTCAGCCGCCAGCGCCAGGGCCTCGATAGGCTCGGCGAAGTTACGGGCCACGCTGTGCGCGGTAACCAGCCCAATGAGCAGAACTGCCACGCCAATCCCGCCAAGCAGCCAGACGATTACCCAGGCATTCTCACGGGTCGCCTGTTCGCTGCTTTGCACCGCGTTGGCATACCGGGTCTGCATGCCATTGAGGCGATCACGCACAGCGGCAATCGAGCGCGCATATTCGTCATGGCTGAACAGCTCGCTGCGCACCGACAGCGGCCGCTCCAGCAGATCGTCGTAGGTTGCATAGGCGCGGCGAATCTCACTGACGGCCTGACGGTCGGCATCTTCGATGGCCATGTCCGCGGCCCGATTCAACCATTCGCGAAAACGCCTATCAGACCCCTCCAACGCTGGCATATCGAGCACTTCGGCAAGCAGCAGGGTGGTCTGCTTGCTCAGCTCATGCCCCATCATCTGGCTGGCCTGGAGAATACCCAGGTTGCGGGTCATCGCCTGCCCCTGGGATTTAGTCAGGCTGAGGACACTGAAAATCGCCAGCAGCAGGCCGACCAATGCCACAGTCAGCAATGCGCTGCTACTGAGAAACAGGCGCGAACGCAGTTTCATAGGCCGAATTGTTTGCGCTTACGATACAGGGTGGAGGCGTCGATACCGAGGGTTCTGGCAGCCTGATCAAGTGTCTCACTGGCGGCCAGCACTGCGGCAATATGCGCTTTTTCCAGCGCTTCCAGGCTCATGTCGGCACCCACTCTTGGCACATCGTCACGGGCCGAGCCGTTGAGCCCCAGATGCTCAAGGCTAATGCATTCCCCCTGACAGATGATGCTGGCCCGCTCGATGACATTGCGCAGTTCACGGATATTGCCCGGCCAACCGTAGCCCTGCAGCGCGGCACGCGCCTGATCGTCGAAGCCCTTGGCCGGGCGGGCATATTCGCTGACAAAGCGCGCCAGAAAACGTTCGGCCAGATCGAGGATATCCTCACGCCGATCACGTAGCGCCGGCAGGGTCAGGGTAATGACGTTAAGCCGATAGAGCAGGTCTTCACGGAACTGACCTTCATTGACCATCGCCTGCAAGTCCAGATTGGTGGCGGCTAGAATGCGTACATTGGCCTGACGCGTGACCGGATCGCCAACCCGTTCGTACTCGCGATCCTGAATAAAACGCAGCAGCTTTGGCTGCAAGACCAGGGGAAAATCACCGATCTCGTCGAGAAACAGCGTTCCGCCGTCGGCCTGATTGACCCGCCCCAGCGTGCTTTCACTGGCACCGGTGAACGCCCCCCGGGCATGCCCGAACAGCTCGCTCTCCATCAAGTCAGCACTCAGCGACGGGCAGTTAATTGTAACCATGGCCTTATCGGCACGCTGGCTCCAGCCATGAATGGCGCGCGCCAGCTCTCCTTTGCCTGTACCCGACTCGCCAAGAATGAGGATATTGGCATCGGTGCTGGCGACCTGGCGGGCCGTGTCGAGTACCACCATCATCGCCGGGCTGGCCGATTGAAGTTCGCTGCGAGACTGGCGTACCTCGCCCTCCAGCGCCTCAAGCCGGGCGGCCATATGCCGAACTTCCAGTTGCTGGGCGGCAGACAGGCGCAGTTGATCAGGGCCGCAGGGCTTGACCAGATAATCAGCGGCGCCGGCCTGCATCGCATCCACGGCGGTGTCCACCGCCGAATGGGCCGTCACAATCACCACCCGCATCCAGGGGGCCTGCACACGCATCTGCGCCAGCACATCGAGGCCGTTGTCATCGCCCAGCCGGAGATCGAGAAAGCACAGGTCAAAGACCTGCTGCTGCAGAGCCGCGAGCGCCTGGGGCGCGCTGCTGGCGGTACTG
Organism: Pseudomonas jilinensis; assembly: GCF_003586265.1. Classification (NCBI taxonomy): domain Bacteria; kingdom Pseudomonadati; phylum Pseudomonadota; class Gammaproteobacteria; order Pseudomonadales; family Pseudomonadaceae; genus Pseudomonas; species Pseudomonas jilinensis. Next base: position 11,678 of record NZ_QJSA01000020.1, on the reverse strand, counting down.
ACCTGATAGCCCTCGTCTTCCAGACAGTAACGAAAGGTCCGCAGAATAGCGGCTTCATCATCGACCAGCAAAATACGTCCATTGTCCGCGGTGGCGGCATCCATGATGCAGGCTCCTTGTCGAGAGTTACCTGCGTTAGTCAACGAAAAGTCGTGCAAGTTGCACGGCTGGCCATCCGCAGATCATGCAGAACGCATGCCACTCCAATCTCGCCACAAAATTCAATTTATTGATTTAAAAGGAATAAACAAAATAAAAAAGTTGGCATGCAGGTTGCGACAGAGTCACTACAGCCCGCCCGACGACTCGGCAGGCCTCACGAGAAAAAGGAGTAACTCACCATGCTTAGCTGGGCTCTGACATTTCTGATCATCGCCATCATCGCCGCGGTTCTCGGCTTCGGTGGTATCGCCGGCACCGCAACCGGTATCGCCAAGATCCTGTTTTTGGTGTTTCTGGTGCTGTTCGTAGTGTCTCTGATTTTTGGCCGCCGACCTCGGGTCTGAGGTTTATCAACCGCGCACAACACACAAACCCGCCACTGGCGGGTTTGTCATTAGCGCTCAGAATAACAGGGTCACCATCAACGGAATGTACAACAGCGCGAACAGTGTGCTCAGCAATACCGTACCGGCCACCTGCCGGGGAGCGGTATCCAGCAGGGTGGCAATCACCACAGTATTGGCGGCAATCGGCGTGATTGAGATAAGTATTACCGCCTGATGCACCGCCGAGCCGTAAATACCCAGCCACTGGCTGTCGAGCCAGCAGAACCCCAGTGCCAGCAACGGCCAGCCAACGAACTTGCCGGAAAAGGCCAAGGCGCTGAAGCGCAGATTGCCAGCCAGCCCATGAAAGCTGAGGATGCTCATGCCGATAATCATCATGCCCAACACACTGTAGGCGCCGCGCAAGTTATCGAACAGCGGCAGGAAAATCGACGGCAGCGTGACCCCGGACAGGTTCAACAGCACCGCCAGCACAAAGGCATACAGTGAAGGCAGCCGCGCCACCTTACGCAGACAATCGGCGACACCGTAGCGTCCGCGCGCCGCCAGGTAGAAACCCAGCGAATTCTCGAACAGGGTGGTGCCGAGCATGCAGACGATATACAGGCTCAAGCCCTGCTCACCGAACAGCAACAGCGCCAGCGGAATACCGAAGTAACCGGTATTGCCACTGCCGACCGACACCGGAATCAAGTTGGCGCTGGCATCGCCCAGCCAGCGTCTGGCCAAAGGCAGGTGCAATAGTGCATTGAGGCTGCACAGAGTGAAGGTCAGAACCGGCAGCAGGATCACGCTGGGGCTCAGTGGCGCGGTCATTACCCCGTAAAACACCACCGACGGGGTCAGGATATAGAGCATGATGCCGGCGATATGACTGCCGCTGGCATTAAGAAAGCGTCCGGCCAGCCAACCGAGGGCGATGGTGACATACAGCGGGAGTAGCTTGAACAGCAAAGTCAGGGCTGCGGCCATTCAGAAATTCCAGTCAGGCAGACACTCACACCGTTGGTGCCTGAATGGCATATACCCGTTCGTGCAGACTGGTCATGCCCTGCTCACGAAAAACCGGGTGCTCGGCCAGCACGTCCGTGTCCTCCAGAACATCTATGCGACAACCAGTAAACAGTAGCCGCACCTCGTCATCCGGCACGCTGAACGGCGGACCAGGGCGCTGCTCCTGCGGATAATCCAGGGTAACCAGCAGCATTCGCCAGTCGCGCCCCAGCAAAGTACGCAGGTGCGCCACATAGCGTTCGCGCATATCCACCGGCAAGGCAATCAGCGCCGCCCGGTCATACACCGCCCGTACGCCATGCAAATGCTCAGGGCATAAGGCGAAAAAATCGCCACACAACAGCTCAAACCCCTGCCCGGCAAGACAAGCAAAATCGTCCCGCTGACTCCAGTGCAGATCCAGACCCTGCTCCTGGGCAAAAGCGTCCAGCGCGCTGCGCGCCAGTTCCACTCCAATGACCGGATGTCCCTGCTCGCGCAACCAGAGCATATCCAGACTTTTGCCGCATAACGGCACCCAAACCGGCTCATCAGCAGCCAGCCCCAGGCTCGGCCACCAACGGGTCAACAGCGGATTGGTACTCTGCTTGTGGAACCCAATCTCGCCACGTTGCCAGCGGGCATGCCAGAAATCTGCTTCCATACTCACTCTCGTATTATTTAGTCAATTGACTATACAGCATTTTTCCCACAGGCCCGGGCCTGCGTTATATAGTGGTCGCTTGTGTGTCACCCGCCTGCAAGGACCCTTCAGCCGCCCAATGGATAGTATCAACACTCTGTTTCTGATCGGCGCCATTCTGCTGTGCGCCAGCATTCTTGCCAGTTCGCTGTCATCGCGGCTGGGTATCCCCTTGCTGTTGGTGTTCCTGGTGATAGGGATGCTGGCCGGCGTCGACGGCCTGGGCGGCATCGTATTCGACAATGCCGACACCGCCTTCATGATCGGCAGCCTGGCACTGGCCATTATCCTGCTCGATGGCGGCATGCGCACCCGGGTAGAGAGCTTTCGGGTCGGACTATGGCCAGCCCTGTCACTGGCAAGCCTGGGGGTTGTGATCAGTGCCGCTCTGACTGGGGTGCTGACCGCCTGGTTGCTGGACCTGAGCTGGATGTACGGCTTGCTGCTGGGCGCCATCGTCGGCTCTACCGATGCCGCTGCGGTGTTCTCTCTACTACAGGGCAAGGGTCTGAACCTCAAACAGCGGGTCGGCGCCACTCTGGAAATCGAATCCGGCTCGAACGACCCCATGGCAATCTTCCTGACTATCGCCCTGGTCGAAAGCCTGGCCGCCGGGCAGGACAGCCTGAGCTGGAGCTTTCTGCTGATTCTGATTCAGCAGTTTGGCGTAGGCGGAGTTTGTGGTCTGGCAGGCGGTCTGTTACTGGCTTGGCTGGTCAACCGGGTTCACCTGGCCACTGGGCTGTATCCACTGCTGATTACCAGCGGGGCAATTCTGGTCTTCGCTGCCACCAACAGCATTGGTGGCAGCGGCTTTTTGGCCATTTATCTGACCGGCCTGGTACTGGGCAACCGCCGGGTACACAACCTGCAGAACATCCTTCACGTTCAGGACGGCATGGCCTGGCTCAGTCAGATCGGCATGTTCCTGATGCTGGGGCTGCTGGTAACCCCCAGCGAAATGCTGCCGATCGCCCTACCGGCAGTGGGCATCGCCCTGTTCCTGATTGTGGTCGCCCGCCCCATTGCAGTGCTGATCTGCCTGGCACCCTTTGTGTTTTCCTGGCGTGAGCGGCTGTTTATCAGCTGGGTCGGTCTGCGCGGGGCGGTACCGATCATCCTGGCGATCTTTCCGTTGCTGGCCGGCCTTGAACAGGCTCAGTTGCTGTTCAATCTGGCGTTTGTGGTGGTGCTGGTGTCATTGCTGCTGCAGGGCTCGAGCCTGCCGCTGGCAGCCCGCTGGTGCAAAGTAGAAATTCCACCGCAACCCGAACCGCTGCAACGTACCAGTCTGGACGTGGCGGTCGATGGTGATTACGAACTACTGATCTATCAACTGGACAATGCCAACTGGTGCGTTGGGGTGCAATTGCGCGATCTGCACATGCCGACCGATACCCGGATTGCTGCGCTGTTTCGTGGCAGTCATCTGCTGCATCCAACCGGCAGCACCCGGCTGGCACTCAATGACGTGCTCTGCGTAGTCGGTCGGCCGCGCGATCTGCCGGCACTGTCAAAACTGTTCAGCAAAACCCAGGCGCCGCGCTATCTGGACTCACGCAAGTTCTTCGGTGACTTTATTCTCGAAGGTGATGCGACGCTGGGCGAGGTCGGCAAGTTCTATGGCTTCCCTGTTCCTGAAGAGCTGGCGAACCAGACCCTGGCAAGCTTCTTCAGCAAACAGTTCGGCGGCCACCCGGTGGTCGGCGATACCATCGAGTGGGGCGGGCATACCTGGGTAGTCGCCGCCATGGACAACGACTGGATCCTCAAAGTCGGCCTACGACTCGGTGACGGTTCAGGCAAGCCGCCGATGGGGTTTCTCTAGGGTCTGTGTAATCTTCTGGGAGTGTCGTGCGCCTGCACGACATGGAATTTACTACGGCAGCAGGGCCAGCGACTCACGACACAGCTGAGTAATCCGCGTCCAGTCCTGGGCATCCACCGCGCTCTGCGGCGTCATCCAGGTACCGCCGGCGGCCATCACGTTAGCCATAGCCAGATAGCTGGGCAAGTTGCTCAGGGTAATACCGCCACTAGGGCAGAAACGGATATCGTGAAACGGCCCGGAGAAATACCGCAGAGCCGTTACCCCGCCGACAACCTCAGCAGGAAACAGCTTGAAGCGGCGGTACCCGAACCGATAACCCATAAGGATTTCCGACGGCGTGGCCACTCCTGGCAACAGCGGCACCGGGCTGTCCAGCCCCAGCGTCAGCAATTCTTCGGTACTGCCCGGGGTCACCACGAACTGGGCACCGGCATCCAGCACTGACTGAAACTGCCGGCCATCGAGCACAGTACCGGCACCAATGCACAGCTCAGGGCGTTCACGGCGCAGCAGCTTGATCGCCGGCAGCCCCCACTCGGTACGCAGGGTGATTTCCAGAGTGCGGATACCGCCAGCGGCCAGCGCGTCGGCCAGCGGCAGGATATCGCTCTCACGGCGAATACTCATGACCGGCAACAGCCGGGCTTGAGCCAACAAATTGTCCAGGGTTTGGGTATTGTCTGCCAGACTCATGCCTGTCCCGTCAGCCCGGCCGGCTGTAGTAAATGTCCAAAGGAGGCGCCAGAAACGCACTGATCGGCAGACCCGCGTCCCTGGATTCCAGCGCACGGATCAATGTCCGGCGCTTATCGTCGCCGGAGATGGCCAGCAGTTGCAAGCCCGCCGTGCGCAGAGCCCGGCCACTCAAGCTCAAGCGTTCAGCTCTGCCGGCCTGCGCCGGGATCGCCAGGCACAGCTGCGGCGCATCCACGGCCAGCGCCTGGGCCAGCCCCGGCATGCCAGGGAACAGCGAGGCGGTATGCCCATCATTGCCCATCCCCAGCACCACCACATCCAGCGGCAACCAGCCCGCCAGATGCAGATCCACCTGACCGGCATCAGCTTGCGGACTGATACCCTGATACAGCGGCATCCACTGGGCGGTCTCCAGCGCTTGCGGCAGACAGCGGCGCAACAGCCCGGCATTGCTGTCCGGATGCTCGACCGGCACCCAGCGCTCATCCACCAGGGTGACCCGAATCCGCGCCCAATCCAGCGGCAAAGTCGCCAGATGTCGCAGAAACGGCTCCGGGCTGCGCCCGCCGGATAACGCCAGGCTGGCTACACCACGCTCGGCCAAAGCGGTGTTCAGCGCCGCAGCCACCCGGTTGGCCAGCTGTACGGCCAACTCGTCCGGCCCTGCCGTCTGAAACAGCCCTACCCCACTGGCGCAAGCCAGCGTCGCCAAAGTCATGCCCGAGACTCCTGATCGGTATCTCGCAGGCATTCGGTAAAACTGCTGCCGCCCTCTTCCGCACTGCTGATCTGGGCACGCATGAAGCCGAACAGTTCACGCCCCCAGCCTCGGCGAATTGGCTGATCATGACTGACTGCCTGGCGCTCTCGCCACTGTTCGTCCGCCAGCTCGACACGCAGCAGGCTGCGCTGGGCGTCCAGGGTGATCATGTCTCCCTCGCGCAGTCGCGCCAAGGGGCCACCTTGAGCGGCCTCAGGACAGACATGGATGGCTGCCGGCACCTTGCCTGAGGCACCGGACATCCGTCCATCAGTAACCAGCGCCACCTTGAAACCACGATCCTGCAGCACGCCCAGGTAAGGCGTCAGCTTGTGCAACTCCGGCATGCCGTTGGCCCGCGGTCCCTGGAACCGCAATACGGCCACCAGATCACGCTCCAGCTCACCGGCCTTGAACGCCTCGACGAAAGCTTCCTGACTGTGAAAGATCCGGCACGGCGCACTGACCCGCCAGTGTTCAGGCTTGACCGCCGAGACCTTGATTACCCCGCGCCCCAGGTTGCCTTCGAGCAGCCGCAACCCGCCATCGGCAGAAAACGGCTCGGCCTGGCTGCGCAGGATGCTGTCATCCAGACTGGCGCCCGGCCCTTCACGCCACTCCAGGCGCCCATCATTGAGTATCGGTTCCTGGGTATAGGCTTGCAGCCCCGGTCCTGCCACCGTCTGCACATCGGCATGCAACAGCCCGGCATCGAGCAACTGGCGAAACAGCCAGACGGTGCCGCCAGCAGCCTGAAACTGGTTGATATCAGCCTGACCATTGGGATAAATCCGCGCCAGGGTCGGCACCACCTCAGACAGCGCCGCCATATCTTCCCAGCGCAGTTGCAGGCCAGCCGACTGACCAATAGCGACCAGATGCAGGGTCAGATTGGTCGAACCGCCAGTTGCCAGCAGCATGACCACGGCATTGATCAGAGTCCGCTCATCGAACATCGCCATCAGGTTCTGGCCATTGCGCGCCAGCCGCGCCGCCTGCTCGGCGGCGTGGACCGTCAGTGCATCGCGCAGCGCAGTATTGGGGTGAACGAAGGACGCCCCCGGCAGTTGCAGCCCCATAGCTTCGAGCAGAATCTGATTGGTATTGGCCGTGCCGTAAAAGGTGCAGGTGCCCGGGCCATGGTAGGAGCGGCTTTCCGCCTCCAGCAGCTCCTCACGGCTGGCCTTGCCCTCGGCAAAGCGTTGACGCACGGCAGCCTTCTCGCTGTTGGGCAGGCCACTGGGCATTGGCCCGGCTGGCACAAAGACCACCGGCAGGTGAGCAAAGCGCAGGGCCCCCATCAGCAGACCCGGGACGATCTTGTCACACACGCCCAGGCATAGCGCGGCATCGAACATGTTGTGCGACAACGCCACCGCCGTGGCCATGGCGATCACATCGCGGCTGTGCAACGACAACTCCATGCCGGGCTCGCCCTGAGTCACCCCATCACACATCGCCGGCACACCACCGGCGACCTGGCCCGTAGCGCCGAACGCCCGCAGCGCCTGGCGAATCAGCTCCGGAAAGCGCTCGTAGGGTTGATGGGCCGACAGCATATCGTTATAGGCTGTGACCATTGCCACATTGACCTCGTCCACCATACGCAAGCGGTCTTTATCGGTAGCCGGACATGCCGCCATGCCGTGCGCCAGATTGCCGCAAGACAGCCCCCGGCGCCCGCGAGGCAGCGCCGCCGCCTCAGTCATCTGACGCTGCCAGGCCTGACGCGACAACTGGCTGCGCTGACGAAGTCGCTCAGTCACCTCAATGACCCGTGGATGCATGCCTCTTCCTCCCAGGCCGGGTACTCGACGGCCTGTCATGTTGGGTTGGTATGTTCTATTGTAAGCCGCAAAGCACTGTTCTTTTCATTCAACTTTAGGGAAGACCTGAAGGAAGACTGCCAATGTCTATACGTCGTACCAAGATTGTCGCCACCCTCGGCCCCGCCAGCAGCAGCCCCGAACGTATCGCCGCCCTGATTGATGCCGGCATGAATGTCGCTCGCCTGAACTTCTCCCACGGCAGTGCCGATGAACACCGCGAACGCGCCCGTCAGGTACGCGCCATCGCTGCTGACAAGGGCTGCCATGTCGCCCTGCTCGGCGATCTGCAAGGCCCGAAAATCCGTATCGCCCGATTCGCCAATGGCCCGATTCAACTGGAAGTCGGTGACCGCTTCCGGCTGTCGACCAGCCATCCGCTGGATGCTGGCAATCAGGAGGTGGTGGGGATCGACTATCCCGAACTGGTCAACGATTGCCAGGCCGGCGATGAACTGTTGCTCGACGATGGCCGGGTCGTCATGCGGGTCGACAGTGTCGGCAGCGATGAAGTGAGCTGCACCGTCACCGTGGCCGGCCCACTGTCCAACCACAAGGGCATCAACCGCCGTGGTGGCGGGCTGTCGGCCGCCGCACTGACCGACAAGGACCGGGCCGATATCATCCTGGCCGCCGAGTTGCAGATGGAGTATGTCGCGGTCTCCTTCCCGCGCGACGCGGCCGACATGGACCTGGCCCGCAGCCTGCTGGCCGACGCCCAGTCCCAGGCCTGGCTGGTGGCCAAGATCGAACGGGCCGAAGCGGTCGCCGATGACGAAGCGCTGGACGGCCTGATTCACGCCAGCGACGGGGTCATGGTGGCGCGTGGCGATCTGGGGGTTGAGATTGGTGATGCCGAGCTGGTGGCGATCCAGAAACACATCATCAGCCGTGCCCGCAAACAGAACAAACTGGTGATCACCGCGACCCAGATGATGGAATCGATGATCTCCAGCCCATTGCCAACCCGCGCCGAAGTATCCGACGTGGCCAACGCCGCGCTGGACTACACCGATGCCGTGATGCTGTCGGCTGAATCAGCCGCCGGGCAGTTTCCGGTCGAAGCCGTACAGGCCATGGCCCGTATCTGCCTGGGCGCGGAAAAACACCCGACCAGCCAGCGCTCCGGTCACCGCCTATATCAGTCGTTCGAGCGCTGTGATGAAACCATCGCCCTGGCCGCCATGTACGCCGGCAATCACTTCCCCGGCGTGACCGCGATCATCAGCCTGACCGACAGCGGTTTCACCCCGCTGATCATGTCGCGCATTCGCTCGCACCTGCCGATCTTCGCCCTGTCACCCAACCCCCAGACCCTGGGTCGGGTCGCGCTGTTCCGCGGCGTCCAGGCCATGGCCTTCAACCCCGCCGACATTCCGGCCGAACAGCTCTACCAACAGGCCATCGGCACCTTACTGAAGCACGGCCACGTCAAGCCGGACGACTGGGTCATCCTGACCAAAGGCGACAGCTACAACGCCAGCGGCGGCACCAACTCACTAAAGCTGCTGCAGGTGGGTGAGCAGTTGGTGTAGTCGCAGCAACAGGTGGCGGCATAAACACGAAAAACCCCGGCCCCAATCACCTTAACCGTGAACAGGCCGGGGTTCCTCCAACGGTTCAAGCCAAGCCGCAACAATACGTACGTTAGCTGACTACCCCACCAACGCACCCTGCTCAATGCGCCCCCGGGCAGACGGAAGTTGAGCCAATTGCACCTGCGCCTGGTTTTCATCATGCGCCTGCCAGCGTACCAAAGCCTCGGATAAGCCACTCTCCGCAGACAGATTGCCATAGACATCCACTAGGCTGACTTGACGATAGTGCAGCCGGGTCACACGCTGCTGCGTTTCATCCAGTTTGCGCATTTCGGCACGCAAGGCGCTCATGGCCAACTCCAGCGCGCTATCATCCTGAGTGCGTCGACCAGTCCACTGCTGGCGGTAAGTCTCATACAAATCACTCATCGCCTGACGATTCTGTGCCAGATACCCGCTCAATACCTCCAGCTCACGCTCGGTGACCAGGGTGCCACCACGTTCCTCGGTCTGTTGCCAGCGCCGCAGAGTGGCCCAGGTATGAGGAATGTAGCCAGCCACCATGAAATGATCGGCTGCCTGTAGCAACTGATTGATGAACCCAGCCCTGACGGGCAGATCATTGTTGCGGTTAAGACGCAACGCCCGACTGCATGCATTTTGTTCAATCAGGTCACAGCCTGGCTCCCAGAGCACCGAAGACTGCTGGCCCTGACCCAAGTCAAGCGGCGTGAAATGCAGCAACTGCCCCTGATGCTGGTAGGGCTCACCGCCGAAGCGCAGCAACCCGATGGTAAACAACACCGCGCCACCAACCGGGTTGAACACAGCCAGCAGCCCTCCAGTACCCAGCCAGCGAGGCTTAACATTCATCCAGGGCGCCGGCAGGCTGGGTACCGGATCGTTATGGCTGACGATTCGGTAATGTTCCAGCGCGACCGCGCCCCTGACGAAGTCGGCATCACCGACACGCGGTGCGCCGTAGGTGTAGAGCTGGACGTTGTATGTTTCATCCCGACTCCTGCGCAAAGCTTCTGCCAAAAGTTGGGCTATCGCTCCACCTAGACTATGGCCACAGATCACGACTTTCTGGCCATTGTAGAATTTTTGGAAATATTTGAGGATAAAGCTCTCAATCGCTAAATACCCGCCATAAAACCCGCGATGCACCTTGCCTTCACCCTCACGGAAGGCCACCTGCCGGGCATCGATATCGCGCAAAATATCCTCTTTGCTATCGACCTCAGTGCCGCGTACGGATATCAGCACAACGTCATCGTGATGAGTAATAAAAGCCTGGGTATGGGTACCGCCATCGGCGTCATCGAAAAAGTGCAGCCGGGCCGGGTGCTCCTGTTCAGCGCCCAGATCGGGGTCGTTCTCGGTATACAGCGACGGGTCGAAGGGCAATATCTCGAAACGCCGGGAATAGGCTACATCCTCATACAGAGGGTAATAGCGACTGGACTGCGCCGGATCTACCCGCCAGGCTTCCACGCCATTACCCAGAGCGGTAGCAAAGAAATGCCCCACACTGGGGTCAAGAGGGAAACTGACCTGATCCACGGGCCTGCTCGCCGGCTCCTGGCCAAAGGGGTTGTAGCTCATCGCCGCCATCAGGGCCAACTGGTAGAGATTGAGCGCACAGAAGCCGGAAGCGGTTGACAGCATCGGACGCAACGCCCGTAGCGGTCGCACCTCCAGCACATAATGTCTGTTCGGCAACAGCCCCAACCCAACGGGCTCTTCGTGCAGGTAAGGTGCAGTGCGCATGGCCGCGATCACCCCGGGCTCGGGCGGATAATGACGCGCCACTGCCGGCGGCAGGTGCGCGGCATGGCGTACCAGCTCCCGCACCTCAACCTGGTAAAACGCATCGCCTCTGGATCTGGCCGGATTGTCCCGGGTACGGCTGGCATCGGCCTGAGCAAAGCGGGTTTTCTCGGCGCGGACCTGGAGTTCGGTGATGGGGAGAGGATAGGACGGACGGGACATCAAATCCGTATACAGCTTCTCTCCGCTTTGATATGGCTTATCCAGCAATACCGTAGCTGGGCCACGAAAGAAATCATCGACCCGTCCGATGCCATCGGCATCCAGCTGTCCTTGATAACGCTGCCCAGTACAGTCCAGCAACTCAAAGCTCAAACCGGCATAAGCCGCGCCATCACCCTGTTCATCAACCAACTGAAAACTGACCCAATGCCCACGCTGAGGGCAAGCCAGCAACTCACTGCTGAGAAACACGTTATCGGCATCATCCAGATGCTCATCATTCGCCATCAGAACACTCCTTATTCCGTGCAGTTGGGGTAAACCGTGCAGGTTTGGCCATCAAGCTTGAAGTCCGTGAACTGAGGCGGGTCTAAACAAAGCTCCTCATTGTCCGATCCCCAACGCCCTGTGCAGGGCTTCCAACCTTGCTCTGTCTGGAACCAATAGCCTTTAAAGCCCGGCATCTCATGCTCAGCCATCCCAATTACCAGCCGAATGGTTTTGCCCGCTGCCTCGTCACGCAAGATCAACCCACCCGCTCGCCGTTCCTGAATTTCGCCTTCGCTCTGTGCCCGGCATTGGAGTAGCTTGATAATATTTCGCTGTTGCCCATAAGTCCTGAACAGCCACATGCACTGCCCATTCAAAACCTTAGTCCCGGCCGACCATGTATTGGGGTATCCATCCGGCAGGGCCTCTCGGAACGACAACATTGCATGATCTTCGCTTGAGTCCATTTGATTCGGCGTTGCATCAAGCCGCCACTTCCCCTGCAGATCCATCTTCACACTGCGTAGCTCCAACTCGCAGCCCTGCACCCGATACCC
>NZ_QJSA01000002.1:0-353243 GCF_003586265.1 Pseudomonas jilinensis | reverse complement strand
TAGTCGACCACGCGCTTAACGGCTACTAGTACCTTCATGGCTACCTCATTGAGTTAGAGAACCTCTGAAAAACTACCTGCGTTGGCAATACTGCGTTAAAAACAGCCTCGATCGCGAGCCCGGTCAAAATGCTCATTTACACCACGTAAACTGCGCTTTTTCGGCTGTTTTTGCCTTGTCTTGCCCGCCTCGCCTACGTTTTTCAGAGGTTCCTTGGGTGCAACCACTCGATGCCAAAAAGTGACCGAACAACAACAAATCGTTCACAATCAGACTAAATCGAGATTATCATTCAGGGCAACTATCATGCCGGCCCTCTGTGTGAGGGTCAATAGTCCGTTAGGTCTAAAGTCGTATTGTCAGGGGCTGCCAGTTCGATCTTTGGATTGGAGCCGATGAGACAGACTGTTATAATGCTCGGCTAAACCGATCAGGGAAGATCTAAAAAAACCGTTATTTAGCTGGCCTAGTGTAGGAGATTGCTTGTGGAACGCGAATTCATGGAGTTTGACGTTGTCATCGTGGGCGCTGGTCCGTCCGGTCTGTCCGCCGCTTGCCGCATCAAGCAGCAAGCTGCTGAAGCCGGGCAGGAAATCAGTGTCTGCGTGGTGGAGAAAGGTTCCGAAGTCGGCGCCCACATTCTCTCCGGTGCGGTTTTCGAGCCGCGTGCGCTTAACGAGCTGTTCCCCAACTGGAAAGAACTGGAAGCCCCGCTGAACACTCCGGTCATTCGTGACGATATCTACGTCCTGACCAGTGAAGAGAAAGCCACCAAGGTTCCCGACTTCTTTGTGCCCAAAACCATGCACAATGAAGGCAACTACATCATCTCCCTGGGCAACCTGTGCCGCTGGCTGGCCCAGCAGGCTGAGAACCTGGGCGTAGAGGTATATCCGGGCTTCGCCGCCCAGGAAGCACTGATCGATGAGAACGGCGTGGTCAAGGGGATCCTCACTGGCGATCTGGGTGTCGACCGTGAAGGCAACCCCAAAGAAGGCTTCTATACCCCGGGTATGGAGCTGCGCGCCAAGTACACCCTGTTCGCTGAAGGTTGCCGTGGCCACATCGGCAAGCAGCTGATCAAAAAGTACAATCTTGACAGCGACGCTGACGCCCAGCACTACGGTATCGGCATCAAGGAAATCTGGGATATCGATCCGGCCAAGCACCAGCAGGGTCTGGTAGTTCACACCGCCGGCTGGCCGATGGATATCATGGGCACCGAAAACACCGGTGGTTCCTTCCTCTATCACCTGGAAAACAACCAGGTCGTCGTTGGTCTGATCATCGACCTGTCCTACGCCAATCCGCATCTGTCGCCGTTCGACGAGTTCCAGCGCTACAAGCACCACCCGGTGATCAAGCAGTACCTGGAAGGCGGCAAGCGCGTTGCTTATGGTGCCCGCGCCATCTGCAAGGGTGGTTTCAACTCGCTGCCGAAGATGGTCTTCCCCGGTGGTGCGTTGATTGGTTGCGATCTGGGCACCCTGAACTTTGCCAAGATCAAGGGCAGCCACACCGCTATGAAATCCGGTATGCTGGCCGCCGACGCCATTGTCGAAGCGCTCAAGGCTGGCAGTGAAGGTGGCGACGAGCTGACCGGTTACGTTGACAGCTTCAAGTCGAGCTGGCTGTATGACGAACTGTTCCGTGCCCGCAACTTCGGCCCGGCAGTGCACAAGTTCGGCGCCATCATTGGCGGCGGCGTCAACTGGCTGGATCAGAACCTGTTCGGCGGCAAGATCCCTTTCACCCTGCGTGACAAGACTCCGGATTACGCCTGCATGAAGAAGGCTTCCGAAGCCAAGAAGATCAGCTATCCCAAGCCGGATGGGGTAATCAGCTTCGACAAGCTGTCTTCGGTGTTCCTGTCCAACACCAACCATGAGGAAGATCAGCCGGTTCACCTGACCCTCAAGGACCCGAGCATTCCGCTGGAGAAGAACCTGCCGCTGTACGACGAGCCGGCCCAGCGTTACTGCCCGGCTGGCGTGTATGAGATCGTCCAGAACGATGACGGCAGCAAGCGCTTCCAGATCAACGCGCAGAACTGCGTGCACTGCAAGACTTGCGACATCAAGGATCCGGCCCAGAACATCAACTGGATCGCTCCTGAAGGTACTGGCGGCCCGAACTATCCCAACATGTAAGGCTGCTGTACCAAGCAAAAACCCGGCTTCGGCCGGGTTTTTCGTTTCAGACAGACCAGCCACTGCATGCGTGGTTAGGTAACCTCTGAAAAACGTAGGCGAGGCAGGCAAGACAAGGCAAAAACAGCCGAAAAAGCGCAGTTTACGTGGTGTAAATGAGCATTTTGAGGCTGTTTTTAACGCAGTATTGCCAACGCAGGTAGTTTTTCAGAGGTTACCTAGACCAATACGCCCTCCCCTGGCTCATCACCCAGCGGCAATACGTCAACGGCCACACTGAGCACATGTTCGCCGCCCCCGGTCATGACCCCCTTGAGCGGAGTTACATCGGCAAAATCACGCCCCCAACCCAGCACGATATAGCGCTCATCCGGCAAGCAGCCATTGGTGGGGTCGATCTCCAGCCAGCCCCAGCCCGGAATGAAAACTGCCAACCAGGCGTGAGTGGCGTCGGCACCCAGCAATTTCTCCTGCCCTGGTGGCGGCAGGGTTTCCATGTAGCCACTGACATAACGCCCCGCCAGCCCCAGCGAGCGCAGGCAGCCGATGGTCAGATGGGCAAAGTCCTGGCATACCCCCCGCCGACTGGCCAGAACCTCGGCCAACGGGGTGGCGACTGTAGTGAATCCTGGGTCATAGCTGAATTCAGTAAAGATCCGGGTATTCAGGTCCAGGATTGCCTCAATCAGGTTGCGCCCGGGGGTGAAACTTTTGGCCGCGTAGCTGGCCAGGTGGTCATGGGCCTGAACGAAGGCCGAGTCCATTACATACAGCCGGGACTCGAGCGTATCGGCATTACTGTGACGTCCGTCTTCACGCAAGGCCGCAACTGCCGACTCCCAGGCCATTGAGGAGAAGAAATCCTGGGCAGGTCGCGCCGAGGTCGTGACTTCGCTGAAGACGTGCACTTCCAGGCTGTCATGCAGGGACTCCAGAGAGAAGTTCACTACCCGATTACCAAAGAAATCCGTCCGTTCACGCTGACGAACCGGAGCCGGAATGATTTCGATGCGGGTGTTGTCGCAGCGCTGCCAGGGCAATTGCCGGGGCAGGATTCGCGCCTCATTGTGGCTCAGGGTGACCGGGCCGCTGTATTCATAGCGCGTGGTATGGCGCAGTTGATATTTCATTGATCAGGGCTCGTTCAGGTCGGGGTGTATTGCATGGTGACCAGTTGCCGGGGCATTTCAACGTGGCTGAAATGACTGTGGGATACGGCATTGGACAACTCGGCCATGGGCTCGATCAGGCGGTCTAGCAGATCCGCCAGAGCCGCCCGGGCCTCGGCCGACTTCTCAAGATCGGCCAGGCTGTCGATATCGACCAGATGCAAGGCGCTGGTGGCCTGGATGATCAGGCGATTTTCAAGATTACGGTAAGGCGAGCTGCCCGGGGACGGCAGGCGCACGATTTGCCGGCCCAGACGTTTGAGCATGTAGCCAATCGAGCGAGGATTGGTTTCATCGAACAGCAACAGGTCGAGAATGGCCGAGGGATGCAGTTGGGAGCGATAGCGGCGTCGATAGACAGTGAAGTTGTCAGTAGTCGCCAGCACTACCTCCCACAGCGGGATTCCCGGCTGCTGAGCGGTCAGCAACGCCAGCTTGAGCAGCTCAAGACTGTTCAGCGCACGCTCGATGAAACGCCCGATATCGAGAAAGCGCCAGCCGTAGTGATGCGGCATGGTTTCGTTGCACAGCCCGAAGAAGGCCGACAGATCGAGTACCATGGCTTCCAGGTGACGCTGGCCAACCACAATTCCCCTGGTCCGCGAGATGTTGTTGAAACGCTGACGCATGACATTGATCGCCCGCCAGGCATCGTCGCCCAGATGGTCACGTACCGCCCGGCTGTTGCGCACAAAATGGCCGAACAACATGGGCAGACCATCAGGCTGATCGTCGGCAAACAGCTGCAGCAACCGATCACGGCTGATCACATATTCACGTGAAAACCGCCCGTTGAGGGTCTGTGGCTCGCCCTCCTCCTGATCCGCCGGCAGGCCTTCGGCATCGAGCGGGATCTCCAGCGCCGCCAGCAGATCCGGCATCAGATGTACTCCGGCCTCGGCCCGATCCTCTTGCAGTAGTCGCGCCAGCGCCTCACGCAACAATCTGGCCCGGGCATCCAGGCGTTCGCCATAGCGCCCCATCCAGAACAAGCTTTCAGCGACCCGGCAGGGCAGGTCCTTGCCATCGCGAGTCACCACAATCGGCCCCTGGGCCTGACGCAACAGACTGATATGCGGCTGCGGCACCGGTGCCATGACCCAGATATCCTTGACCGTGCGGCTCTGCATCAGCGACGCTCCGGGCTCGCCGACCCAGGCCAGACCACCCGGCATAACCCGATAATTGCGCTGCTGTACCGGTTTTTTCAGATCGTCCGGCTCAACCAGGCTGAAGAATCGCAAGGTGGTGCTTTGCCGCTCCAACTGCCGGGTCTGGGGGTTGAAGCCCGGCGCGACCGACGATGTCAGTGGCCGTTGCGCGGTAAACAAGTGGGGGCGTTTGTTGAGATCCCGACGCAACGCCTCGACTGCCGTCAGTGACATTTGTTCAGGAATGAACACCTTGCCCGACTGCGTAACATCGCGGATATGCCAGTTATCCAGCCCGGTCATCACCTGTTGCCGCGACTGCGGGTCGCCGCACCAGAGGCTTTCCCGACAGGGCAGCAACAGTTCTTCCCCCAGCAGCCGGAGGCACAGCATCGGCAAAAAAGCCGCCAGAGCCGGATGCTCGAGCACTCCGGTCCCCAGGGCATTGGCAATACGCACCTCGCCATTGCGCGCAGCCTGCAGCAACCCAGGCACGCCCAGCAGTGAGTCCGGGCGAAGCTCCAGCGGGTCGCACCAGGGATCGTTGATCTGACGGACGATCACATCCACCTGGGTCAGTCCGCCAAGAGCCCGGACCGATACCTGACCATCACGGACCACCAGATCAGCGCCTTCGACCAGGGAAAAGTTCATATAATTGGCCAGCCAGGCGTGTTCGAAATAACCTGGACTGCCTGGTCCCGGCGACAACAGAACAATATTGGGCTGTTCGCGCTGGGTGTTGGCCAGGCTGGCCAGGCAACGATGCTGCGCCTGCAGAAAACCAGCCAGACGTTTGATCGGCGCATCCCGGTAAATACTTGGCAACGCACGGGACAGAATGATGCGGTTCTCCAGGGCATAGCCAGCCCCGGC
Source organism: Pseudomonas jilinensis (assembly GCF_003586265.1). Taxonomy (NCBI): domain Bacteria; kingdom Pseudomonadati; phylum Pseudomonadota; class Gammaproteobacteria; order Pseudomonadales; family Pseudomonadaceae; genus Pseudomonas; species Pseudomonas jilinensis. The sequence continues at coordinate 347,897 of NZ_QJSA01000002.1, read as the reverse complement.
TGGCGACTGGGTCCAGTCAGCCAGAGCCAGCCAGTTTCCATCAGAATCACGGATCAAATCCGTGCCATGGATGATTAGCAGTGGACGCTCCAATTGATTGGGCAGGTCGGCAGCGGAAAACAGAAAACCGGGATGGCTATAAACCAGCTCCGGCGGCAACAGCCCTTCGGTGATGACCCGACGTTCGCCGTACAGGTCATCGATCAGATGCTCCAGCAGCCGACTACGCTGACGCAGGCCGGCTTCGAGCACCTCCCACTCCTCAGTGCTGATCACCCAGGGCAGGCAATCGAGCTGCCAGGAGCGCAACTGTCCGGGATTATCCTCATAGGGATTGAAAGTAACACCATTCTCATGCAGCAGGTTCTGCACTTCTTCCGAGCGCGCGGCCAGCACCTCCGGCCCCAGCAAGGTGAAGTCTTCCAGCAGAGTTTGCCAGTGCGCTCTGGGCTGGCGATTGTCGCCAAGCAGCTCATCATACAGGCCATGTCCCGGATACTCTCCCAACAAGGCCTCCAGCGCCGCCCCAAGACCACTCGTTTGCTGCATTATTGTTGTCTCCACGGCATATTCGAGCCGTATCACGACAGATTGAACGAAGTTCGCATTATAAACCAGTGGGCGGCACCCCTGCCCTACGCAAATCCAGGGTATGTGGATACTCCTGCCCTGGCGCCTGCTGAATCTGGCCAATCGCTCCCTGACTGTGACCGTAATGCCAGAATCTGGCCAGGCGCCGGGCTTCAGCCTCGTTGGCATTTACCGGGAAGTGTTCATAGTTGCGTCCAGCCGGGTGGACCACATGATAGGTGCAGCCACCCAGCGAGCGCTGATTCCAGGTGTCGATCAGATCGAACACCAGCGGCGCCTGGACCTCGATCATCGGGTGCAGGGCTGACGGCGGTTGCCAGGCCCGATAACGCACAGCAGCGACCGCCTCACCCGGCACGCCGGTGGCATGCAGCGGAACCTTGAAGCCGTTACAGGTCAGCACATGACGGGCCGGATTGAAGTCGCGTAGCTTGACCTCCAGCCGCTCAACCGAAGAATCCACGTAGCGGGCAGTGCCCCCACCAGCCGCTTCCTCGCCCAGCACATGCCAGGGCTCGATCGCCTGGCGCAGAGCCAGGCTCACGCCCTGATACTGGACCTCGCCACACATTGGGAAGCGGAATTCGAGAAACGGCGCGAACCAGTCATGCTCAAACTCGAAACCATGGCGACGCAGGTCTTCAATCACTTCCAGCAGGTCCTGCCACAGGTAATGCGGCATCAGCCAGCGGTCATGCAGGGCCGTACCCCAGCGTACCAGCGGCTTGCGATACGGTTTGGTCCAGAATCGGGCCACCAGCGCACGGATCAGCAACTGCTGCATCAGGCTCATGTCAGCATGCGGCGGCATTTCAAAGCCGCGCAGCTCGACCAGCCCCAGGCGCCCGCTGGCGCTGTCCGGCGAATACAGCTTGTCGATGCAGAATTCGGCCCGGTGGGTATTGCCGGTGATATCGGTCAGCAGATGACGCAGCAAGCGGTCAACCAGCCAGGGCTGGGGCACTTCACCTGCGGGCATCTGGGCCAGAGCAATCTCCAGCTCGTACAGTGCCTCGTGACGGGCCTCATCAACCCGCGGTGCCTGGCTGGTCGGGCCAATGAACAGCCCCGAGAACAAGTAGGACAAGCTCGGATGATGCTGCCAGTAAGTCAACAGACTGGCCAGCAGGTCAGGACGGCGCAGAAAGGGGGAATCAAGCGGAGTGGGACCACCCAGGGTCACGTGATTGCCGCCACCGGTGCCGGTATGCCGGCCATCGAGCATGAACTTCTCGGTTCCCAGCCGGGTCTGACGAGCCTCGTCATAGAGTATCCGGGTATTGCGCACCAGTGTCGGCCAGCTAGCAGCCGGCATGACATTCACCTCGATCACCCCCGGGTCCGGGGTAATCATAAATTTCTCCAGACGCGGATCGGCAGGCGGCGCGTAACCTTCCAGGCACACCGGCAAGCCGGTATCGGCGGCAGTCTGCTCAATCACCGCAACCAAAGCGAGAAAGTCCTCAAGCTGGGCCAACGGAGGCAGAAAAACGAACAGCTTGCCGTCGCGCGGCTCAATGCACAGCGCCGTCCCGATGACGCCCTGATCTCGCAGCTCGGGGCGCTGTTCCTGCCAATCCTGGCCAGCCGCCTGATGATGCATGCCTGGTTCGGCGTAAATCGGCGCTTCGGCGGCACTGTAGCGGCTGGCCACTTCACCATGCACATCGGGCAAAGCAGGCGGCGCCTCAAACAATGAGCGCGGCAAAGGCTCATCACGGCGCTGCACCGGCAGCGCACTCAGTGGCAGACGCAACCCCATGGGCGAGTCGCCCGGCACCAGATACAGGTAATCACGGCGCACCGGCCACTCGCCAGACAACCAGCGCTGGCCATCGACACTGCGGGCCAAGGGCAATACCAAGCCGGTCAGACTATCCAGTCCGCGCTCAAGCAAGCGGGCCAGGCGCAACCGATTGGCGTCATCCTTGAGATCCTCGCCCTGCAACTCGACATCAATCGGCAGGGTCTGCTCCAGCCACAGGTAATAGTAGGCATCCTCGTAGCCCGGAATCAAAAACCGCTCCGCTACTCCCAGCCGCCGTACCAGCGCTGTGGCAAAGCGCAGAGCTTCCGGCTCACCGAACCCGTAATCCTGAGCACTGTCGGCCAGCCAGCGGTCATCGCGCCAGACTGGCACGCCATCGCGACGCCAATAACAGGCCAAGGCCCAGCGCGGCAGCGGTTCGCCCGGATACCATTTGCCCTGCTGGTAATGCACCAACGAGCCAGGCGCATAATGCGGACGCAGGCGCGTGAGCAACTGCTCGGAGAATCGGCGTTTTGTCGGCCCAAGAGCTGCCGTGTTCCATTCCGGTGCATCCATATCATCCACTGATACAAAAGTGGGCTCGCCGCCCATGGTCAGACGTACATCCAGCGCCTCCAGGTGCTGGTCAACCAGCGCTCCCAAGGCGTCTATACGCTGCCATTGAGTCTGCGTGTAGGGTTTGGTTACCCGCGGATCTTCGTGAATGCGGGTTACCGCCATGGAAAAGGAGAACTCGACCTCGCATTTGTCGGTCGCGCCCGTTATCGGTGCAGCGCTGGATGGGTCGGGGGTAGCCGCCAGCGGCAAGTGACCTTCGCCAGCAAAAAGCCCGGAAGTCGGGTCCAGCCCGATCCAGCCAGCCCCAGGGATGAACACCTCGGCCCAGGCATGCAGATCAGTGAAGTCGGCCTCTGGCCCGCTCGGGCCGTCGAGTGCCTTGAGATCAGCGGTGAGCTGAATCAGATAGCCCGAGACAAACCGGGCTGCCAGGCCCAGGTGCCGCAGGATTTGAACCAGTAGCCAGGCCGAGTCGCGGCACGAGCCACTGCCCTTTTCCAGGGTCTGTTCACCGGTCTGAACACCGGGTTCCATACGAACCAGGTAGCTGACATCGGCCTGCACCCGCTGGTTCAGACCCACCAGAAAGTCAGTGGTCTGGCGCGCCCCCCTGGGCACCTCTGCCAGCCATTGGCTCAGTAGCGGCCCGGACTCGGTCAACTCCAGATAAGGTGCCAGATCACGGCGTAGTTCGCTGCTGTAGTTGAAGGGGTAATTTTCGGCGTAGTCCTCAATGAAGAAGTCAAAGGGGTTGATCACCGTCATCGGAGCAACAACTTCAACGTCAACCTTCAACTCTTTGATTTTTTCAGGAAAAACCAGGCGAGCAACATGATTTCCAAAGGGATCCTGCTGCCAGTTGATGAAGTACTCACCACCCTCGACCCTTAAACTATAGGCTTCGATCGGGGTGCGGCAATGGGGGGCTGGACGCAACCGAACCAGGTGTGGCGAGACCGCTACGGGCCGGTCGAACTGGTAGTGAGTACTGTGCCGGAGTGCTACGCGTATGGTCATGTAAAGCTATCCCTGTTCAAGGCTCTGCAAGCTGGAATCCAAGGCAATGGCTGTGCCAACCCACCGGCACGGTGCTTCTAAGCTACTCTGTAACACTAGCAGTGTTACAAACACTGTAGTGCTCCGGCCACACGAAACGGCCTGCCCGAAAGCCCCTCTGGTATGGCAATTGCAAATACCCTCACAACACCCACGCATGTAGAACGAGAGCTTGCATGAGTAAAGTCGACTGGCAGGACTACAACCCCAAAGGGTTCTATGACGAACTGATCGCAGCACCCGGTACCCCCCGCCCTGAAGCAGCCATGCTGTGCGAGTACCTGGCCAGCCTCGATGCCCGGGAGCTGGCAGAACACAAGACTGCTGCCGAGGTGGCAATCCAGCTGATGGGCATCACCTTCACGGTCTACACCGAAGGCAGCATGATCGACCGGGCCTGGCCCTTCGACATAGTTCCGCGGATCATCCCGCTACAGGAGTGGCAACGGACTGAAGCGGGTCTCAAGCAGCGCGTACAGGCGCTCAACCTGTTCATCGACGACTTGTACCACGAACAAAAAATCATCAAGGACGGCGTGTTTCCAGCCGAAGTACTGGCTCAGTCGGCAAACTTCCGTCCGCAATGCGTCGGCATCCATACCCCGCACAATGTCTGGGCGCATATCTGCGGCTCCGATCTGGTCAGAGACAAGGACGGAACCCTGTATGTGCTGGAAGACAACCTGCGGGTTCCTTCCGGGGTGTCCTACATGCTGGAGAACCGCAATGTCACCAAACGGGTGCTGCCGGATCTGTTCGCTACCGGGCGCATTCAACCGGTCGACGACTACACCTCCCAGCTCTACGAAATGTTGTCCTCAATGTCGCCACGCCCCGGCGATGATCCGGTGATCGTGATCCTGACCCCCGGGATCTATAACTCGGCCTATTACGAGCACTCCTATCTGGCCCAGCAAATGGGCGTGCAACTGGTCGAGGGCAGCGACCTGGTGGTGGGAGACGATGACTGCGTGTATATGCGCCTGGTCGATGGCTTGTGCCGGGTCGATGTAATCTACCGTCGGGTGGACGACATGTTCCTTGACCCAGAGGTATTCAATCCTGACTCCATGCTCGGCGTACGCGGCCTGATGCGCGCCTGGCGCAAGGGTAATGTCGCACTGGCCAATGCTCCCGGTGCTGGAGTGGCCGACGACAAGGTGGTGTATGCCTTCGTGCCGCAAATCATCAAATACTATCTGGACCAGGAACCGCTGCTGCCTAATGTCCCAAGCTATCTGTGCATGTTCGATCAGGACCGCGACTACGTATTGGCCAATCTCGACAAGCTGGTAGTCAAGCCGGCCAACGAGTCTGGTGGCTACGGTATGCTGATCGGTCCTCATGCCAGCAAGAAGGAACGTCAGAAATTTGCCGAGCTGATCAAGGCCAATCCCCGCAATTACATGGCGCAACCGACCCTGAGCCTGTCGACCTCGCCAACCCTGTGCGACGGCGCAATGGAGCCCCGGCACGTTGACCTCAGACCGTTCATTCTCTCTGGCGAAACACCCTGGGTGACCACTGGCGGGCTGACCAGGGTGGCGCTGACCAAGGGCTCGCTGGTGGTCAACTCATCCCAGGGTGGTGGCAGCAAGGACACCTGGATCGTCGACCTGTCAGGCAATTGAGCAAGGGACACATTATGCTTTCACGCGTTGCAGAAAACATTTACTGGCTGGCCCGCTACCTCGAGCGAGCCGAAGACACAGCCCGCCTGCTCAGCGTTACCAGCAATCTGCTGCTGGATTTACCGCGCCCGACCAAACTCGGCTGGTCGGAAATCATTGCCATTACCGGCAACGACGAACTGTTCGACGAGCATTATCCGGTTCGCGATGAAGCCAGCGTGCTGTCGTTCATGTGTGGCGATACCCGCTACTCCGGCTCGATCATAAGCTCCCTGGCCGCATCCCGGGAGAATTTGCGCACCACTCGGGATGTCATCCCGCGGGAAATCTGGGAAGAGGTCAACCAGCTCTATCTCAACGTCAAGGAACAGGTGCAAGCCGGTATCACCCCGCGTCGGCGCGATGCCTTTCTCGGACGGGTTATTCGTAGTTGTCAGACCGTCACCGGCTTGATCGAGGGAACTTTAAGCTACACCCCGGCACGCACATTCCTGATGCTGGGCCGGCAGTTGGAGCGCGCTGACATGACCACCAGGGTGATCGACGTGCGTTCAGCCAACCTGTTGCCGCGCAGCCCCGAGGACCTGACCCCCTTTGAAACCCTGCAGTGGATGAGCGTGCTCAAGTCCCTGAGCGGATATCAAATGTATCGCCAGCATGTACGCCTGCGCATTCGCGGGCCTGACGTACTGCGTTACCTGTTGCAGGATCGCCATTTCCCCCGGTCGGTAGCCTGCAGTCTGGAACAACTGGCTGCCGGGCTGCGCACCCTGCCCCGCCATGAAACGGCACTAAAGGAGGTCGAAGCCTGCCTCAAGCATCTGGCCGAAGCCGATATCCTGCCACTGGCGGCCGAGCCGGACCGGCTGCATGCCTTCGTCGATGAGATTCAGCTCGACTTTATCGAACTACATGAGGCTATCCACCACACATGGTTCAATGGCCCGCAAGATGTGCAGGCCCAGCAACAGCAGTAGGCGTTAAAACGGCTTAACCCTCACGCCCCGCCTTAGTGGCGGAGCGTGGGTTTCACGCAGCGATGATCGGGATCAGGCCCGGGCCTTGGGGATTGGATGGCAGCGGGGGCAGGCCATGGGCGGCCCTGGCGCGCTGACAATCCAGATTGTCCTGACCATTCTCACCATGCCAGATGAACTCCCGGCAGGTGGAAGATCTTTTTTCGTAGATGCTGCAGCGTACTGCCTCACCAACCTCACCAAGTAGCGCTACGCAGCGTGTCGGTTTCTGATTGGTGCCGTGCATACAGCTGATATGCGGAGTTATCTGTTCCGTCAGATGTTGGGGGATTGAACCCTCCGGGGCGGCATCCGTTTCTGCCCAGTAAAACGAAACCCTGAAAGTGGCACAACAGGCACCACAATTCAGACAGGGAGACGCCTGGCTCATTTCATGGCATTCCTCATGTGGCTGAAGATGGCGCGATTCTTACCGATCGGCCACCCTGCCCACAAGAGGGCAACGACAAAGCTTGAAGCAGTCAATGAGATACAGGTAACGTAGCCACCTCTAATGATCCACCGGACACCCCTGCATGACCGACTCCCTGATCGCCGGCCTTGACCTTGGCCGCCTAGACCGTATTGCCGAGCACATTCAGCGTGCCTATCTGGCCCCCGGGAAACTGGCCGGTACCTTGACCATGGTAGCCCGGCGCGGCCAGGTGGTCTGGTGCGAGGCTCAAGGGCTGCGGGATGTCGAGCGCAATCTGCCGATTGAGCGCGACACGCTGTTTCGCATCTATTCGATGACCAAGCCGATCACCTCGATCGCTTTGATGCAGCTCTACGAGCAGGGTCGCTTCCTGCTGGATGATCCGGTAAGCAAATACATTCCTTCGTGGCAGAATCTGCGCGTTTACAAGGCCGGGGTCTACCCTCAGTTCGTGACCAGCGCCTGCCAGCGGCCGATGACCGTGCGTGACCTGCTCACCCACCAGTCGGGCCTGACCTACAGCTTCATGAATCGCAGTAACGTCGATGCGGCCTACCGCGAGCTGAAGCTCGATGGCAGCGGCGGGATGACCCTGGAACAGTTGGTGGATGAACTGTCGCGCCTGCCGCTGGAGTTCTCGCCGGGGACCGCGTGGAATTACTCGGTGGCTACCGATGTCTGCGGCTATCTGGTCCAGCTGCTGTCAGGCCAGAGCCTGGACGAGTATTTCGCCGAGCATATTTTCCAGCCGCTGGGGATGCAGGATACCTTTTTCAGCGTACCGGCCGACAAGCTCGCGCGCTTTGCTGCCTGCTACCAGTACCAGTCGGGTGACCGTTTCAGCCTGCAGGACGACCCGCACAGATCGCACTTCAGCCGCAAACCCAACTTTCTTTCCGGCGGTGGCGGCCTGATATCGACCATTGATGACTACTACCGCTTTGCCCAGGCCCTGGCCAATGGCGGCGAGTTTGCCGGTGCCCGAATCATTGGCCGCAAGACACTCGAGTTCATGCGCCTGAATCACCTGCCCGGCAACCAGGATCTGCCCAGCCTGGCCCGCGCTGGCTCGTTCAGCGAAACGCCCTATGATGGCACCGGCTTTGGCCTGGGATTCTCGGTCAAGCAGGATGTCGCCAGATCACAAACCATTGGCTCGTGCGGCGAGTACGGTTGGGGCGGTATGGCCAGTACCAACTTCTTCATCGACCCGGTCGAGGATCTGATCATGATCTTCATGACCCAGTTGATCCCTTCCTCCAGTTACGCGATTCGGCAGGAGCTACGCGCCATTATCAATGGCGCGATAGTCGATTGAGCCGCATGTATCACCCTGGCTAGGAACGGCTTGCAGTCGCAAATGCGGCTGCAAGATTCATTCGCGCTCGCAGAGCGCTCCCGCCCCAAGCTAGTCAGCCAGACGCCAGGTGGTACCGCCCTTGCCGTCTTCCAGCACCACCCCCATGGCAGTGAGCTGATCACGGATACGGTCGGATTCGCCCCAGTTCTTCTCAGCCCGCGCTTGCAGGCGGGCCTGAATCAGCGCTTCCACCTCAGCCGCATCAACCTTGCCGGCAGCACCGGCCTGCAGGAAGGCCTCGGCATCCAGTTGCAGCACACCCAGCAACCCAGCCAACTCACGCAGGCGTGCGGCCAGCGCGGCAGCAGACTGGGGATCGCTGTCCTTCAGGCGATTGATCTCACGCGCCATATCAAACAGCACCGCGCAGGCTTCCGGGGTGTTGAAGTCATCATCCATCGCTGCGGCAAAACGCGCGACAAACTCTTCACCCCCAGCCGCAGAAACCTCAGGCAAGCCTTTGAGAGCATTATAAAAACGCTCCAGCGCCGACTTGGCTTCCTTGAGGTTGTCCTCGGAGTAATTGATCGCACTGCGGTAATGACTAGCCACCAACAGGTAGCGCACCACCTCAGGGTGGTATTTCTCCAACACTTCACGGATGGTGAAGAAGTTGCCCAGACTCTTGGACATCTTTTCGCCATCCACCCGCACCGCACCGGCATGCATCCAGGCAGCGGCGTAAGGTTTGCCTGTTGCGGCTTCGCTCTGGGCAATCTCGTTCTCATGGTGTGGAAATACCAGATCCGGACCACCGCCGTGGATATCGAAGGTATCACCCAGGCAGCAGGTGGACATCACCGAGCATTCGATATGCCAGCCGGGGCGCCCCTCGCCCCAGGGTGAGGCCCAGCTCGGCTCACCAGGCTTGGCCGCTTTCCACAGCACGAAATCCAATGGGTCTTGCTTGGCCTCATCGACCTCGATGCGGGCCCCGATCTTCAGGTCCTCGATCTTGCGCCGCGACAACTTGCCATAGCCCTCGAACTTGCCAACCCGGTAATACACATCGCCATTGCTGGCGGCATAGGCGTAGCCCTTGTCGATCAGGGTCTGGATCATCGTATGCATGCCGGCAATGTGTTCGCTGGCCCGTGGCTCCTGATCCGGCGGCAGCACGGCGAGCTTGCGCTCGTCCTCGTGCATGGCCTCGATCATCCGCCCGGTCAGGGCCTGGAAGCTCTCGCCGTTCTCGTTGGCGCGCTTGATGATTTTGTCGTCGATATCAGTGATGTTGCGCACGTAGGTAAGCTGGTAGCCACTGTGGCGCAGCCAGCGCGCGATCACATCGAAAGCGACCATAACCCGGGCATGGCCGATATGACAGAAGTCATATACGGTCATGCCGCACACGTACATGCGTACATGATTGCCTTCCAGCGGCAGGAACGGGGCCTTGTCCTTGCTCAGGGTGTTGTAGATCGACAGCGCCATCAGCCCCCCCAGGAGTCACGCAGGGTGACGGTGCGGTTGAACACCGGCAGCTCGGCACTGGAGTCCTTGCTGTCCAGGCAGAAGTAACCCTCTCGCTCGAACTGGAAGCGATCGGCCAGACTGGCCTCGGCCAGCGACGGCTCGGCGCGGCAGCCCTTGAGCACCACCAGCGACTCAGGGTTGATGTTGTCGAGGAAACTGCCACCCTCTTCGCCCTTGTCCGGGTTGGCGGTCTTGAACAGGCGATCATACAGGCGCACTTCGCACTCGATGCTTTCAGCCGCCGGTACCCAGTGAATCACCCCCTTGACCTTGCGGCCTTCGGGATTCTTGCCCAGAGTGTCCGGATCGTAGCTGCAGCGCAGCTCGACAATGTTGCCCTCGGCGTCGGTGATCGCCTCGTCGGCACGGATCACATAGCTGCCACGCAGGCGTACTTCACCACCCGGCTCCAGACGCTTGTAACCCTTGGGCGGATCGATCATGAAATCGTCACGGTCGATGTAGATCTCACGGCTGAACGGCAGCACACGCACACCGATATCCTGCTTGGGATGACGCGGCAGTTCCAGGGTCTCCACCTGCCCTTCGGGGTAATTGGTAATCACCACCTTGAGCGGGCGCAGCACGCACATGGCCCTCGGCGCATGGGCATCCAGGTCGTCACGAATACAGAACTCCAGCATGCCCATATCGACCACACCGTCAGAGCGGGTCACGCCAATGCGTTCGCAAAACTCGCGAATAGATGCAGGGGTGTAGCCGCGCCGACGGAAAGCGCTCAGGGTCGACATGCGCGGATCATCCCAGCCATCCACATGGCCTTCATCTACCAGTTGCTTGAGCTTGCGCTTGCTGGTCACCGTGTAGTTCAGGTTCAGGCGGGCGAACTCGTACTGACGTGGCTTGCAGGGTACCGGCAGGTTGTCGAGGAACCATTCGTACAGCGGGCGGTGATCCTCAAACTCCAGGGTGCAGATCGAGTGAGTGATGCCCTCGATGGCGTCTGATTGGCCATGAGTGAAGTCATAGCTGGGATACACGCACCATTTGTCGCCGGTCTGGTGGTGATGGGCATGACGAATGCGATAGATGATCGGGTCACGCAGATTCATGTTCGGCGCGCTCATGTCGATCTTGGCCCGCAGCACCTTGGCACCATCGGTGAACTCACCGGCGGTCATACGAGCGAACAGGTCCAGGTTTTCCTCGACACTGCGATCTCGGAACGGGCTGTTCTTGCCCGGCTCGGTCAGGCTGCCACGGTATTCGCGGGCCTGCTCCGGGGTCAGGTCGCAGACATAGGCCTTGCCCGCCTTGATCAGCTCGATGGCCCAGGCGTGCAACTGGTCGAAGTAGTCCGAGGCGTGGCGCACTGCGCCCGCCCACTGGAAACCCAGCCACTCGACGTCCTGCTTGATCGCGTCAATGTACTCCTGCTCTTCCTTGGTCGGGTTGGTATCATCGAAACGCAGGTTGCAGACGCCGCCAAACTCCCCAGCCAGGCCGAAGTTCAGACAGATCGACTTGGCATGCCCGATGTGCAGGTAGCCGTTGGGCTCCGGCGGAAAGCGGGTGACGATCTGGCTGTGCTTGCCTGCTTCCAGGTCAGCCTGGACGATCTGGCGAAGGAAGTGGGCGGGCGCGGTGGATTCCGGTTTGTTCATAGGGTTTACGTGACTCAGTTCGGGGCGCAGCTGGTGAGCATTGCCGATTTTATCTAGGCCGCCTTGGCCAAAACGCTTATCATAACGCAAATGGTCAGGCGCCTGAATGCGCGCACCTGACTGATCAATGATTTATTCGCGAACAACCCCGAGGACTATCCGACATGGTCAAACTGCACACCAACTATGGCGTCATTACCCTGGAGCTCTTTGCCGACAAGGCGCCCAAGACCGTTGAAAACTTCAAGCAGTATGTCCGTGACGGCCACTATGACAACACCATCTTTCACCGGGTGATTGGCAACTTCATGATCCAGGGCGGCGGCTTCGAGCCGGGCATGAAGCAGAAAGATACCCGCGCCCCGATCGAGAACGAAGCCAACAACGGCATTGGCAACAAGATCGGCACCATCGCCATGGCCCGGACCATGGAGCCGCACTCGGCCAGCGCCCAGTTCTTCATTAACGTCGCTGATAATGACTTTCTCAACCACAGTGCCCCGACCATTCAGGGTTGGGGGTATGCCGTATTCGGTCAGGTGGTCGAGGGTCTGGACGTAGTCAACCAGATCAAGGCCGTATCGACCACCATGCGCGCCGGCCATCAGGACGTGCCGGTCGAGGACGTGATCATCGAGCGCGCTGAACTGGTCGAGTAAGTTGCGCTACCTGTTCATTTCCGATCTGCATCTGGAAGCCGAACGCCCGGATATCACCCGGGCGTTCTTGTCTTTCCTGCACGAGCGCGCAGTAACGGCCGACGCCCTCTATATATTGGGTGACTTTTTCGAGGTCTGGCTCGGCGATGACGACCCCAACCCGCTGGCACGCGAAGTTGCCGCCGCCCTCGCCCAACTGGCTAACCAGGGCGTGAAGGTATTTTTGATGCACGGCAATCGTGACTTTCTGATTGGCCGGCGCTTCTGCCGTGAAGCGCGCTGCACCCTGCTGAGCGACCCCCAGCGCATCGAACTCAACGGCGAGCCGGTACTGCTGATGCATGGCGACAGCCTCTGCATCGATGATCTGGGCTACATGAAAATGCGCCGTTGGCTGCGTAACCCGGTCAGTCGTTTCATCCTGCGCAATCTGCCGCTGAAGACCCGCCATCGCATCGGTCGCAAACTACGCGCCGAAAGCATGGCCCGTACCCGACTCAAGCCCAGCGACATCACCGATGTCAATCTGGGCGCCGTCGCTGACGTCATGCGTAAATTCAAGGTTCACACCCTGATTCATGGCCATACCCACCGGCCTGCCGTGCATGATCTTATGCTTGACGGCCAACCCGCCCAACGCATTGTGCTTGGCGACTGGGACAAGTACGGCTGGGTTCTGAGTATCGATCAGAACGGCCAGCAGCTAGAGTCCTTTGATCTGCCCTAAGCCAGCTATTCCCCCATTTTTTATATGCCATCCAAGCGGTATCGTATTGACACCACTCCAGGCGACCCACCAGAATGACACTTCTTTGACATGTCATTATCCTGATCATCACAAAGAAAATTTATCGCCAGAAATATGACAGCGCGCAAGTAGATCAAGCACGGGAATTCTTCCGCCCCCCGCACCTGAAGTGTCATAACTTCCCGAGCGCAGAACGGAGAAGGTTCAGAGAATTGTTTGCCCCTGCATAGGGCAAGACATTAACTACACCCTGTCATATCAGGGCTGTGATTACTGATAGTGGATGTCGAAAAAACTACGGAAGGATGGGAGAGTCACTTGGAGTACCCTACTTTAGCTTTTCGTAAGCTGCCGCGGGAGCATACTGCCCTCGATCAGGGTTGCCTGTACTGGCTGGCAATTGAGCAGGAGTCGGATATCCGCCGCCTGGCACGGCAGTTTTTGGCCGCTCTCCCCTCCACACAAAGCACCACGCTGATTGCCGCCAACGGGATGCTCGACGCCATCCTTGAACCAATACCCTCTGACAAGGGCCCCAACCGCCTGCGCCTGTTCGACATCGCTCTGGACGCAGCTCCTTTGGCGGTGCGCCATCTGCTCATCGAACTCAAACGCTGCATCAAGACCAAGGGCAGTCTGGTGCTTATGGTGCTGCCTGAATCGGCCTGGTCAGCCATTGAGGATGATGAGGCTGCCTCCTGGCTGCGTCAGCTCAGTCGCTGGCTGCATAAGTCCCACTGCACGCTGGTGGTAATGAATCACGGACTGAGCACCATCTTTGATCAAGACCCAGTGCGCATGAACGCCTATATGGCCGGATTCGCCACCATGCAGCGTCAACAGGGCAGCATTACCTATCAGGTACAGTTCTGGCGCAACAGTCTCGGCGTCAGCGCCGCCCGAACCTACCAGTTGGAATGGCACAAGCAGTCGTTTGTTGGCCGGGAACTGGGGTTGCTGGACAAGTCAGCGTTACATGCCCCTGATCATGACCAGTTCCTGATACAACGCAGCGCTCTGCAAGACATCCCTTCGCTATCGGCACGCTGGCTCGTCTTCGAGCAGGCCGAAACCCTGTTCAACCGAGCCCTTAACGCCAAAGCCGCGACCGTGATACTGGCCGTCAACGAAAACCGTCAGGTCGAATCCCTGGCGCGTATGGCCAGGCGCCTGCGCAACGCCTGCGGCAGTGCCATAAAAATTGTCGTCCGGGAGCTGAATGCCTGTCTGCGCCACCGCGATCAACAGTTGCTGCTGGTCAGCGGCGCCAACCTGATCATTCCTGCCCGTACCCCAGGCGAACACTTCCTGATGTTGATCAACAGCATTCAGGGACAGCTCTGGTTTCGTCCGGCCAGCGATGACATGGAAGCGCTGATGGCCAGATTACAGCCGCCGCAAGTACGTGGTTTGCTGCAACCATCGGAGTTTCTGGCCACCCTTGATCAGGTGTACGAAACCGCCTCCGGCGATATTTCCCATCAGTTGGTCGAGCTGCAGATCTCCAGCAGTCTGAAACCCGCCCAGTGTCTTGGGCAATTGAGCATCCGCCGCTTTGGCGATATTGCCACGATGATTGATGGCAAGCTGTATCTGTTCCTGTTCGCCTGCAGTGCCGAAGGACTGGAAGCTGCACTGGGCAACATCTGCAAGCTGCCCTGGACCAGCCTGTTCTCCCAGCGCCAGCTGTTTCAGCATCCCGAACAGCTCCCCAGGGAAATCTTTGCCCACTCAGAGTTACCCGAAGATACCGCCGAAGCCGATCCGGTTGAGCATGAGCTGGACAGCCCGCTGGAGCAGCCTGCCCGCACCGATCTGAGCCCGCGACGCATCACGCTAAAACTTAACGAGTCACATGACGATGTATTCGGAACTGCTTGAAGTTGCAGCACTTAGCAGCGTGCTAACTGTGCTGGTCGTATTTGCCCTCATGAGCATCGGGAAGCAGTTCTCGCGCTGGATCGAGGGCCTGATGCTACCTCGCTACATGAAATATCGGGGGGTGCGCCGCCTGGCAGAACCAACGTCCACCGCCGACTCGAGTGACCAGCATGAGTAACTATGAATTGCCAGCCGTTGCTGCGCAAAGCGAGTCCAGGTGGACTGGGCTGGGGCTTTGGAATTTGTATTTCCTGCTCAAGCTGGTGCTGTATTGGCTCGGCTATCTGAACCTGCAGCTGCTGCCGAACCTGGCGTTTGCGGCCTTTTTGCTGTTCCCACTCGGCTGGCGACCACTTAGGATTTTGCGCACACTGATCGCCATTCCAATCGGGGTTGCCCTGTTTTACCAGGACACCTGGTTCCCACCATTTTCCAGACTGCTGGAACAACCCGGAGTGCTCGACTTCAGCTGGATGTACATGCTGGAGCTGTTAGAGCGCTTCATCAACTGGCAGTTAAGCGCTCTGATTCTGGTCATGTTGGTCGTGTACCTCTACCTGCAGCACTGGGTCAGGCTAACCACCTTTACTGTGTTGGGCTTAGGCTGGTTGAGTTTGCAGCAGTTCACCGACTTCACCCCGTTCAATCAGCCAGTACTGGCCCAGATTCCTGGTGCCGAACTGGCAGTCTTAACGCAACCGGGCCAGGCACCTCGTGCTGAGCCGGACACCCCGACCCTGAACAGCTACTTGCAGGACTTCTACAACCGTGAAGCCGAGCGTTTTATCGACTTTAGTGAAGTAGCCACGCCGGCAGAGCCCTTTGACCTGTTGCTGCTCAATGTCTGCTCCCTGGCCTGGGATGACCTGAGCGCCGTTGGCCTGAAGGAAAACCGTCTGTTCGAGCAGATGGACGTGATCTTTGACAACTTCAACTCGGCCACTGCCTACAGTGGCCCGGCGGCCATACGTTTGTTGCGGGCCGGATGCGGACAGTCCTCGCATGAGCGCCTGTACGCCTCGACCCCGGAACAATGTTTCCTCATGGATCAGCTGCGCCAGCTTGGTTTCAACAATAACGTACTGCTCAACCACAATGGTCAGTTCGACAACTTTATCGGTGACGTTCGCGCCCAGGGCAACCTGCCTGAACCGCAACTGGATACCGCCGGCATGCAGCGCGCGGTAGTCAGCTTCGACAGCTCGCCAATCTGGCGCGACAGGGAAGTCCTGGCGCGCTGGTGGCAACAGCGCGAAAACCGTGCAGACGAATCGGTCGCCCTGTTCTATAACACCACCACCCTGCATGACGGCAACCGCATGGTCCTGCCAAATGGCAGTACCCGTCGGGCCGACTATCAGGAGTTGGCCAACACCCTTGTCAACGACCTGGCGGCCTTCATTCAGCAACTTGAACGCAGTGGCCGTCGGATCGTGGTGATGATAGTCCCCGAACATGGCGCCAACCTGCATGGCGACCGTATGCAGATCTCAGGCATGCGTGAAATCCCCAGCCAGGCCATTACCCATGTGCCGGTCGCAATCAAATTCATCGGCATGGATATAGAAGCTCGAAATCAGCCTGCACGCATCGGCGGCCAAAGCAGCTATCTGGCTCTGGCTGAAATCATTCATCGCCTACATGCCGCTGGCCCTGACTCCCCACTGGCATGGGACAGTCTGCTGGCCGACCTGCCAGAAACCCCCTGGGTGGCCGAAAACTCCGGCACTGTGGTGCTCGAGTATGACGGCAAACCCTATGTTCGTATCAAGGAGAATGGGACATGGCTACCCTACCCCGCACGCTTCCCCTGAGTCAGTTGGGCCTTGAGCAGGCACTGGATGCCAACGACACCGGGCGCTTGTTGACAGAGGCTGGGGTGCCGGAACTGCGTTACCAGGACACCTCGCTGCTGAACCGGGTGCAACAGGCCCGTAGCTACTGGCCGCTACTGGCCGAACTGGAACAGGAGATCACACGTTGATCTCCTTGAGTCTTCAGGGTGTGCGCGGCGGTGTGGGGGTAACTTCTCTACTGGCCGCGATGGGGCACGCTCTACATGCTCTTGGGGAGCGGGTAATACTGGTGGACCTATGCCCGGAAAACCTGTTGCGCCTGCATTTCAATCTGGCCGTTAGCGAGTCCGGCGGCTGGGCCCGGGCAATGCTTGACGGTCAACCATGGCACGAGCAGGCCTGGGAGATAGAACCCGGGCTTTGCATACTGCCCTATGGCAAGGTCAGCACGTCAGAACAGCGGATTGTCGAACAAAAACTGGCCAGCTCCCCCGGGCTTTGGGCTGAGCGCACCGCTCAGTTGCGTGATCAGTATGACTGGGCGTTGCTCGACCTGCCCCAGCGCCTGCCCGGACACACGGCTGCCAGCAACTGCGACATCAAGATTCAGGTCGTCGAAGCTGACGCCAGTTGCCATATCCTGCTTGAGCAACAGCCCTCAAACCGGCTGCTGCTGGTCAACCGCCACGATCCGGCCAGCCGGCTGCAGAGTGATCTGCTGTTGCTCTGGCGCGAACGTTTTGCTGCCCGCCTAGTCCCCTTGATCATTCATCGCGACGAGGCCATGCGCGAAGCCTTGGCATTCAAGGCTCCGGTCGGCCTGCACGCGCCGCAAAGTCTGGTAGCCAATGAACTGCTGACGCTGGCCACCTGGTGCCTGACCCTGCGCGGGGAGCCGGCCTGATGGACCGCTATTTCCCTTACAGTCGCTTGCGCGAAGAGCGCGGTGCCGGTCCCCTGACCGCCCTGCTCCTGGCTTTCTGTACCCTGCTGGCCTGGACCTTTCTGCGCCTGGAAAATCCCAGTTGGCGGTCGGTACGCAAGTATGCCGATTACTGGTTCCCACAGATCGCCAGCGCCCAGCGGCCGCGTCTGGGCGACCCGTTGCGCTATGCAGTGCAGTCGATCTGGCTGTTGCTGATCCACCATCAACCCAAACCCAAGGCCTATGCCATTCGCGATGCCTGGCGCTCATTCCGGGCCGGTTACCGCACATCTGCCATCCGCCTGCGCGGTTATCTGGAGTCTGTCCCGTTCAGAACCATGGACAGCCGCCCCATGCAGCGCAGCCGGCACTGGTGGAATCGCAGCAGCCGGCAGCAGCAACGCCTGGTCAATATATTGCTGGGAGTGGTAACCCTGGCGCTTGGTATTTTCTGTATAACGCAGCCCTTCGGTTACATGGCCCAGCTGGTTTTCGTGTTGCTGTTGTGGGTCGTAGCCATGCTGGTACGGCATATGCCAGGGCGATTTCCGACCCTGCTGATGATCATGCTATCGGTGCTGATTTCGTGTCGTTACCTGTGGTGGCGCTACACCGCAACACTGAACTGGAACGACTGGCTCGACCTGACCACCGGCCTGTTACTGCTGGCGGCCGAAACCTATGCCTGGCTGATCCTGATACTGGGCTACATCCAGTCCTGCTGGCCGCTGAAACGCAAACCTGTCGAGCTGCCCAAAGACTCCAGCCAGTGGCCCACTGTGGATTTGATGATCGCCACCTACAACGAGCCACTGTCCGTCGTCCGCAACACTGTCTACGCCGCCATGGGTGTTGACTGGCCCAAAGACAAGCTGCGCATCTACCTGCTTGATGATGGTCGTCGCGAACAGTTCCGCAAATTTGCCGCAGAAGTCGGTGTGGGCTACATCACCCGCCCCGACAACAACCACGCCAAGGCGGGGAACCTCAACCATGCGCTGACCAAAACCGACGGTGAACTGATCGCAGTTTTCGATTGCGACCATATCCCGGTACGCTCATTTTTGCAGTTTACAGTTGGCTGGTTCCTGCGTGACCCGAAAATGGCGCTGGTCCAGACCCCACACCATTTTCTGTCTCCGGACCCGTTCGAGCGCAACCTCAATGTGTTTCGCCGCAACCCCAATGAGGGCGAGCTGTTCTACGGGCTGGTTCAAGACGGCAACGATATGTGGAATGCCACCTTCTTCTGTGGCTCCTGCGCCGTACTGCGGCGCAAGGCGCTGGAAGAGATTGGCGGCTTCGCGGTGGAAACTGTGACCGAGGACGCTCATACCGCCCTGCGTATGCACCGGCGTGGCTGGAACTCGGCCTATGTGCGTATCCCCCAGGCGGCGGGTCTGGCAACCGAAAGCCTGTCCGCGCATATCGGCCAGCGGATTCGCTGGGCTCGCGGTATGGCGCAGATCTTCCGTATCGACAATCCCTTATTCGGCAAGGGCCTGAGCCTGTTCCAGCGGATCTGTTACGCCAATGCCATGCTGCACTTTCTGGCCGGCCTACCGCGCCTGATCTTCCTATTGGCTCCGCTGGCCTTCCTGCTTCTGCATGCCTACATCATTTACGCACCAGCCTTGATGATCGTGCTGTACGTGATACCTCACATGGTGCACTCGAGCCTGACCAGTTCACGAATGCAGGGCCAGCATCGTAAAACCTTCTGGGGCGAGGTCTACGAAACAGTGTTGGCCTGGTATATCGCCCGCCCAACTACTGTTGCCCTGATCAACCCCAGCAAAGGCAAGTTCAATGTCACCGCCAAAGGCGGGCTGATCGAGTCAAACCAGTTCGACTGGAAAATCGCCCGCCCCTACCTGGTACTGGCAGCGCTGAACTTCACCGGCCTGGGGTTTGCTGTCTGGCGTTTTCTCTACGGCCCGCCGCAGGAAGTCGGCACTGTGATCATCACCTCGCTCTGGGTGCTCTACAACCTGCTGCTGATCGGCGCCGCCGTGGCGATTGCTGCCGAAGTGCGGCAGGTACGTGAAAACCATCGCGTTCAGGTCAAGTTGCCGGCCGCTCTGAAGCTTGGCAGCGGGCACCTCTACCCCGGAGTTCTGCAGGATTACTCAGGCGGCGGGGTTGGTCTGGTACTCAATACCAGCCTGTCGCTGCCGATTGGCTCGGAGGTATCCCTGCTGATGCGCCGTGGCGATCAGGAGTTCACCTTCCCCGGTGTTATCAGCCGCAGCGACGCACGGTTTGTCGGGATCCGCTTTGCCGAACTAAGTCAGGAGCAAAAGATCGACTTCGTCCAGTGCACCTTCGCCCGTGCCGACGCCTGGCTGAACTGGCAGTTGGACAACGGCCCGGAACGCCCGGTGCAAAGTTTTATGGACATGCTGCGAGTCGGTGCCAAAGGCTATTACCGGCTGTATCAGTTCCTGCCGGCCTGGCTGCGTATATTCATCGACCCGATTCTGTCCCTGCTGGCCTGGATCGGCAGTTTTTTCCCGCGCTGGCCGACCGGCCCTGCGCCCGTCACCATTCCCACTTCACAGCAACGGTTGGCAACATATGAGCCGCTTTAAATATCTTCTGATCGTCCCTGTCGCGCTGCTGGCCCTGGCCAGTGTCAACGCTCAAGAAGCAGACTCTCTGCCAGACGAGACTGCGCAACCTGTTACCGAAGAGGTTGTGCGCACGCCGACCTGGATCAGCAACCGTACCTTTGGCGAACTGGGTGATCCCAGAGACAGCCTGTTGCTCGGGATTCATAACAGCCAGCAGATCGAGTTCACCCTGCGTCGTGACCGGATAGCCAGTGACGCCAGCCTGATGCTCGACTACACCCCTTCGCCAGCATTGCTGCCGAACCTGTCGCACCTGCGGGTTTACCTCAACGACGTGCTGATGGGCACCGTGGTTATCGATGAAGAGCAACTGGGTACCCGGACTCGCCGCCAGGTCGCCCTGGCCCCCTACTTGCTGTCGGACTTCAACCGGGTGCGCCTGGAGTTCATCGGTCACTACACCGACATCTGCGAAGATCCGGGCAACAGCGCGCTGTGGCTGAATGTCGCCCACGGCAGCCAGATTTCCCTACGCGAGCATGCCGTAGCCCTGAGAAATGACCTGGCATTTTTCCCCTTGCCGTTCTTCGACTCCCGCGATCATGGTAAGACCCAGGTTCACATGGTCTTTCACGATCAGCCCACGCTCGGTGAGCAGAAGGCTGCCGGGGTTCTGGCCTCGTATTTCGGCAGTCTGGCCGGCTGGCGTGGCACGGAGTTCCCGGTACTGTTTGATCGCCTGCCCTCAACCGGGGTAAACCGGGACCAAGTGCATAGCTCGGTTGTGTTCGCGGCCAATGACCGGCGTCCGAGCTTCCTCGCTGACCTGGAACGTTTCCCAGCGGTAGAAGCCCCTGTGGTCGAACTGATCGACCACCCCGAGCACAGCTACAGCAAAGTGCTGGTGATCTGGGGCCGGGATGAGCAGGATCTGCTCGACGGTGCCCGCGCTCTGGCCCTGGGCGGCAACCTGTTCCGTGGTTCGCGGGTCGTCATCAACGAGGTGCAAACCCTGCAGCCGCGCAAACCCTATGACGCGCCCAACTGGACACCGACCGACCGCCCCGTGCGCTTTGCCGAGCTGATCGACTACCCAACGCAGCTGCACACCTCCGGCCTGCAACCGCGACCGATCACAGTGGACATCAACTTGCCGCCAGATCTGTTCGTCTGGCGCAACCAGGGCATTCCCCTGCAGACCAAATATCGTTACACACCGCCGGCAACCAAAGATGAATCACGTCTGAGCATCAGCCTCAATGACCAGTTCATCACCAGTCTGTCACTCTCGCGCGGCACTCATAATCGTCTTGAGCGCATGCGTCTGGCCGTCACCGCGGTAGAAACCGCCAATGCCCAGGATCGGTTGCTGGTCCCTTCGCTCAAGCTTGGCGCCCGCAACACCCTGCGCTATGACTTCAGCTTTGCCAGTACCTACGGCAGCGCCCAGCGCGACTTCTGTCAGACCTCACTGCCGGTCGATACCCGCGCCCTGATCGATGAAGACTCCAGCATCGATCTGTCCGGTTATTACCACTACATGGCCATGCCGGATCTCTGGGCCTTCGCCCACAGCGGCTTCCCGTTCAGCCGTATGGCTGACCTCTCGGAAACCCTGGTGATCGTGCCCAGCGCCCCCAGCGCCGTCCAGCTCTCTACACTGCTGGAGATTCTTGCCAGCGTCGGTGCCCGGACCGGCTACCCGGCCATGGCCTTCGAGATCAGCGACGACTGGAGTGCCGCCCGGCAGACCAACGCCGACCTGCTGGTTCTGGGCTCACTGGCTCCCGACCTGCATGACCGCTCCGATCTGAACCTGGTTCTTGAGCGCTCCAGCGACTGGATCATGCATGCCTCCAGCCCGCTGCGGGAAAAAGTCGACCGTATCGACCATACCGCCTTCCCAGCTGACTCACGGGTTGACGTCACCGCCCGCGCCCCAATTGCGGCCATTGCCGGCATGCAGTCGCCATTCCACAACCAGCGCAGCGTCGTGGCCTTCATGGCCAACGATGATGCCGACTTCAGCCTGCTGCGTGAAACGCTGGGCGACTCGGGCAAGCTGGATGCAGTACGTGGCTCGGTGGCGGTGATCCGCGAAAGTGGCGTCCAGAGCCAGTTGGTTGGGCCGCAATACTTCGTCGGCTACCTGCCCTGGTGGCTGAAACTCTGGTATCTGCTGTCCAACCACCCGGTCTGGCTGGCGGTCATGGCGGTCCTGTGCATGCTGCTGGCGGCATTCCTGCTGTGGCAGGCACTGCGCTGGGTTTCTGAACGACGTCTGCACCAACAGGATTGAGGACAACTATGCGCGCCCTGGCACTCGCGTCGCTACTGGCTCTGCCCTGGCAACTCATGGCTGCTGAGTGCCAGTGGCCGGCCTGGGAGCGCTACCGCCAGGCCATGATGAACGAGGACGGGCGCATCATTGACCGCTCATCAGCCCAGTTGATCACTACCTCAGAGGGGCAAAGCTATGCCATGTTCTTCGCCCTGGTGGCCAACGACCGGGCAAGCTTCGACAAGCTCGTGCGCTGGACCAGCAACAACCTGGCTGGCGGCGACCTGAGCCAACAGCTGCCAGCCTGGCAATGGGGGCGTGACGACGAAGGTCAGTGGCGGGTGCTCGACAGCAACAACGCCACCGACTCCGACCTGTGGATCGCCTACAGTCTGCTCGAAGCCGGCAGGCTCTGGGACGAGCCTGACTACACCCGGCTCGGCACCGAAATGCTCTGGCGTACCGCCGCGCAGAGCCTGCGTGTGGTCCCCGATCTGGGTCTGATGCTGCTACCCGGCGACCGTGGATTCGAGACCAGCGAAGGCTGGCGCTTCAACCCCAGTTACCTGCCTCCGCAGTTACTGCAAAGATTTGCCCAGATAGCCGGCGTCTGGGCCGAGCTGGCCACCAACAGTCACCAGTTGATGTTGCTTGGCTCGCCCAAGGGCTTTGCCCCGAACTGGCTGCACTGGCGCATAGGTGAGGGAGTGCACATACCCGAAGATCAGGCCCAGGGCAGTTATGACGCCATTCGGGTCTATCTGTGGATCGGCATGCTCGCACCGCAGGCCCCCGGTCGGGCGGAACTGCTCAAGCACTTTCAACCCATGCTCGAACAGACCCGCAGTCAGGGGCTACCACCGGAAGCAGTCGACAGCCTGAGCGGCGAAACCCAGGGTCAGGGTCCGGCCGGATTTTCCGCAGCACTACTGCCCATGCTGCAAGCCTTGGAGGGTTACGACGACCAATTGAAGGCACAACGCGAACGCCTGATTCAGCACCCTCCCGCCGAGGATGCCTACTACAACCAGTCATTGCTGCTGTTTGGCCAAGGCTGGGACGAACAACGTTATCGCTTCGATGAGGCAGGTCGGTTACAGCCGGCCTGGACAGCGCCATGCCACAATTAGCCGGACGTAAGCTGTTGGCCACCTGGGTTTTGCTGCTCAGCGGCCTGTCAAACACAGCAGTAGCACAGCCGGACGCAGCCGTTGATCAACAGCAATGGCTGGTCGAGCGGCTGCGCACAGGCCAGGCCATGTATCGCGATGATCTGGTTGAAGACGCTTTAGGGCGTCTCGAACTGATAGCGCCGGAACACCCTGACGTTGTCATAACCAGGCTGACGCAGGAGTTGCAGGCGGGTGACCGGGAAGCGGCCGACTTCAGACTCACCGAATTGCGCCAGCGAGCGCCCGGCTCCAGTCTGTTGAAGCGTGCCGAAACCATGCTCCACCTGTATACGCCTGAGGGCCAACAGGCTTTGCAGGAAACCCGACTGCTGGCCGCCGCAGGCCACACCGAGCAAGCTGCATCAGGCTACCAGGCCTTACTCGGCGACGAGCCACCGGACTTTGCCCTATCACTGGAGTATTGGCGCACCCTGAGCGGCGTGCAGCAACAGCGTGCGCAAGCAATCCGGAAACTCCAGGAGTTGGACCGCCAATACCCAGGCAACCGGGAACTGAGAGAACTCCTGGCCCGTCTGTTGATGTCCGAGGATCGCCCTCAGGAAGCTCTCACTACACTGCAGGCACTGGCAACCGACCCGCAAGCCAGGGAAAAGGCCGCAGAGCTGGAATATAACCACCTCAGCGATCTGCCGATCAGCCAATCCACTGTGCGGGCCCTGCAGTCATTCGTAGAACGCTATCCCGATTCCCCGCTACTGACTAACGCCCAGGAAAACCTCAGCCGTCAGCAACGCCTGCTGGCCGATCCGGCCTGGCAAGCCGGAGCACGTGGCAAGGCCCTGGTCGATCGCGGCGAACATGCCGCCGCCGAACCGCTGCTGCGCCAGGCCCTGCGCAACTATCCCAATGACGGCAATCTGCATGGCCATCTTGCTCAGGTACAGATGAATCAGGGCCGTTATCAGGAGGCCGCCACCTCATTTGCCAATGCTCTGCGATACGAACAGGAAAGCGCCTGGCTGGCCAAGTGGGAAGACCTGAAAAACTTCAACCGCAGCCTGCTGTTCCTGCAACAGGGCCATGTCGCCCTTGAGGCTGGCAACTACAGTGCCGCCCGCCAGGCCTACCAGCAGGCCCAGCAAACCAAGCCCGATCACGTCGACGGCCTGATCGGTCTGGCCAACGTCGAATTGGCACAAGGCAACGACCAGGCCGCCGAGCGACTGTTGCGTCAGGCTCAACGACAACAACCCACCAACGGTCGGCTCATCTATACCTTGGTTGACTTCTATCGCCAGCGCTCGCCCGACCAGGCTTTGCAGGTCATTGACTCACTGCCGGCAGGAACACGGGCCAGCTACGCTGACTTGCGCAACAGTGTCGTGCAGGAACAACTGCAGGCTCAGGTTGACAGCGCTTTGGAGCAACAGGACTGGGACCGGGCCATCGCCCTGCTCCAACAAAGTGTTCGTCTCTCGCCCGACGCCCCTTGGACCACCTATCGGCTGGCCAACCTGCTAGCCGAACAAGGGCGTATGCCTGAAGCCGACGACCAGTTCAGCAGGCTGCTGCAGCGCCAGGGCGCCAACCCCGAGGCCCGCTATGCTCACGGCCTTTACCTGGCCGGTCTGCAACGCGACCAGGAAGCGCTGGCGACGCTGCACCCCATTCCACAAGCTGATTGGAGCGAAGGAATGCAGGCACTGGCCGAGCGAATTGCCCGCAGACAGCGCCTGGCTGAAGCCTACGCACTGCGCGATGCTGGCCAGGAACCCGAGGCCATTGCCATGTTGCTGGAAAATCCCACCGCCGGCGATCTGGCTACCGTCGCCAGTTGGCGCTACTTGGCCGGGGATTATCGCCAGGCCGAAGCCTATTACCAACAAGCGCTGGAAATGGAGCCCGGCAATCCGGACGCCATCCTCGGGCTGGTGGAAACCTGGACCGCAGAAGGTCGGACTGTCCAGGCCCGCCAGACGCTGGAGCAACTGGAACTCCCGCAAGACACCAGCGTCAACTACCGCCGGCGTTACGCCAACGCACTGGCCGGCCTGGGCAACCCGGCTGCCGCCAATGCAATATTCGACGAATTGATCGAAAGCGGCCAGGCCGACGCCCTGCTCTACCGTGACGCCGCTCGCCTGCACGCCCAGCAAGACCCGCAGCGCGCACTGGACCTCTACGCTCAGGGTATGGCTGCCAACGGTTTGCTGGCCCCCGGCGCGGTGAACCCGCGCAATGATCGGCAAATGACCGCCGCCAGCCGACTCAAGGACGACGATGACTGGCTGACCCGCAGCCTGCGCAGCAGCGTGGACAGCCTGTATCAACAACAGAACCCGACTGTACGACTGCAACACGATTACGGCTGGCGCAGCGACAGCGACGTATCCGGGCTGTCCGACCTCAAGCGCCAGACCACCATCTTGCGCGTCGATGCACCTGTGCATGGCGGGACCGGTTTTGTACAGGCCGAGCATGTCGACCTGAATGTCAGCAAGCCCGGGCAAAACAGCCTGTTCGGCACCTGTAACTTCACCATCGAAGGTTGCCAGGTTCCCTCACAAAGCACCTCCGGCACCGGCCTGGCCGTGGGCTGGGCCGGTGAACGCTGGGGCTGGGATATCGGCCACTCCCCGCTCGGCTTTGAACTATCGAACTGGTTAGGCGGGCTAAGTTACCGTGGTGACTGGCGCACCCTGGGTTACACCCTGACCGCCTCGCGTCGGCCCATGAGCAACTCGGTGCTGTCCTATGCCGGTGCAGTGGATCCGGTCACTCGCACCTCCTGGGGCGGCGTCACTGCCAACGGCCTGACTCTGGGTCTTAGCCATGACCAGGGCGGCGTTGATGGCATCTGGGCCAGCTTCGGCTTCCACCGCCTGCAGGGCGAGAAGGTTCAGGACAATCAGCGCCTGACCGCCATGACCGGTTATTACTACCGCCTGATCGACCGGGTCGACGAGCGCATGCGCACCGGCCTGACCCTAATGTACTGGGGCTACGACAAAGGGCTCGACGAATACACCCTGGGCCAAGGTGGTTACTACAGCCCCCAACGCTACTTCTCTGTTGGGATACCCTTCAGTTATGCCCGACGCACCGCCAACTGGTCGGTAGCTTTTGAGAGTTCGGTTGGTTGGTCAACCTCCAAATACGATGGCGGTGACCGGTTGTATCTGAGTAGCGCTGCTGAGCGCATCACTGCCGCAGGCTTTACCCCTGACCCTGGCGCACGCCAGTTCAACAACTCAAGCAACAGCAGTGGTGTTGGCCTGCGCATGCAGGGCATGGGTGAGCGCCGCCTGACTGATCATCTGGTGCTGGGCGGTGGGATCAACTGGGCCTACAGCAAGGATTACGCCCCCAGCCAGGCTTTCATGTACCTGCGCTATACGCTCAAACCCTGGCGCGGCAACCTGCCAATGCCCGTTGAGCCGCTGTCGCCTTATGCTGACTGGCGATAACAATGGGCAGAACAGGCTAAAGATGACCCGGATCAACATACGCTCCGGCGCCAGCGCCTAGACTGTCAGCAGGAGCTGGGCTCTGGCTTCAGCAGCCAGGGTCCACAAGCCAGGCTGATAATGACCCGCGACACAAGGATTGGCTGATGGATACCGACTACTTTTGGTACGCACTGATACTGTTCCTGCTGGGCCTGACCCTGCTCGGCCTGGGCTTCGGTCTGCGCGACAATCCCCGCGGCATCGGCATGCTCTGGGCCGGCGCACTGTGCATGCTGGTTCCGGTGTTTGCCGTCATTCTGCATCGGGTCGCTATTTGAAGTAGCCAACTGGATCATCCTTAGCCTGACCGGCAAATCGACAAGCGCTGCATTTCAACTAACCTTACATAACACCACCTGCCACACCACTCTCCCACCCTTTTCCTGTCACGAGACTCCTCGTGCTCCCGGGAGGCCCAAAATGAAATGCATACATCTGATCAACGCGTTCATGTTTAGCGCAGCATCCTGCTTGCTTTCCAGTACCGCTCTGGCTGACACCAAACCAGACCAGGCTGTCGAGCGACTAGGCGAAGTAAACTTCGTAGTATCCTGCAACCCTGAAGCGCAGCAGGCCTTTAACCGAGCGATGGCCTTGTTCCATTCGTTCTGGTTCGACCCCGCCAAGTCCGCCTTTACCACTGTTTTGGAGCTAGACCCTGAGTGCGGCATGGCTCACTGGGGATTATCAATAATGTCCATGGGCAATCCCTTCACCTGGGCAACCAACCCGAACGCCTCAAAAGCAGGTGCCCCGGATGCTGAGCTGGCCATAAAGATTAGTGCCACAAGTGAACGTGAGCGTGACTACATCGCTGCGCTGGGCAATCTGTTCGAGAACTGGGAAACCACCGAGTTTCGCCCTCGCGCCCTGGCCTACGAGCAAGCCATGGAGGCTCTGGCCAACAAGTACCAGGAAGATGTTGAAGCACAAATCCTCTATGCCCTGGCCCTGAACATTACCGCGCAGCCAGCGGACAAGAGCTTCACCAACCAGTACAAGGCTGCTGCGATTCTGGAACCATTACTCGAGCGTTACCCTGAGCACCCCGGCGTAGCACACTACCTGATCCATACTTACGACTACGCCGAACTGGTTGATAAAGGCCTCGAGGCAGCGCAGTCCTATAGCCACATAGCTCCCGATGTTCCCCATGCCCTGCATATGCCGTCGCATATCTTTACCCGGCTTGGCATGTGGCAGGAGGTAGTCGACAGCAACCAGGCCTCTTACCAGGCCGCCAAGAACGAACTCAAGGAGACGACTCTGGGTATCGGAGCCTACGACGCCTTGCATGCCATGGATTACATGGTCTACGGCCATATGCAACAGGGCCAGGATCAGGCTGCGCTGCGCCTCGTTGAGGAAGCCGCAGCGATTCAGCAGGTCAATGTGGAAAATTTCGTTGCCGCGTATGCCTTTGCCGCCATGCCTGCCCGTTACGCGAGTGAACGGGGCGACTGGAATCAGGCCGCAGCACTCACCTTAAAACCATCCAGCCTGGCCTGGGAGCGGTTTCCGCAAGCCGAAAGCATTCTGGTATTCACCCGCGGCCTGGGCGCAGCACGGACTGGCGATCTTGCCGCAGCACGGCGCGACCTAAAACAGCTTGAGGCGCTACAGGCCAAGCTGGCAGAGGCCAACAACAGCTATTGGGCCGGCCAGAGTGCTTTTCAGATCAACGCCGTACGTGCCTGGATCGCTTTGGGCGAACAGCACACTGACGAAGCCCTACAACTGATGCGTGCGGCGGCGGATGCTGAAGACGCAAGCGACAAGAGCCCAGTAACACCCGGTAATGTTGTACCCTCGCGCGAATTGCTTGGCGAAATGCTGCTGAGCAACGGGCAGGCTACCCTGGCTCTGGAGGAGTTTGAACGTTCCTTGCAACGCGATCCCAATCGATTCCGCGGTCTCTATGGCGCCGCCCGTGCAGCTGAAGCCAGTGGCGACTCAAGCAAGGCTCGTGATTATTACCAGCGCCTGATCACCATGAGTGCAGCACATGACAGCGAGCGTGCGGAAATCACTCAAGCCAGAGAGTCCCTGGCCCGACTTTGATTCAGATTAATGGCCGGATCGCGTGGAGGTTTGGTATTACAAACAACCCCAGCGACCGGCCAGCTGGACCATACATTCAGTAAAGCTCGATCAGCTCACCAGCACGACTGATCGCCAGAAACTGCGCCACCATGCCGGCCTGGATCTGCTCCATCATCATTTTCAGCGGCTGCTCAGCCTCATCACTGTTCGGCGTTATGCCCCCACGTCCACTCATGGCCGAAACGAACGCCAGATCCCAATGCACCCCGGTCTGCTGCGACTCGGCCACCAGATCGGCAAAGTTCGCCGCCTGATGCGGTAACTTGTCGACACAGAGTACCGGGCTCAGCGCCCCGCCGATGCCCTGCTCAAACTGCAAGCGCTGTTCTTCGGTCGCCCCTTCCGGAAGCTCGGCCCTGGCGAACACGAACAGCAGACGCTGCGGCTCGCTCTGGCTGCGCGCGGCCTGAATAAAGTCGGCATAGGATTGAATTGTCATGGCCTCTGATCTCTACTGGCGAATGCAGCCAGCTTAGCAGCCGAAACAACCACACTGGCGACTAAAAAGAGGCAGCCGCGTACCCCTTAAGAGGGAGCACCCCTGACGCCCTACCTTATGACCTCCAATAGACCCAGGTGTTATTGGCTGCTCTTGATCCAGCTATTTGTCATGCTTTGTCTATCGGCACGTTAAGCCCCCAATCACAAGTCAGGGAACGGATATGTACACTGTTGAAGACATCACCCTCGAGAACTGGACTGTCAGCAATCTGAGTACCCGTGTAGCTTGCCTGGGTCAGGGGCCGGTAGCGCTGTTCATTCACGGCTGGCCCGAGTGCTGGTACTCCTGGCGCCGGCAGATGGTCGCACTGGCCAATGCCGGCTACCGCGCCATTGCCCCGGACATGCCCGGGTTTGGTGAAACCGATGCGCTTGATTCGATTGAGCAGTACAACGCGGTGCGCATCTGCGAGTTCATGCGCGAACTGCTGCTCCAGGCCAGCGGTGGCTCCCCAGTAGTGCTGATTGGTCATGACTGGGGCGCAATCAATTGCTGGCAATTCACCCTGCGCCACCCGGAACTGGTTTCCAGGCTCGTCAATATGAGCGTCCCGTTGCACCCGGTCTCCGAGCGCTCGCCCATTACCCAGTTGCGTGAACACTTCCAGAACGACTTCTTCTATCAGCTTTACTTTCAGCAGCCGGGTGTCGCCGAAGCCGAATTCGATGCCGACCCGGAGGGCATTTTGCGCGCGCTCTACTGTTCACCGGATACCCCTCGGCATCCGCCGATCCTTGGCCGTTCAATCAGCGAAGGTGGTGGCTGGATCGGCCGTCTGGGCAAACCACGCCAGCAGCCGGCCTGGCTGAGCGACGAGGCACTGGCCTACTACATCGACACCTACCGGCATAGTGGATTCGCTGGCGGCATCAATTACTACCGCAATCTGGATGAGAACTGGCGCCTGATGCAGCCATACCGTGAGCACCAGATTACCTGCCCAGTGCTATTCCTTGTTGGCAGCGGCGACAGCACCATCCGCGGTGCCGATGAAGACAGGCTGAGAAAAATGATGGGCAAACGAATCCCCGATCTGCAAATCCTCATGCTGCCAGGCAAAGGCCACTGGATTCAGAGCGAAGCGGTTGAGCAAGTGAATACGGCGCTATTGTCGTTTGTGGAGGTTTAAAAGCCTGCAGACGACCGCTCTTACCACTCCACCAAGACCTGAACTAAGCAGTCCTGAAACGCTCGACCAGCGCTTGCAGCTTCTCAGCAAGGCGAGCCAACTCGTGGCTGGTCGCGGCGGTCTGCTCAGCCCCAGCGCTGACCTGGATGGCCACTTCGTTGATCGACAACACATTGTGGTTGATGTCTTCGGCTACCGAACTCTGCTCCTCGGCGGCCGAAGCGATTTGGATGTTGCGGTCATTGATACCCGCCACGCCTTCGGCGATTTCCGCCAGCAGTTCACCAGCCCGCGCCACCCGCGCCGAACCCGATTCGGCAGTGGCCAGAGTAATGTCCATGGACTGGGTAGCCTTATCCGAGCCGCTTTGAAGGTTGGACACCATATTCTGGATATAGCCTGTCGACTCCTGGGTTTTCTGTGCCAGCGAGCGCACCTCGTCGGCTACCACCGCGAACCCTCTGCCCTGCTCGCCGGCACGGGCAGCCTCAATGGCTGCGTTCAAGGCCAGCAGATTGGTCTGCTCAGCTATGCCACGGATCACGTCAATTACCGAAGAGATCGACGCGCTCTCTTTCTTCACTTCGCCGATAGTCTTGGCTGTTTCTCGCGCTTGTTCGGACAGTTGCTGAATCAGTGCAACCGTCTGACGAATTTCCTCCCGGCCTTGGGCAGCATGGTCGTTGACCTGACTGGACAACGCCGCAGCATCATTGGTGCTGCGCGCCACATCGCGCACCGTAGCACTCATCTGGTGCATGGCGGTCACTACAAGTTCGGTGCTCTGGCGTTGCTGGTCCAGCCCCCGGCTGGTCTGCAGGGTGACGGCCGAGGCCTCCTCGGCTGCAGTGGCGACCTGAACGGTAGCCCCGCCGATTTCCATGATGACCCGGTTCAGCTCATCGGCCATACGATTGAGGTTGCCAGCGATCAGGCCGAACTCATCGGTGCCGTGGTAGTTCGCACGGGCGGTCAGGTCGCGCTGAGCCAGGCTGCCGAGCGAGCGATTGAGTTCGGTCACCGCCTGATTGATATTGCGGATGATGACGAACGCCAGCAGCAGCACGGCCAACAACGCCACGCCGACCGCCACCAGGGTAAGCACCAGCGAACGCATGGCCGCTGCATAGCCTGCACTTGCCAGGCGGTTGGCCGCCTGCGCCAAGCCCTGCTCAATCTCGGCCATCATGTCGATACGTTCGGTAGATTTCTGAAACCAGTGTTCAGCATTGACGTTCAACGGCTCCCCCATGCTCACGCTGAAGGCAAGTTGCTGCAGTTGCGCCACTTCCTGAACGCCAGGGTGCTGTATGAGCTGCTCATACTGACGGGTAAAAGCAACATCGGCACTACGCTGGAAGACCTCCCAATAAGCCTGAAACTCGCCCAGATTACGGCTAAAACTCGACAATAGCGTCGAGTCGAAGTAATTCTGGTTGAAGACCACGCCCAGCAAGGCCCGTTCCCGCCCGGCCCGTTCCTTCATCTCAACAAACTGGGTGAGCGATCCCAACGCCCGGGCCAGCGCCACATCGTTCACATCTTCCCCTAAAGCATGGGTGAAACCGATAAGCTCCAGGATCAGGCGGGTGTAACGGGCTCCCGAGTCACGGCCGCTGATACCAAGCCCATCGACCTCGCGACGCAAAACCTCAAGCTCGCCAAACTGTCCGAGGATACCCTGCACTCGTTGATCCGCCGCCGCGCTGCGTCGCAGGTTGGCTAACGCCTGGTCAACATCGGCGCGAAAGACCGACAACTGTTCGCGCATCGAACGGCCCTGGCTGCCAATGAATACCCCGCTGCCGCCACGTTCACGCTGCAACATGGTGACCAGGTTGCTGACATCCTCGGCGAGGACAGTCGCCTGGACGATCTGGCGATTAATATCCAGCGCTTTGAGGCTGTCATTGATGAGCAAACCGGCCAGAACGATGAACCCCAGCATCGGCAAGGCTAGAATTAGCAGTAACTTGCGGCTGAGGCGGATGTTGCGCAAAAGAGTGTCCATGTCGATCTCCTGAGACCGGTCATTGGCTCACTGGGATCGGCCAGCACGAGCAATCAGACGCGGTCATGATTCGGTAAGCCCCCTGGTTCAGGAGCAGCCGTAGTGCCGTCCGTGCACATATGTAGTGCCTGCGGTCTAATTGTCGTAACGCAAGTCTAGCTGCAGCTCAATACGAGCTGTATCCCTCCAAGGTAGTAGATTTGCTGACTTCAGGTTCGGGCGCAATGCAGGGCAACAGCGCGCCTGACAACTCCAGCGTAGCAGAGCAAGTCGAGGAATTAATGGCTGGAGGAAATGTTGTACTGATAAACCGAAAAGGGCTGGGCATTAGAAATAAAAAAACCGGCACAAGGCCGGTTTCTTATTTGTTTGGCGGAGGGACAGTCTGCCTTTTACGCGACACCATGCGACACCCTGCACCTAATCAAAACACCTGAAAGCCTTGCAGTTACTGGGCTACGCTAGTTTTCCTTGTCTTACCTTGTCGCATGACATAGCATTGTGTCCAATTCTTTTTGTTGGAAACAATAGGGGAAACGGTCATGCCGAGGGAAGCCAAAAAGCTGGGTGATAAACAAATCGCTGCACTCAAAAAGCCGGGACTGTACCCGGTCGGTGGAGTCAACGGGCTGGCGCTGCGCGTGACCGCCAAGCGCGGCAAGGATGCCGAAGGCGTGGCGCGTTCCTGGGTGCTGCGTCTGGCCACTGGTGGCATCCGTATCAGCAGCAACGGCAAGCCATTTGCCGAGCGCCGCGACTTCGGTTTGGGTGGCTATCCTGACGTTAGCTTATCCGAAGCACGCCAGCGAGCCGCAGAGCTTCGGCAGCAGTTCCGGGCCGGTATTGATCCGGTGGAGCAGCGCAAGGCCGAACGGGCCGAACGGCTGGCACAGATCGCCAAGGTTCGCACGTTCGAGGAGGTGGCGCGGGAGTGCTTCAAGGTGCGCGAGTCTGAGTTCCGCAACCCCAAGCACGCCGCCCAGTGGATTGGCACGCTCGAGACTTACGCCTTCCCGACTATCGGACGCCTGCCGGTGGCCGAGATCAGCACGGCGCATATAGTGGAACTGCTGTCGCCGATATGGACAACCAAGCACGAAACGGCAACCCGTGTGCGCCAGCGTATCGGCACCGTGATTGACTACGCCACGGCTGCGGAGCTGAGATCCGGGCCGAACCCTGCCGACATGAAAGGCAATCTGCGGGAGCTGCTGCCCAAGTCTGCCGCCGTCCGCAAAAAGGCCGGAGGGAAAAAGCACCACCCGCGCGTGCCGGTGGATGGCATGACGGCATTCATGGCGGATCTGCGAACCCGCACCAGTATCAGCGCCGTGGCTCTGGAGTTCGCTGTGTTGACCGCTGCCCGGTCGGGTGAAGTCAGGGGCGCGACCTGGGGCGAGTTCGACCTGAAAGCCCGTGTGTGGTCGCTGAGTGCCGAGCGCATGAAAGCCGACCGACCGCACAAGGTGCCATTGTCTGACGCTGCTGTGGCGCTGCTGGAGCGCCTGCCGCGTGGTTCTGCCGCTGACCTTGTGTTTCCGGGCTTCAAGGGCCGGGAATTGTCCGATGCCACCCTGGGCAAGATGATCCGCGACATGCACGAAGCACAGACCAAAGCAGGGGGCGCAGGCTACCTTGACCCGGATCAGGGGCGCATTGCTACGCCACACGGCACGGCGCGTTCGAGCTTCAAGGACTGGAGCCGCCGCAGCACGTCCCGCGTGATGGCTGACGGCAACCGCTCGAGCTTCCCGGATGAATGGGCAGAGCTTGCCTTGGCGCACGTCAACAATGACCAGACCCGCGCCGCCTATGCGCGGGATGAATTGCTCGAGGAACGCCGCGAACTGATGCAGGCGTGGGGTGAGTATCTGGCAGGTAAGACTACAGCAGCAGGACGGCTTGACACCCAACAAAAACCCTAGATATAGTGTGACACACGACAGGACACACAACCCCTGCCGTTTTAATGCAGCTTGAGCGAATGTCATCCCCAGCGCGTAAGCGTTCCGGCAGAGCCGGTGTCCATGGCAGAGGGTTTTGGTTTAGCTCATAAAAGTGGCGAGGCCACTGGCTATGCGGATCAGCAACTGATCGACCGCTGGCTAGTGTTTGCCGCCCACTGCATACAATCTGAATGCACTGTGGCGATGCCATGGGTAGCGAATCGATCGATATTGATTAGCAGCCCGTGCATCGCCTTTTTTGTGTGTGCGTGCCGGGTGCTGGAGAAACCGACATGAGCACAACACTCGCCCCGCAATACATCACTGACGTTCAGATCGCCGCCGCGTTTGCCGTTTCCCGCTCAACTGTTTGGCGCTGGGTAAAAGAAGGCCGACTGCCCCAACCTGTAAAGCTGTCACCTGGCTGTACCCGCTGGCGCTTGGATCAGATCCAGCAATTGCAGGGGGCCGCATAAATGACAGACAAGAAAAAGGCCAACCAAAAGGCCAGCCCGAAAAATACGCACCCTGATAATACCATAGCTTTCGAGCTGGTCGGTTTGGTCTATCAGGCGATCAGCAATGCCGTTTGCATCACTACCGCCACCAAGGCGCAGACCGATGCCATAACAGGCTTTTGCATACGTCTGGACACCCTGTTTGACAACATCGAGCGCCACACCGATCAGTCATTCAGTGACGAGTTCAACGCCATCATTGCCACCGCTCTGATGATCTGGGAAGCGTGCGAGTCCGGCACAGTGTCGATTGCGTATCGGCAGGAGGTGCTGCAATGACCGCACCCCTAACCATCGCCACCAGCAGCAACCCCCAACGCCTGACCAAGCTGTGGCAGATCAAGGACGACAAGCCGGTGAAACAACAAGCCGGGGAAATGGTCGCCGGTCACGTCAACGTAGTGGATCTGCCGACCCCTGCCGACCTGGCCGCCGCGCTCGAGCAAATGGAATGCAACCAGGCGTTAATCTTCGGCCTTCCACCTGTAGCGTCCGCGCCTGTGGTCACACAAGCGCAACTGCCGACCGCACCCGCTGGAACGATTGCCCGGACAAAGGAAACTTTCAAATGGCACGCCGGGCCGGGCTGGCTACTGCTGGACGGCGACCCGCTGCCCGGTGATGAACCGCTGACCCGTGACCAGTGGCTGGCGCTGCTGTGCAAGGTCGCACCCGCTCTGGCTGATGCGCCCTGTGTGTGGGGCGTGAGCAGTTCAAGCTGCATTCACAACAGCGAAACCGGCGAGCAGATAACAGGCGTTCGAGGGCAGCGGCTGTATGTCCTGGTAGCTGATGCCCGCGATATTCCGCGAGCAGGCAAGGTACTGTTTGAACGCCTGTGGCTGGCCGGGCGTGGCCGCTATGTGGTGAGCAAGTCAGGCAAGACCCTAAGCCGCGCCGCCGTGGACGCCAGCGTGTGGCAGACCAACCGCCTCGACTTTGCCGCGCCGCCTGTGTGCATTGCACCGCTTGAGGCACGCCGACCGGCACCCGAGGCGCTGAACAATGACGCCGCGCCGCTGGACACCGCCCAAGCCCTGCCGGATCTAACCGAAGCCGAGCGCCAACAACTGGCCGACATTCAGGCCGCAGAGCGTGGCTGTGATGATCTGCTGGCCGAAATCCACCTAGCGCGTGAATCATGGATTGAAGAGCGCCTGGCCGCAGTGGCTGACCTGCCCGAAGCCGAGCAACAGGAAGCCCGCGAGCGTTTGCGTGATGCCGTGGAGCGTGGCCGCCTGTTTGGTGACTTCGAGCTGATCCACTCGAGTGGCCGCCGCGTGATGGTCGGGGATCTGCTGGACAACCCCGACCAGTGGCACGGCGAGCGTTTCCATGATCCGCTCGAGCCGGATTATTCCAACGGCGACAAGCGGATTGCCTGGGCCAACCTGAAAAGCGGTGGCGCACCGTACATTTACAGTCACGCGCATGGCGGCACCCGTTACCGTCTGCTGCGTCCGGTGCAGCAGTTAAAGCTGCAACAAGGCGAGCTGCCCCAGGTACTGCCCAAGATCATGCAGCGCCTGGCACTGGATGGCGAGATATTCGAGCGCGGGGGGCGTCTGATGCGCCTGGCTGATGGCGAGCTGTTGACCGTTGAAAAACCGTGGCTGCAAACGTACCTCGAGGGCGCTTTCCGCTTTCTGGTGTTCGATGGCCGAAGCGGCGAATGGTCAGTGCGCGATTGCCCCGACAAGGTGGCCGCCCGTGTCATGGCTGCCCGTGGTGCGTGGGATCTGCCGAAAGTCACAGGCCTGGTATCGTTTCCCGTGATGCGCCCGGACGGCAGCGTTATCACTCAACCAGGCTTTGATGAGGCGACCGGCCTGCTGTACCTGAGCGATAGCAACAGCCGACCCGTGCCGCACCCGCTCGACCGGGCCGGACTGGCCGAGGCATTGCGCCGGATATGGGAACCGTTCGCCCTGTTCCCGTTCGACAGCGACACAAGCCGAGGCGTGTTTCTGGCTGCGCTGCTGACCACCGTTTGCCGGGCTGCGCTGCCGACAGCGCCGGGCTACCTGGTGCGGGCCTATACGGCAGGCACTGGCAAAACCCTGCTGTCTGAATGCCTGATGATGCTGGCCGGTGCGCCCGAAAAGGCAATGCCGCTGCCCGAGGGAAACCCGGAGGAAATCGGCAAACGCCTGTTTTCCATCCTGCTGACGGGCCGGGCCGGTGCTGTGTTGGACAACCTGACAGGCGTTATCGACAGTGCTGACCTGTGCGTGTTTCTGACCAGCGCCGAACCCGAGGGGCGTATTTTGGGCCAGTCCGAAACTCGAAGCGCAATCAACCGCGTGTTGTGGGTGCTCAACGGCAACAACGTCACGGCAGGCGGTGACACCTTCCGGCGCATTCTGCCGATTGGCCTGGACGCCGATTGCGAGTCACCCGAGCGCCGCAAGTTCGCGTTCAACCCCCGAGACTTGATCCGCGACCGCCTGGACGCCTACCGGGCCGACCTGCTGAGCGTGCTGCTGTCTTATCAGTGGGAAGGTGCGCCCGTAATCGCTGCCGGTGGCTTGGGGAGCTTCGACGAATGGGAAAGCCTGGTGCGCCAGTGCGTGTGCTGGCTGATCCGTGAGGGCGTCACCCCTGCCCCTATGGCTGACCCGGTGGAAGTGCTGCAACTGAGCAAGGCCGAAGATCCCTATCACCAGCAGCATATTGAAGTGCTGCAAGCCTGGTGGGAGTTGTACGGCGACCGTGAAGTCAAGGTGCGCGAAATTGCCAAGCTGGTGGCCGGTGGCGAGTTCGGACAAACCAAGGCCGAGGCTGCATTCATTGAGGCCGTGTGCGAGATTGCGCCGCCGCGCGGTGGGTTTAACGGCAGATACTTTGCCGGATGGCTCCGAAGGCACAAAGGGCGCGTAGTCGCCGGGCTGCGTGTTGACCCGGGCGACCAGCAGCGCAAGGAACCCGGCTGGCGTGTGACCATGCGGTTTTAACCACCAACAGCCCCAGCACCCGCTGGGGCTTTTACGTTAAGAGGGGGATTAGTGGGATTATTGGTATTTTTTCCAACCCCAAGGGGAAAACTGTCATGACATATTTCATATAGGGGTCAGGAAATATCCCACTAATACCACTAATCCCCCCTTTTGCTCGGTGACTTGCACCTGACGGCAGACCCCGGCGCTTGAACGAGCAGAACCAGCCGCAGAACCTGCAACCCCAAAACCCCACACCCTCGAGCAGCGCCCTGCTTTTTCACCCTCTGGCGGACAGTTACTCCGCATAATGCCTAGAACCCGCGCAGCCTGTGGCTTTGCGGCCTTTCGTTTCCAACAAAAAAACCAACAACAGAGGCAAAAACCGTGCTAAAGTTACTGCGTGTTTATACAGTGATTGCAGGCAGTTATGACCAAAGCCCAGACACCCCCGGTCAAGTTCGAGCGCGGTTTCCTCGAACGCTTAGACCACCGCACGACCGCCGCCCAGGTACTGCGCGACCAATGGGAGGAAATGACCACGGATCTGGGGGGCGCTGACCGACTGAGTCTTGCGCAGCGGATGCTGATAGAGCGTGCCTTGTGGCTGCACTACTGGCTGAGGGCGCAAGAACAGAGCCTGGCTGACGGCGGTGACTTCGACGTGGGCAAGCACGCCGCCGCCACCAATACGCTGCAAGGCGTGCTGGCCAAGCTGGGCCTGCACCGCGTGGCGCGTGACGTGCCGGATCTGGCGCAGTACCTGAAAGCGAAGGCCGGCCAATGAGCGTCACGATACGCGACCTGATGACAGACCCGGCATTGTTCGGGGATCAGTTCGGCGGCGAGAGCTGGACGGCATGGCGTGCGCTGCTGGCAGGCTTCTACGGGCTGGAACTGACCAAGGATGAGCTTACCCACTGGCAGGCGCTGACGGGCCGCCAGAGCGCACCAGAGGCCGCGCATGATGAACTATGGATGGCCATTGGCCGCAGAGGCGGGAAAAGTAATATAGCCGCCCTGCTGGCCGTGTTCGAGGCGTGTTTCCGTGACCATCGCGACCGGCTGGCACCGGGTGAGGTGGCGACCGTCCTATGCCTGGCCGCTGACCGCAAGCAGGCGCGTGCCGTGTTCCGGTATATCGTCGGCCTGCTGAATGCCTGCCCGATGCTGCAACGGCTGATTGTCCGCGAGACTACCGAGACCCTGGAGCTTGCCAACCGGGCCGCCATCGAGGTGGGCACGGCATCATTCAGGGCGACCCGTGGCTATACCTTCGCCGCCGTTATCGCTGATGAGATCGCATTCTGGCGCAGCGAGGACACCAGCAACCCCGATTTTGAGATTCTGAACGCGGTGCGCCCTGGCCTTGCCACCCTGGAAGGGCCGCTGCTGTGCTTGTCGTCACCCTACGCCCGGCGCGGTGCCTTGTGGGAAGCCTACCGCAGCCACTACGGCAAGCCTGGGCCGCAGCTAGTCGCCCAGGCACCAACCCTGAGCATGAACCCCAGTCTACCCGCCCGGATTGTAGAGCAGGCGCTAGAGCGCGACCCGGCCAGCGCCTCGGCTGAGTACCTGGCGCAGTTCCGCAACGACATTTCCGCCTTTATCACCCGCGACCTGGTGGACAACAACGCCCGCACCCGTCCGCTGGTGCTGCCGCCGCGATCCGGCCTGACCTACGCTGCGTTTGTGGACGTTGCAGGCGGTGGCGCTGATGAATACACCCTGGCGATCAGCCACAAGGAAGGCAACCGCACGGTGATTGATGGCGTATGGGGCGAGCGAGGCGACCCGGCAACCATCACCGCGAACTATGCCCAGATCATGCGCCAGTACCGGATCACCCGCTGCACCGGGGACAGGTTCGCCGCTGAGTGGCCGCGTGCCGAGTACAAAAAGCACGGCATCACCATGACGCCCAGCGACCTGAACCGCTCGGAGCTGTATATCGAACTGCTGCCGCTACTCCAGACCGGCGCAATCGAATTGCCGCCCGATGAAAAGGCACTTGTTCAATTCACCCTGCTGGAGCGCCGCACTGGTCGCAATGGCCGGGACACTATCGACCACCCCACCGGCAACAA
This sequence comes from Pseudomonas jilinensis, assembly GCF_003586265.1. Lineage (NCBI taxonomy): Bacteria > Pseudomonadati > Pseudomonadota > Gammaproteobacteria > Pseudomonadales > Pseudomonadaceae > Pseudomonas > Pseudomonas jilinensis. The sequence continues at coordinate 307,640 of NZ_QJSA01000002.1, read as the reverse complement.
CAGCCACGACGACCGCTGCAACGCCATTGCCGGCGCAGCCTGGCTGGCAAGTCACAGAAACGAACTCCCCCGCGTTATTTTCAAAATGTACTGAGGAAACGACCATGCAAAAACGACCGAGCTATAACGTCAATCCAGCCCTGCCGCCCCTAGAACGCAGCGCCAATCTGACCGCCGCCGATGGCTGGCGCGAGTCGATCACCAGCGCCGCCGGGCAATTCAGTCATGATGCTGCCTTGAACAAGGCATTGACCGTACACGGCAGCCTTGTGGGTGCGCTGGACGCGCTGGAAACGGTACGGCAGACCCGCAACCCTGAGCACACCCCGGCGCAGCACCTGGGCGAAGTGCAACGCCAGGCCCGCAAGCTGTCGGAGGTGTATATCAAGCGCGCACAGGAGGCGCTGAACGAACTGGATCAGCGCATAACCCGCGCAGACTCGGAGATTGCCGAGCGCATTGGCGTAGGCCGCGCCGACCCGGCAGACGGCGGCGAGATTCGCGCCATTCTGCGAAGCCTGGAGCCAGAGGAACGGCATAGGGCGATTCTGAATGCTATCGAGCAGGGAGACACGGCCACCCTCGCCGCTGTCTGGCATGGTCGCCCGCTCACCGTAGGGCTGGAGCCGTCCGCGATGGAAGGACTCAAACAGCGTGCATCCGCCACCCATGCGCCTGATCTGCTGCAATTCAAGCAGTCCCTGCACAAAGCACGGAACCTGGTAGATGAGGCGTCACGCGAAGTCCTGTTGCTGTCAGATAAAGCCGCAGGCAATCCAGTTGCTCAAAAGCAGTTTGCCGATCAGGTGGTGCAAGCTGATATGGCGATGGCCGAGCTTGCCCGGCGCATGTGACATACGGCCTGAAGCTGCTGCTCCGGACAAGCGCCCCGGTGTGGCGGTGGATGGCCACCCTTTCGGAGTATCAGCGATGCCTGATGACATTCGCCTGATTAGTCGGCACGCCGCCGCAGAACCTTACATGGCTATCGTCGCCGGTCGGCACCTGCACCGCCGCCACAATGAAACCTTGGGCCAGTTCGTCGCACGCGCTGAGATCGAGGCGGCACGGCACAGGGAATCAGGCTGGTATCGGTCGCATGGAGCTTGAGCCGAGCGAGCCTATCGGTTCACCCACGCCAGAGCGCGACCTGTGGGGCGCTGTGCTGGCCATGCTGCTGGATGATGCGCTGGGGTATTGGCGCGGCAGCTATGGGCCAGCCATTGCGCAGGAACAGGCGTTCGATGATGTATTGCGTGTGGGGCCGATGCTACGGCACTGCTGTCAGTTCACCGGGCATAACCCGCAGTGGATAGCTGAACGGTTTGTTCGGCTGCTGGAGTGCGGCTAGATGTTCGCAAAATGCTGAAGTCTCTTAATGTAGGTGAAAGCATTTTTGCTGGCACCTATTCAGACATCCAAGGCAAGAGCCAGCCGTGTTTTAAACTAGACCGCTACCATACCGACCCCTTGCAGGCGCTGGGCTGAGAACGTGCGGCTGCTGGAGCAAGACACAAAAAAACGCCCCACTTGAGCAATTCTCATTGTGGGGCGCTTTGTTGGTTACAAATCAGAATGCGCTGCAACTGCTTGATTTATAACGGCATGTGGCGGAGGGACAGGGATTCGAACCCTGGGAAGGCTTTCACCTTCGCCGGTTTTCAAGACCGGTGCATTCAACCGCTCTGCCATCCCTCCACGGCCCGCAATACTACCGGAAAGCTGAGCCTAGTCAATGGCCTGCGTGTGTTATTGCGCAAATAGACTGTTAACCGGTTGGCGTATGAAACAGCTCGAAACCCCTCATGCCTTGATTTGACGCTTCCAGCAGGTATGATCACAGCATCCATCAAGGATTGACCAAGGGGAGCCCTGCACTTATGAATATCCAAGAGCGCCATAACGCCCTGCACCATGCAGGTGTCAACGAGGCGGAAGTCAGCAAGCTGTTTCGCAATACCTACAGCCTGCTGGCCATGACCATGGCATTCAGTGCCTTCATTGCACTGATGTCGATGAGCCTGAACCTGCCGCACCCTGGCCTGATCATCACCCTGGTCGGCTTCTACGGGCTGCTGTTCGCCATTTCCAAGTTCCGTAACTCTGGCATGGGGTTGGTTCTGACCTTCGCGCTGACCGGGTTCATGGGTTACACCCTGGGGCCGATTCTCAACGTCTACCTGTCTTTGCCCAACGGCGGCCAACTGGTCAGCATGGCGCTGGGCATGACTGCGTTGGTGTTCTTTGGTCTGTCGGCGTACGCGATTATTACCCGCAAGGATTTCAGCTTCCTGTCCGGCTTCATTCTGGCGGGCTTCATCGTACTGCTGTGCGCCATTGTTGCCAGCTTCTTCATCCAGATAAGCGGCCTGCAACTGGCCATCTCCGCCGGCTTCGTGCTGTTCTCCTCGGCGGTGATCCTGTATCAGACCAGCGCCATCATTCATGGCGGTGAAGACAACTACATCATGGCCACTGTGACGCTGTTCGTGTCCATCTACAATCTGTTCCTCAGCCTGCTGCAGTTGCTGGGTGTGTTCAACAACGATTGATCGGCACGCTTTTGTTTATACTAATGAGGCCCGCCCAGTGCGGGCCTCATTGCTTCAGGTGGTCTATCGATGAATTTCGCCATTGCCTTGCTGGCTGGCCCGCAAGATCCTGCGGCCCGCTCCGCACTCAATTTTGCTCGTGCAGTAGTAGATGCCGGGCACGAGATCAACCGTTTGTTTTTCTATCGGGACGCGGTGCATATCGCCTCGAATCTGGGTGTGCAGCCCCAGGATGAAAACGACATCACCCACGAGTGGCGCCAGTTCATCACTGAACACAAGCTTGATGCGGTGGTGTGTATTGCCGCGGCGCTGCGCCGTGGAGTGCTGAATGAAGAAGAAGCCCAGCGCTGGGATCGTCACGCCGCCAATACCGGCACACCTTGGGATCTTTCCGGGCTGGGCCAGTGGGTCGATGCGCTGCAAAGCGCTGACCGGGCCGTGAGTTTTGGGAGCTGAACATGAAAAGCCTGCTGATCATCAGTCGCCACCCCCCTACCCGCCTCGCCGCCCGTGAAGCCCTGGACATGACACTGGCCGCTGCGGCCTTTGGCGTCCCCGTAGGTATGTTGTTCATGGATGACGGGGTGCTGCAACTGCTCAAGGGGCAGGACGCCAGTCTGATCGAGCAGAAGTCCCTGGCTGCCAACCTCCAGGCGCTGCCCCTGTTCGGCGTTGAAGACCTGCTGGCCTGTCAGCGCTCACTCAGCGCCCGGGGGCTGACACTTGAGCACTGCGCCCTGCCGGTACGTGCACTCGAAGGCGTCGAGATCGCTACGCTGATGGAACACTACGATCAGATCATCAACCTGTGAGCCCTGCCATGCTGCATATTGTTCGCCACTCACCCCACAACGAACCGCGTCTGAGTTCCTGCCTGCAGGTTCTGGTCGAGGATCAGGGACTACTGTTGATCGAAGACGCGGTGTACGCCCTGTTGCCCGGCAGTGAAGCTCGCCAACAGCTGAGCCAGCTGGCCCCTGGCATACAACTGTTTGCCCTTGAGCCTGACCTGCTGGCCCGCGGGCTGGCGCTGGATGATCTGCCTGCAGGGGTCAGCAGTATCGATTATCAGCGGATGGTCGACCTGTGCGTTAGTTACGACAAGGTGGTGAGCTGGTGACCACATCGATTAAAAGCGACGGGCTGAATGTACCGCTGGACAAGCACGGCTTTCTGGTCAACCTCGAGGACTGGTCCGAAGCGGTAGCCGCTGAACTGGCCCGCAGCGAAGGGATTGAGCTCTCCGCCGAGCATTTCGAGGTCATTCATGCCCTTAGGCGCTTTTATGCGCAGTTCCAGCTGTCCCCGGCCATGCGCCCGCTGGTCAAGTACATTGGCCAGGAACTGGGAGCGGACAAGGGCAACAGTATGTATCTGATGAAGCTGTTTCCCGGCAGCCCGGCCAAGCTGGCCAGCAAGATTGCCGGACTGCCCAAGCCAGACAACTGTTTGTAAGCAGCCGGAAGTTGCCAGGCCTGCTACAGTAACCGTGCCCAACAGCCATTACCGGGAGAGCAATGGACAACCTGCAAACCATTCTGGGCCTGATTGGGGCGGTGTTGTATTGGTTGTTTACCGCCGCGGTAACCATTCGCGTTATTACCCGTCGTCGCCCGGTCAGCGTGACCCTGGCCTGGCTGCTGGTGATTTATATTCTGCCGCTGTTGGGCGCAGTGTTTTACCTGATGTTTGGCGAGCTCAACCTGGGCCGCAAGCGGGCAGCCCGCTCCGAGGCCATGGTCGAACCCTACCTGGAAAACCTGGCCAATGGGTTCGCCGGGCTGCGCAGGCCATGGCCCGGTGGGCAACTTACCCTGGCTATTCACCAATTGCTGTCTCATCGCATGGGCATCGGTGCGCTGGGTTACGAACAGATGCGCCTGCTCGACAGCCCTGAGAGCATTTTCGAGCAGCTCTGTACCGATGTCCGCAGCGCCCAGCACAGCATCAACATTCTGACCTACATCTGGCATCCCGGAGGCCGGGTTGATGAACTGGCCGAGGCCTTGATCGAGGCCAGTCAGCGTGGAGTCAAGGTCTCGCTGCTGATCGACCATGCCGGCAGCCGTAAATTCTTTCGCTCACGCTGGCGCACCCGCATGGTCGATGCCGGTATCGCCGTGGTGCCGGCGCTGCCGGTGCGCCTGTTGCGCGCCCTGGTCCACCGCATCGATCTGCGCATGCACCGCAAGCTGATAGTAATTGATGATCGGCTGGCCTTTACCGGCTCTATGAACATGGCTGACCCGGCGTTCTTCAAGCGTGAAGCCGATGTCGGCCCCTGGATCGACATCATGCTGCGCATCGAGGGCCAGGCGGCAACCGGGCTGGCCAAGGTATTCGCCTGGGACTGGGAGGTCGAGACCGGCCAGCGGCGGCTGCCCAAACTGGAAGCCGGACAGCTTGGCTGCCATCAGTGGATGTCGATCATTCCATCGGGTCCCGGTGTTGGTGATGACCTGATCGGGCAGGCAGTGCTATCGAGCATCTACCGGGCCAACGAAAGCATTGTCATCAGCACGCCCTACTTTGTGCCTTCGGAAAGCATTTTCGAGGCGCTATGTCAGGCCGCCAAGCGCGGTGTGCGGGTACAGGTGCTGCTACCCAAGCACAATGACTCGCTGATGGTCGGCTGGGCCAGCCGTTCCTATTTCGAGCCGTTGCTGCGGGCTGGTGTTGAGATTCTGCAGTTCGATGGTGGACTGCTGCATACCAAAGCGATGCTGATGGATGATCAACTCGCCCTGGTCGGCAGCGTCAACCTGGATATCCGCAGCCTGCAACTCAATTTTGAACTGACCGTAGCGCTGTTCACTCCGGAAAGCTGCGCACATATTCGCCAGCTGCTCAGGGGCTATATGGCCCGCAGCGAGGCCCTTGAACTGGACCGCTGGCAACAACGCAGCCGCCCGGCACGGGCACTGGAGCGGTTGATGTTCTTCATGAGTCCGCTACTCTGAAGCCGCTCTACTACCCAGCCTGTACATTATCGCCCTGCCCGCTAGACAACGCAGGCAAGCACTGCTAGATTCTCAATTGCGTATGATTATCATTTACTATCGAGGTGATTATGAGAGTCTTCCTGCTACCTGTAACCCTCACGGCTGCGCTGATGTCAGTCAATACCGCGCTGGCCAGCGGCGATATCGAGCACTTCAAGGGGCTGCCCGCCAATAGCCTGGAACAGGCTCTGAGCAACTTCGTTGAATACAACAAGCGGCTGGAAAACATCCTGGCCGGAGAGCTCACCACCGAGACCATGACCCAGGTACACGAACTCACCTATACCCTGGAGAACGCCCTGGAACGGATCCGCCAGGACAGCGCAGAGCTGGCGGAAACCCTGGAGGAAGTGCACCTGGCCTCGGAGCGTTATGATGCAGAAGCCGTGCGCAAACATGGCCAGGACTACCTCAAGGTATCGAGCCAACTGGTTCATTAGGGTAACGCTACAGCTGGCTCTCGATCGGCAACAGACGTAATAGCCAGGTCATGATGCGTCGGGTCGGACCTGCCTTGGGCTCTCGGGTCCAGGTCTGACCCTCGGCGTGCCACTGCAGACGCCCCTGTTCATCCAGACTCAGGCGGTAGGCGTAATCGTCCGAAGTCCAGCGCTCAAACAGCTCGACCATCTCCCCAGCCAGCGCCGGCTGCTGCACCAGAACTCCGGCCTCGGTATTGAGGCTGATCGAGCGCGGGTCCAGATTGATCGAACCGACGAACACCCGCTCGCGGTCGAACACAAAGGTTTTGGCATGCAGGCTGGCTACCGACTCACCCAGAAACGGGCTGGCACGCTCCTGCTGGGCAGCCAGCGGGCGTAACTCCCAGATACGTACCCCATGCGCCAGCAACGGCTCGCGGTAGCGCACATAGCCACTGTGTACGGCCAGGACATCAGTGGTGGCCAACGAGTTGGTCAAAATCGAGACCTCCAGCCCCTGATTGACCATATCCATCAGAAAACCCTGACCGTCGGCGCCCGGCACGAAATAAGCCGTCATCAACTGCAGCTCATGCTGGCTGGCACGCACCTGCCGGGCCAGGTGCATACCCAGGTAGGGAACCTGATTATGGTCGCCGTGGGGGTCGGCCTTGTCCGGCGGGTCAGCCAGCCAGGTTGCCTCCCCCCAGTGCCAACTGACCTTGTTGTCGGTAAACGGCTGATTAAACGGAGAACCTTCTACCGCTTTCTGATACGGGCCCTGGCGCAGGTCGGTACTGACAGACTCCAGGCGCTTGCGTAGCCGCACCAGTTCGGAACGCCCGGGGCGTCGGGTCAAAAGACGCACAGGTACCGATTTGTGGCTGTTCCAGTAGGCATCAAAACTGTTGCTGGCGGCTCGGCTGATCGGGCCGATACCCAACACATCGATATCCTGAAAGTCCAGCTCGCTCAAGGCGAAATACTCATCGCCAATATTGCGTCCACCGGTAATCATCGCCTGGTTGTCGGCGATCAGCACCTTGTTGTGCATGCGATAATTGATCCGTCCGAACTCGCCAACCTTGCTGACATAACGCAGCCAGCCCTGGCGTAAACTGAGCGGATTGAACAGCCGAATCTCGATATTGGGGTGCTGGTCCAGGGTAGCGATCTTGAACTCATTGACCCCACTGCCAATATCATCCAGCAGCAGCCGCACCCTCACCCCACGGTCAGCCGCACTCAGCAGGCGCTCTGCAATCAGCCCGCCGGTTACATCGCCATTGTAGATGTAGTACTGGATATCCAGGCTTTGGCGAGCCTGCTCGATCAGATGCAGGCGCGCGGCCAGCGCATCCATACCGCGATAGAGCAGACTGAAGCCCGACAACCCTGACTCCTGGCCGGCCACCGCTGCTTCGACATAGCCCCCGATCAAGCCATCGCTGGCGGCAGGCTGGGCATGCTCAAGAGGCAGATCCTGTGGTGGCAGGCGTGTTGCACAGCCGCTCAACAGAACGACCAGCAACAACCAGCCCAGCGGGCTCCTGAATGCGTTCAAGCCAATGATTCCCTGTAGGCTGTGGTCATCCAGGCATTCTAGTCAGTCAGCCTCCCACGGTCATCTTTTATACCCACTGGACTCGTTCTTATCACACCCTGAAAGCGTTGGCCGCCTCGCGGCCCTGCTGAGCCAGGCGCTCCTGGGCAGTGGCAGTCTGAGACAGCTCGGCCATGGCCTGGGCGGTGCGTTCGGCATCCTGACGAATGCCATCCAGGGTCTGGCCCATGCCCTGAGCCCGCTGATTTTCATCCCGGACCGCCCGGTCGATGGCCCGGGTTGCCTGACTGATATCTCCAACCTGATCACGAATCCGTACCAGCAGCCCCTCGGCCTCGGCTGCCCCGTGCAGACACTGGGTCGCGCTATCCTGCTCCTTGCGCAAGCCTGCCGAAGCGTCAGCTACAGTTGAGCGCAAGCGGTCGAGCATGGTCTGGATCTGACCGGTAGCCTCCTGAGTACTGCTGGAAAGCCGCCTGACCTCATCGGCCACTACCGCAAAGCCACGGCCATGCTCGCCGGCTCGGGCAGCTTCGATCGCAGCATTGAGCGCCAGCAGGTTGGTCTGCTCGGCAATCCCTTCAATGGTATCGAGTACCGACACGATAGCGCCGGCGGCCTGCTCCAGTTGCTGCATGCTGTCACAGGACTGGGTGACTTCATCGGACAACTGCCGGATCAACTGGCTCACCTGGCGTACCGCTTCGTGCCCCTGCACAGCGCCATCATCGGCCAGCCGCGCCTGCTCAGCGGCTTGGCTCACCAACCCGGTGATCGCCTGAAGCGCCCGCTGCAAGGCTCTGGATTCAGCATCCAATGCTTGCAAAGCCTGCTGCTGGCGCTCAGCGGCGGCCTGGCACTCATTACCGATACCAACCGTGCGAGTGCTGGCTGAGGCCGTGTCTTCGGCGGTCTGACGAATCCTGGCGACCAATCCAGAAAAGGTTTCGAACAGTTGGTTCAGTGAGGCGGCAATCTGAGCGATCTCATCACGCCCACGTACCGGCAGACTAATACGCAAATCCCGCTCACGGGCGCTTTGCCCGATGGTGCCGCTCAAGCGCGTCAGCGGCGTTGCAATCATTCGGGTCAGCCACCAAGAGGCCAGAGCTGCCAATGCCCCCAGCACAACCACCGCCAGCCCCACAGCCAGCATGATGTCATGGCTCAGACGCGCCACCGCGCCAAAACTCTCAGCCAGCGACTGTTCGGTAATCAATGCATAGCGCTCACCACCCAGCATCACCGGTTGCCAACTCATCAATACCGTCTCACCCAGCAGGTTGGTTTGCCGGCCAAGGCCACTCTCACCCTCCAGTGCCGCTTTCAGCGCAGGGCTGTCGATCCGCAGCCGACCATTGAGCTGACGGTAGCGCTGAATAGCCTGAGCGTCACCAGCTTGCTGACCGGACAGGTTCAGGCGTGCCAGCGTGGCATCCGGCTGTTCGAGCATTGCCCGCGGTTCGGTGATCAGACGTCCATCAGAGGCAACCAGATAGGAGTCGCCGGTATCACCCAGACCAATTGCAGCCCAATTGCCACCGGCAGTCATGATCTGTGTGAAGCGCTCAGCCGGCATCTGTACTACCAGAAAGCCCAATGGCTTGTCGGGGCTATAAACCGGGTGGAATACCGGCACGCCGAAGAACACCACATGCTGGTTGAAGTGTGCGTCGAACCGGGAAAAGCGTGACACTTTGAACTCATCCTTGAGCGGCTGCTCACGCATACTCTGCACCAGTTCGGCCAGGGCGCTGGTGGCGAATGGTCCATCGCGCAATGAAGTGGCGAAAACCGGCCCCTTGTTGACGCTATAGATCACCTCAAGGCTGGCAGCATCAATCAGCATCAGGTCGTGATAACCATAGCGCTGGGTGATTTCCCGGTAGCTTTCCTGATAACGGCGATGTTGCTGGCCATAGATGGTCGCATCGTCCCGATCGACCAACTCACCCAACTGATCGGCCGGATTGGGGTTGTCGTGCACATAAAACTGTTGGATCAGCAGTCCCTCATAGCGGGTCGCTTCGATCCAGCTCTCATAATCAGCGCGCTGGCCCTGTGTCTGGGCTCCGTACAGGGGCTGATAGTGACTGGCGTACCAGTCCTTCATGCTGGCCTTGAGTTGATCCAGGCTCGGCGCCGAAACTTCATAGCGAAAGGACACAAAGGGCCGAACAAATCCATAGACCGCTTCCTGGGTCAGACGGTTGTTGGCCATCGACAGCAATAGGTCATGGTGACTCTCAAGCTGCAGGCTGAGGCTGGTCTGGCGACCGGCGGCCACTGCCTGAAACTGCTGCTCGACACTGTGCTCTACCACCTCGGAGCTGCGCTCCAGCGCCTGCCAACCGGTGATTCCCGCCGCGATGACCACGGCCATGAGAGTGAGCAGCGAAACGCCAAGCATCAGGCGGGTTGCGATTGTCATACGAGTGAATTTCCAACTGCGAGGTTGGGCATCACTCTATGTCATCAAGATGACAGCACCATGACAAACGCCATCAAAAGGCCATGCCTGAACATCTGCTAATAAAAAGGTAACAGAGCTTTAACCGAGCCCGGACATGCGCCGTGAATATGGGATAATCCGCGTCTTTAACCCTGAGAGGCCACATGAACTCGACCACCAGCAAGCCCCAACGGCATATCCCCGCCTGGATCAAATGGACATTCATGCTGGTACTGCTGGCCGGCGTCAGCGCGGTGGTCATCCAGCAACTGCCCAGAGCCGGCATTTCCACCGATCTGTCCGGCATAGGCCAGGGCAAGCCGGTACTGGTACTAACCCGCGACATCCATTACCTGGGCGGGGCCGAAGTCCTGGAGTATCTCAAACAGCTCAACCCAGAGTATCAGACCCGTCTGGACATGCGCATCGCCCACCAGGGTCAGCCTGACGGGCAGGCCTTTGCCGACCGGTACAGCACCTACGACGGTGATCTGGTATTGCTCAATGGTGCAGGTGAAGAAATCGGCCGTCTGCAACAACCTGGCAATCTTCAGGCGGTTCGCCAACTGCTGAGTCAGGCTGAATAGACCTGCCTCAGACGATCGCCCCCTCCAGCGCCGACAGTCGCAGGCCGTCGGCCTGTTCGGTCCGGTTGCGACCATTCTGTTTGGCCCGGTATAGCGCCTGGTCTGCCTGCTCCAACAGGCTGTAAAGCGTTTCAGCCGGGTCATGACAGGTTTGCGCCAGACCAATCGACACCGTGGTAGCCAGCGGCCCGTTGGGCGTATCGAGCACCACCTCGGCCCAGGAGCGTCGAATCCTCTCGGCCATGCTCTGCGCCTGGTCCCGATCGGTATCAGGCAGCAATACCACGAACTCTTCCCCCCCGAACCGGCAAATCAGGTCAGCCGTGCGGGCGTGGGCGTGCAAGTGTTCGGCGAAAGCGCCCAGCACCTGATCACCGGTCTTGTGACCATGCTGATCATTGATCGACTTGAATTTATCCAGATCCATAAGCAACAAGGTCAACGGCCGTTGCCCGCGCCGCCCCAAAGCCAGTGCATTCAGTGCTGCCTCTTCAAAAGCCCGACGGTTCAGCAGATCGGTCAATGGGTCACGGGTCGCCTGGCGACGCAGAGCCTGTTGCAGGCGCAGCGTGGTCAGAATCACGCACATCAGCGAGAACCCATAGAGAAATACCGTGCCCTCCAGGTAGTTCAGCGCCTCAATCTCAATTGCCTGCTCGAAGCTGGTCACCTGGCTGTAGTGGCTGTCGAACAGGTACAGCAACGTCCGGCGCAGATACACCAGACCGTGTACGCCCCAAAGCAGAGTCCAGAACAATGGCAGCAGCGGCTGACCAAGATTCAGCTTCCACAGCTCGCGGATGGTCAGCCCACACATAACAACTGCCACTGAGCTGTGGAACACGATGCTCCAACGTAGCAAATCGCTGAGTATGAAGAACGTCAGGCCCTGAGCCAGGCCTATCAGCATCATGACCAGCCAGAAACGCGGCAGTCGTTGCGAGAAGCGGTAACAGCGGGTGCCCCACCAGATCACGAAGTAGGCCTGGGTAATGGCTACAGCACTCAACCACAATGGCAATGGCGGGCTGGCGACCTGGAGGAAAAGACCGGTAAAGAAGCAGGCCAGACCCGCCGCCCAATAACGAATGGCCAGCACCTGGCGGTTGAGCAAACTGGCGATCAGCAAGCCCACCACGGAAACCACCGTGGCAAGTGCCAACACCAGCATGAGGGTTTTGATATCAAGCATGAAGGTCGCCGGGTTCCTTGGCGTATTGTAATGGCCGCCATCCTAATGCCTGCACGCAGCGGATACCAGTTCATTGATCGACTTCACAACCCTGTAAACACTCGACCAATAGGTAATGCCGGGCTGGTGCCAGTCCGTGTTATCCAGACAGGTGACACTCAAACAACAACAAAACAAGGATAGGCCATGAGTCGCCCCTCACTGAGCATTTTTTTCTTCGCCCCACTAAAACACCTGTTGTTGGTTGTGGCCCTGCTGGCAGCCTTCCCTGCCCTGGCTGCCGAGCCCATCGTGCTGGGTCTGAATGTTCCGCGTAGCGGCGAATACCGTGAAGAGGGACTGATGCAGATCCGTGGCGCGCTGCTGGCAGTGGAAGAACTCAACAATCGCGGCGGCGTACTTGGGCGGCCTCTGCAACTGATCGAAGCCGATAGCGCCTCGCGCCCGGCCCAGGCCGTTGCCAATGTCGATTCGTTGGTCGATCAGGGCGCAAGGATGCTGTTTGGGGGCGCCTCCAGCGCAGTTGCCATCGCCGCCGGCAAGCGTGCCGCCCAGCGTGGCGTGGTGTATTTCGGCACCCTGACCTACTCCAACGATACTACCGGCAAGGATGCCCATCGCTACATGTTCCGCGAGAGTTACAACGCCTGGATGGCCTCCAAGGTTCTGGGCGGCTATTTGCAGGAGCAACTGCCAGGACGCAGTTACTACTACGTGACCGCTGACTATACCTGGGGCCATACCACTGAAGCCTCAATGCGCCGCTTCACCGCCACCGAAGACAGCCGCCAGCATCCCGCCAGCCTGCTGTCATTCCCCGGCGCCACCCAGAGCGAGCTGCGTGCCGCCTTGCGTCAAGCTGCCGACGCCAAGCCGGATGTGCTGGTACTGGTGCTGTTCGGTGATCAGATGGTCAAGGCCATGCGCGTGGCCCATGAGTTCGGCCTGACTCGCAACTCCCAGATCGTGGTTCCCAACATTACCTTGAGCATGGTCGAGCAGGTTGGCCCGGCGATCATGGAGGGCGTGCTGGCTGGCTCCGCCTGGACCTGGAACCTGCCCTTCGAGCTGGGCAATCAGCGCGGCCAGGCTTTTGTTCGCGACTTCGCCGAGCGCTATCAGAGCTACCCGTCAACCTCGGCGGCCTCAGCTTACAGCATTGTCTATCAATGGGCAGAGGCGGTTACCCGCAACGGCACACTGGCCAGTGAAGCACTGATCAGTGCTCTGGAAGACCATGAGTATCAACTGCTCAAAGACGCACAGCGCTGGCGCGGGTTTGATCACCAGAATGTGCAAAGCGTCTATGCTGTGCGGATCAAGCCCCGGGCTGAGGTCATGCGCGACCCCATGCGCCAGGACTATTTCGAGATCGTCAGCCGGCTGGCCGGTGAACAGGCCGTTATCTCACACCCGGAGTGGCTGGCCGAGCGCCGTGCCCACGGCCAGCCGGAACAACTCAGGTAGCCCTTACCCGGAACCACAGCGCATAGAGCGCCGGCAGGAAAAACAGGGTAATCAGGGTCCCGACCAAAGTTCCGCCGATCAGCACATAGGCCATCGGCCCCCAGAACGCATCGAAAGTCAGGGGGACGAAGGCCAGTGCCGCCGCCAACGCGGTCAACAGAACCGGCCGGGTACGCTGTACCGTCGCTTCGACCAGAGCCGTATGCCGGGCCATGCCAGCTTGCAGGTTGTCATCGATCTGCTGGGCCAGAATCAGCGTGTTGCGCATCAGGATTCCAGCCAGCCCGGTCAGCCCCAGCAGCGCAACAAACCCGAACGGCTGATTTCCGACCAACAGGGCCAGCGTCGCCCCGATCACCCCCAGCGGCGCAGTTGCCAGTACCATGAAAGTCCCGGAGAAGCTGCGCATCTGCAGCATGATCACCACCAGCATCAGCGCCAGCATCACCGGCTGAACCTTGCGGATCGACTCCTGCCCCTTGGCCGATTGCTCCACAGTGCCGCCAATATCCAGGTAGTAGCCCGGCGGCAAGGCTGCTCGCAGTTCAGCCAGATCACGCCACAGGGCCCAGGTCACGTCCGGCGGCTGGGCACCCTGAACATCGGCCTGCACGGTGATATAGGGTTCACGGGTGTAACGCTTGAGTACCGGGTCTTCGCTGTCGAGCCGAATCAACCCTGCCTGGGCCAGGCTGATACTGCGCCCGTCGGCCGTGCGAATCGGCAGGTCCGCCAGTTCGCCCAGACCACTGCCATCGCCACGCAGCACCAACTGCACACTGCGCACGTCCTGACGCAGTTGGGTGACCGGCACCCCACCCCATTGCAGCTGTAGCTGGCGCGCCAGCTCACGGGGTGTCAGACCAATCGCGCGCAGGCGTTCAGGGTCAATATCCAGACGCACCGAAGGTACCCGCTCGCCCCAGTCCAGGTGGGCATCAACGATATGCGGATGAGCCTGTAGCACCTCACGCACCTGAGCAGCGAAGGCACGCAGTTGCATTGGGTCAGGACCAAGCACTCTGAAACTCACCGGCCAGGTCACTGGCGGGCCAAATACCAGCCGATGCACCCGCACCCGAGCCTCGCCAAACTCGCCGGCGGCAACCCGTTGCCGTAAAGCCTGCATGATCCGATCACGCCCGGCAGCATCCTCGGCAATCGCAATCAGTTTGGCAAAGGCCGGGTTGGCCTGTTCCGGATTCAATGACAGGAAGAACCGCGGCGCCCCGGCACCGATATAGCTCGACAGTGACAGTACATCCGGGTCTTCCACCAGAACCGCCTCAACCCGCCGTGCCAGCGCCTCGGTGGTGGTCATGCTGGAGCCTTCGGGCATGTAGATATCGACCAGCACTTCGGGTCGGTCCGATGAGGGGAAAAATTGCTTCTGTACCGGCCCCATCATTCCCAATACTGCCAGCACAAACAAACCAAAGGTGGCCAGCACTACCGTCTTGCGGTAACGCACACAGTTCTGGATCAGTTGGCGAAACCGCTGATAACCGGCGCTCTGGTACTGGCCCTGGTGTGACTGAGAAGACTTGGGCACGTCCTTGAGCAGAACCACGCCCAGAAACGGGGTAAACACCACCGCCACCAGCCATGAGGCCAGCAGCGCAAAGGCCAATACCCAGAAAATATTGCCGGTGTACTCACCTACACCGGAGCGGGCAAAACCAATAGGCACAAAGCCGATAATGGTCACCAGGGTGCCAGACAGCATGGGCGCGGCGGTCACCGTCCAGGCATGGGCGGCGGCCTTGACCCGGTCCCAGCCCTCCTCCATTTTCACCAACATCATCTCGATGGCGATGATCGCATCATCCACCAGCAAGCCCAGAGCAATGATCAACGCCCCCAGGGTGATCCGGTCCAGATTCATCCCGCGCATCAGCATCAACATGAAGGTGATGCCCAGAGTCAGCGGCACGGCAATACCGACAATCAGACCCGGGCGCAAACCGATACTGGCAAAGCTGACCAGCATCACCACCAGCACCGCCAGCAGGAACTTGTACTGGAACAGCTCAACCGCCCGGGTGATGGCCTCGCGCTGGTTGGTGACCTGGCGCAGCTCCATACCCAGCGGCATACCGGCCACCAGTTGCTGATGCTTCTCGGCCAGGCGCTGGCCCACTTCCAGACCATTCTCGCCAGCCTGCATTACTACCCCGATCAACAACGCCTCTTCACCGAAGGCGCGTACCAGATAGCTCGCGGGCTCCTCGTAACCACGCTGAACCTCAGCGACATCGCCCAGCCGAATCAGCCGCTCACCGATACGCAACGGCACCGCCGCAATGGCTTCAAGGTCGGCCAGATCGGCATCCAGACGCCAGTACAGACGAGGCCCGGCTGTCTCGATCAGGCCTGCCGGCAGCAAGCGGTTATAGGCATCCAGTGCATCGCCGATCTGCTCCAGGGTAACTCCCATTTGCGCCAGTTGGTGCTGATCGACATCGACAAACACCTGTTCACGGCGCTCACCGATTACCCGCACTTTCTGCACCCCGGCTACCCGACTGAACTGATCGCGCAGTTGCTCGGCCTCACGCACCAGTTGCCGGGCCGGCAGACCCGGTGCTGTGAGGGCATACAGCGAAAAGTACACATCGGAAAAGTCATCATTGACGAATGGCCCCTGAACCCCCGGCGGCAGGTTGGCCACTTCGTCCTGCATGCGCTTGCGAATTTCATAGAACAGTTGCGGCAAGGCACTGGAGGGGGTGTAGTCCTGAAAGGTCACCTGCATATCGACCCGGCCAGGACGAGCCGTGGTCTGCACCTTGTCGAAATAGGCCACTTCCTGCAGGCGCTTTTCCAGCGGGTCCGCCACCTGCTGCTGCATCTGCAGCGCACTGGCGCCCGGCCAGGCCGCAGTTACCACCGTGGTGCGTACGGTAAAGCTCGGATCTTCGGCGCGCCCCAGGGCCAGAAAGGCATACAGCCCGGCCAGCGAGATCAACAGCAGGAAAAACAGGGTGACCGAGCGCTCGCGTACTGCCAGGGCCGAGACGTTGAAGCGCAAAGGGTCAAGACTCATGGCAGCACCTCGACCCGCTGACCATCCTCGAGCAGGTGCGCGCCCAGCGCCACCACCTGCGCTCCAGCAGCCAGAGCACTGCGCACGTAGGCTTGCTCGGTGTCAGTGCGAACCAGTTCGACCGGCTGTCGGTGTACCCGCCCTTCTTCGATAACCCAGACCCCGAGCCCCTGGCCACGATCAATCAGGGCGCCCAAAGGCAAGCTCAGCAACAACTCACTGTCCGTGCCGGTTTGACCATTCAGGTGCAGCGTTACACTGCTTCCCAGAGGCCAGTCGCTGGCTTGCTGCTCGATCACGAAACGGGCCCGCCAACTACGGGTCTGGGGATCGGCCGAACCGGCCATTTCACGCAGTGTCACATTGGCTTGTTGGCCATTGCCAAACAGCTCTACACGGCCCTGCTGTGGGATGCTGCGCCGACGCAGCTCGGGAATGAATGCCTCGACCTCGCGGAGCCCGTCATAGGCCAGTTGAGCCACACTCTGCCCGGCCGCCACCACCTGCCCGACCTGGCCACTGACCTCAACCAGAATGCCACTGGCCGGCGCTCGCAACTCGGCATAATCCCGAGCACTGCGGGCCTGCTCAAGTGCCGCTTCGGCGCTGCGCATGGCTTCACGCGCAGCCCGGGCACTGGCGGCAGCATCCTCGTACACCTGCAATGGCACCAGATCCTGTTCACGCAGGGTTGCCAGCCGGCGCCGATTGGCCTCGGCGTTATCAGCCTGAGCCCTGGCCGCGCTCAAAGCCGCCTGGGCCGCATTGAGTTGCTGGCGAATGTCCCTTGGGTCCAGTCGCAACAACACATCACCAGCCTCAACCCGCTCGCCAGCCTGCACCAGCCGCTCACTGATTTCGCCAGGCAGACGGAATGCCAGGCTGGCCTGATGCCGGGCTTGTACCGTACCGTTCAACGTCCAGTGCCGCTCCGCACCCGCCTGCACCTCGACTGCTCGGACTTTGACTACCTGTTGAGTTGGCGGCGCTGCCGCATCAGAACCGCAACCAGCCAGCAAAACCAAGCCCATAACCGGGACGAAAATACGCATAGCCTGTTAACCTTGTTGTTGGCTTTAGTCAGGCCGATAATTACAGAACGGTGCCGTGCAGTAAATAGCATGACCGGAGCATTACTCGCATAGATGGATAACAATATGGCCCCAGCCAGCAAGCTTTCCGGTAAACGATCCAGTGGCAATGGACCCGGTCGCCCAGTAGATCCACGCAAGCTGGATGACATCCTTGAAGCGGCGCTGGAAAGCATTGCCGAGGGTGATCCGCAATTTGGCATGGAGTCGGTGGCGCGCCGCGCCGGTGTGGCCAAGGGCACGCTCTACCGTTATTTCGACAATGCCGAAGCGCTGTTGCAGGCAGTGCTGGAACGCCATCACCAGACCATGGTCGGGCACCTGCCCGAACACAACGGTTCACTGGATGACCTGCGCACGCAGTTGGTCGCTCTGGGCGAGCACCTGCTGGATTTTCTGACTAGTGAACGGGGCATCAAAATCATGCGCTCGATCATTGCCCATGGTGCACGACATGGCGAACACGGTCGCATGATCTACCGAGACGGTCCCTGGGCCTTTGTCCTGCGTGCGGCACAGTATCTGGAAACCGCAGCGGCCCGTGGGCAGATCCAGCTTGATGACCCCGTTGAAAGTGCCGAACAACTGATCGGCCTGTGGAAAGGTTCGTTGATTACCGGGCTGATGATGAATGGCTGCGACGTGCCGGACAGTGCCGCACGCCGGCGCCGGGTCGAACGCGGGGTAGATCTGCTATTGCGCGCTCACTCACGTAGCTAAGGAACCTAAAACCCCAGGCGTTCTAATTGCCCGGCCACCTCCTGCAAAGCCTCCAACCCCTGCACGTCGGTCTCCATCCAGGGCAGGCGCGGCCGAGGCAAGCGGGCCAGTTCCTGATCGATCCGCTCCAGATAGGTCGCTTCCTGCTCCCGCCGACGGCGCAGAAACTCGCCATCGGCATCTTCGGGAATCACCCGGTTGACCAAGGTCGCCACCACCGGAATACCTACGGATTCAAGCGTCGCCACCGCTCGAACGGTTTCCAGAATCGGCAACCGCTCGGGCGTAAGCACGAACAGAAAGCCACTTTCCTTCGGATCTTCCAGATGACGCCGGGCCTGATGGAACAGCCGTCGCCGGTTGATCAGGGTCTGCGCCACCTCACGGGTGCGCTCATCCAGATCACTGAACTGGTCCTTGTCCGGATCATCGAACGGGGTCGGCATATCACGACCGCTTTTCGGCGTCAGATGCTTGAGCACCTTGCCCAACTCCTGGGATTTGCGATTGTGTGCCAGCAAACCATCGGTCCAGGCCGCCATGGCCTCCGGCAAGGTCAGCAGCCGCAGGGTGTGTCCGGTCGGAGCGGTATCGAAGATGATCAGGTCATACTCAGACTCCCGATCATTGATCAACCGGGCGATCCGTTCCAACAAAGCTGCTTCCTGAGTACCGGGCGACTGGCGGGTCAACTGCATCTGCCGCTCCAGCTCCGGCATCATGGTTGAGGAAGCAAAGCGGCGCATCTGCCCCAGCACCCGCTTGAGATGGCTGTCCACCTCGGCATCAGGATCAATCTCAATGGCATCCAGATTAGGCAACACCCGGGTAGCACTGTCGTCCAGCTCACGGCCCAGGGCATCCCCCAGGCTGTGCGCCGGGTCGGTCGACACCACCAGGCAACGTTTACCCCGGGAGGCGGCCAACACCGCCAGAGCTGAAGATACGGTGGTCTTGCCCACCCCACCCTTTCCACCAACCCAGACCAAGCGTCGGTCTAGCAAATCGAACATGCGAATATCCCTGCCGTATGCGGCTCAGCAACAACGAAAATGATCCAGCGGCGAATGTTCCATCCCCATCCGTCGATGCCAGTCATGGAAGCGCTCGAGCAGCAGTGGTTGCAACTCTAGGGTGTAATACGAAGCGGGATTCGGCACGCCCATCAATTCAGAGAACACCAGCAACATGAACAGGTCATCCTCATCGCGCCGGGCCCGGGCTATGGCACCCCGATAGCGTGAGCTGTAGACCTCTTCAGCAAAGAAGCGGGCCTGGCTGAGCCAGGCCCGCATATCTTTCGGTGGCTTGGAAGCCTTCATGCTACTGAGACTCGCTGGCCACCGCAGCGCGATGACGTTTGAGCGCCGCGGCACATTCCAGTGCCACCAGTATCGCGGCAATCAGCACTACGATATCCAGCCCCAGCAGGAAGTAGTTGCCCTGCTCGTAGAAGGTGCGCAACTGGAACAGCAGCGCCGTCACGGTCATCACCAGCAGGAAGCACAGCGGTACCAGGGTAAACCACATGGGCCGGCGCAGGTGAACCAGCATGACAGTGATCACCAGCAGAGTCAGGCCCGCCAGCAACTGGTTGGTAGTACCGAACAGCGGCCAGATGATCATGCCGCCTGAACCATCGGCACCACCGGCACCAAAGGCCAGCAACAGACAGGAGCCTACGGCCAGCAGAGTTGCCGGCAGCGGCTTCTTCATCCATTCCTGCTTATAGATTTCACCCCACTCCTGGAAGATGTAGCGCTGCAGACGCAGGCCGGTATCCATAGTGGTACCGGCAAACAGCGCAGCCATTACGGTCAGCAAGGTTGCTGCGGTAACTTCCGGCATACCCAAACCATGGTGAATGATGTAAGCACCGCCCTGTACGAAGGCAGTTACACCGCCCTGGCCGAAGGCATGGTACATGGCTTGCCAATCAGCCAGGCTGGCAAAGCCGGCAGTGGCGACCAGAATCGCGGCCAGCGCCAGACCGCCTTCGCCCATGGCACCGAAGTAACCGACAAACCGGGCGTCAGGCTCACGATTGAGCTGCTTGGAGGTAGTACCCGAGGACACCAGACCATGGAAGCCAGAAATCGCACCACAGGCGATGGTCACAAACAGCAAGGGGACCAGCGAAGGCGTTCCCGGCGGTACATCGCTGTTGAACATCGGCGCGACCATGGTCGGATTAAGCATCACCACCGCGCCATACAGCACGAACAGACCGACGAACAGTTGCAGGCCGTTGATATAGTCACGCGGCTGCAGCAGTACCCAGACCGGCAGTACCGAAGCAATCGCGGCATAGACGAACAACAGCAGGATCCAGGTAGCGTTGCCGGACACGCCCGGCAGCACTTCAGCCGGCATTTGCAGCGGCATGGAAGGGCCTGCCCAGATCAGCGCGTACAGGGCAATCACCCCGAGGATTGAGACCACCGGCAGGCTGAGAATCCGCCGATAGATCACCTGACCGATGATCAAGGCAACGAAGATCGCCCCCCAGACCGGCACCACCGCCGTCGGAAAGCTCATCATCAAGCGCGCGATAACCACCGCGAACACCGCATTGACCATCAGCAGCACGAGGAAGATCACGATCATGAAAATGCTGCGAGCCCGCTTGCCGACCACATCGCCGGTCAAGGCGCCGACCGACTTGGCCTTATTGCGCACGCTGGCCCAGATCGCCCCGGCATCGTGCACACCGGCAAAGAAGATAGTACCAAGAACGACCCAGGCAAACGCCGGCCCCCAGCCCCAGATCACCGCGATCGCCGGGCCGACAATCGGCGCCGCACCAGCTACCGAAGTAAAATGGTGACCCCAGAGCACGAATTTGTTGGTCGGAACAAAATCGACGCCATCTTCGTATTCATGGGCGGGTGTTTTGAAATCGGGATCGAGGCGATAGATCTTTTCCGCGATGAACTTGGAGTAAATGAAATACCCCAGCGCCATCATGGCCAGACCCGCGAACATCACGATCATGGCACTCATGCAAGGCTCCTGCTTATTGGTTTAGTTATGAACTCGCAAGCTTCAAAGACCTGCCCCACCAGTTCAATATAGACAAAGGTCGTATTGATCGTGCCGAATTCAGCCAGAACTCCACAAATAGGTCAAACCAATGACCCGCAAACTCCTCCCAAAGCCCCATTCCAGAGTGAATACTCGGACAAAGCATAGATACCGGCACAGCCTTGGCCGTGCTCGTCAGTGGACGAGCTACGCCAGAAGATAGTCGAGCAGATTTTCCAGCAAGGCGCCGGTCTGGGCCAATTGCTCGGTACTGACAGCCAGAATGTGCTCGGCCGGCTGCACATACTGATCAGCCGTCAGGTCATCCTCGGCCTGCTCGACGAACTCGCGCAACAGCTCCGGCGTGGCTTCGGGGTGGAACTGCAAGCCAATCACATTGCGCCCCAACTGGAATGCCTGGTGCTCGCAACCCGGGCTGCGGGCCAGATGCACTGCACCAGGTGGCAAGTCAAAGGTCTCACCATGCCAGTGCAACACCAGTACCTGCGCCGGAAACTGCCAGTTCTCGGCTCCGGCCCCAACAGCCTGGACCGGAAACCAGCCAATTTCCCGCAGATGATTGGGGTACACCCTGGCCCCCTGACTACAGGCAATCAACTGAGCGCCCAGGCAAATTCCCAGGACCGGCAGGCCTGCGGCTATCGCCCCGGCAATAAAGGCCTTTTCGGCGACCAGCCAGGGAAACTGGGCCTCATCATTGACGCTCATTGGCCCGCCCATCACGATCAGCAGATCGATATCGGCCAATGCCGGCAGGCTCTCATTGGCAAACAGCCGGGTAACGCTAATCTGATAGCCCCGGGCAAGCAGAGCCGGCTCAAGCCGCCCCAATCCTTCAAAGGGTGCGTGTTGGAGATAATGGGCGCGCATGCATCCTCCTGGCAAAAGCGCTGAACAGGGCTGTCAATGTAGCAGTGCAGGCCTTTCCCCGGAACATTGTGTTTAAGAAACAGTGCCAACGAATGCTCGGCCATGAGCCAACTCTGCGCTATGCTCCAGAGAAACACTGATTAGCTGCACGAAAGCTCAGTAGCCCGGTTGGCGCTGACCTGTTCTGGACCGTTAGATGCCAGGGATGGCATCTACGAGCCCCCAGGGAAGGGTTTACGGCGTGTCCAGAACAGGTCAGCGCCAATCGGGCAGACTCTGAACTCGATCTAACCAGTGCTCCCATAACAACAACGACAAAGCGGACTACTTGCATGTTCAGACTCCCTCCCCTGGCCCGGCTGTTGGGCGCTCTTGCATTACTGGCGCCGTTATCCGCCCTGGCAGACACCCGCCCCAACATTCTGCTGATCGTTGCCGATGACCTGGGATTTTCCGACCCCGGTGTTTATGGCGGCGAGATCAGCACCCCGAATATCGACGCGCTGGCCGCCGAAGGCCTGCAGTTCAGCAACTTCAACGTGTCAGCCACCTGCTCACCAACCCGGGCAATGCTGATGACCGGCGTCACCAGTCACAAGGTCGGCATGGGCAACATGAAGGAGATCATGGCCGACAACCAGAAAGGCCAGCCCGGCTACGAAACCTGGCTCAACGATCAGGCCGTTACCCTACCAACCTTGCTAAGCGACGCTGGCTACCGCACCTACATGGCCGGGAAATGGCATCTGGGCGAACGGGCGCAAAGCCTGCCCAGCGCCAGAGGTTTCCAGCGCTCGGTCGCCCTGCTCGAAAGCGGCGCCGACAACTGGGAAGCCAAACACTATCTGCCTGCCGGAACCGCAACCTGGCTCGAGGATGGCCAACCGATCAACCTGCCGGATGACTTCTATTCCTCGTTCTACTATGCCGACAAGCTGATCGAATACCTGAGCAGCGAAGCGGACAGCGACAAGCCGTTCTTCGCCTATCTTGCCTTCCAGGCCGTGCATGCGCCGCATCATGCTCCGGAAGCCTATGTAGAAAAATACGCCGAGACCTACCAGGACGGCTGGGACGTCATTCGCCAGCGCCGCTATGAGCGGCTGACTGCCATGGGAGTACTGCCCCGCACCGCAGAATCGGTAGTCACCAGTGACTGGGGGACCTTCTATGACACGCCGTCCATCGACTGGGACAGCCTCAGTGATGACGAGCGCGCCTATCGTGCTCGCCAGATGGCAGTATTCGCCGCCATGGCCGAAGCCATGGATGAAAGCATCGGCCGGGTCATTGAGCACCTCAAGGCCAGCGGCGAATATGACAACACCCTGGTCATCTTCATGAGCGACAACGGCGGCGAATCTACGGTGCTGACCGAGATAGCACCGCTGTTCTATCGCCTGCGTTACGACCACGACTACACAGACCTGGGGCGCCCCGGTAGCTGGAGCGAGTACGGCCCTGGCTGGGCCTACGCCTCCAACTCGCCGTTCTACTCCTACAAGGGATCACCGTTCAACGGCGGCTTGCGGGTACCTATGATCATGCGTTACCCCGGCGTCATCGAGCCTGGCTCACGCACCGGTGCTTTCGGCTATGTGACCGATATCGCCCCAACCCTGTTGGAGCTGACCAACACCCCAGCGCCGGACGGCGAGTACCAGGGCCGCCCAGTGCATCGCATCATGGGCACCAGCATGGTTCCGCTGCTGCGCGGTGAGAGTGAGCGTATCCATGCCCCCGAGGAGGTCATTGTCTATGAGCTGGCGGGTGGCATCGCCATCTGGCAGGGTGACTACAAACTAGTGACATCGCGTTCAAGCGCCATTGCCGCCCGCCCCGGCACCCTGCTGTTCAACCTGCGTGATGACCCACTGGAGCGCCATGACCTGTCAGAGCAGCAACCTGAGCGGGTGGCGGCACTGATGCAGGCCTATCGCAGTTTCGTGGCCGAGCACGGGCTGGTTGAGGTGCCGGATGACTACAACGCCTGGGATCAATTGAATCGCAACGCCCGGGAACAATTGCTCGCCCGCCATGCAGACAAGTTACTGCTGGGCGCCATCATTGTGCTGCTGTTTTTCGGCTGGCGTCTGCATGCCCGCTGGCGCCGTCGGCGGCGCTGATCAGAGCCAGTGCCTGCGTCGGAACGCAATCAGCAGACCAATCGCGATCATCAGCATCAACACCAGCACTGCCGGATAGGCCCATGGCCAGGCCAATTCCGGCATATGCTCGAAATTCATGCCATAGACACCTGCCAGAAACGTCAGCGGCATGAACAGCGTGGCGATGATGGTCAGCACCTTCATCACCTGGTTCATCCGGTTGCTGGTGCTGGACAGATAGAGATCAAGCATGCCAACCAGCAGCTCACGCAGGGTGTCGATGGTATCGAGCACATGGATGGTGTGGTCGTAAACATCACGCAGGAACAACCGGGTTTCGGCGCTGATCAGCGGACTCTCATCACGTGACAGTCGACTCAGCACCTCGCGCAGCGGCCAGATCGACTTGCGCAGCAGCAGCATTTCCCGCTTGAAGTGATGGATACGACCCAGTGTCGTCGGGGTCGGGTTGTCGATCAGCTCATCCTCGAGCCGCTCGATATGCTCGCTGAGCTGTTCCAGAACTACGAAGTAGTGATCGACCACCGCATCAAGCAAGGCATAACCCAGGTAGTCGGCTTGCATGAAGCGAATCCGCCGGCCGTTGCGCAAACGCTCCCTGACCCCATCAAACACATCGCCCGGATGCTCCTGGAGTGACAGAACAAAGTGCTGGCCCAGGATCAGGCTGAGTTGCTCGGAGTGAATCTGCTGTTCCTGCTCATCGAAACGCAGCATTCGCAACACCAGGTAGAGATAGCCGTCGTAATCTTCGACCTTGGGTCGCTGGTCAGTATTGAGGATATCTTCCATGACCAGTGGATGCAGCTTGAAGCCCTTGCCCAGGGCCTCGATCACGTCGGCCTGATGCACACCATCGACATTGAGCCAGGCGACCCGGCCTCCATTGGGCTCATGGTACTGACCGGCATCATGGATGCGCCGGTCATCGAGCCCTTCGGCGTCATACTCAATCACCCTGATCGCCGCCAGATCATCACGGGGCTGGCCGATATGCATCAAGGTGCCGGGGGCCTTGCCGGCTTTGCGACTGCGTTTGGCTACCAGCTTGCGTGCCATCGATTATTCCTTGTCCCTGAGCGTCACTTGCAGCCTAGCAGCAATAACCAGACAGCACGGCAGGGTTACAGAACCCCACCAGCCCCGGATTCCACCTGCTCCGGCTTGAACCACTTGAGCTTGTCATGCAGTTGCACCACTTCACCAACGATAAGTAATGTAGGTGGCTTGATTTCTGTATTTTCAACCAGTTGAGGCATAGTCTTGAGTGTTCCTATCAAGACTTTCTGGTTGCTGGTCGTACCCTGCTGAACCAGCGCCATCGGGGTATTTTCATCACGCCCATGGCTTATCAGACCGGCACAGATATCAGCCAGGCCAACCAGCCCCATGTAAAATACCAGCGTCTGTCCCGGGGCAACCAGATCGTTCCAGGGCAAATCGGTACTGCCATCCTTGCGATGGCCGGTGACAAAGCGCACCGATTGGGCATGGTCGCGGTGGGTCAGCGGAATACCAGCATAGGCCGAACAGCCATTGGCGGCGGTAATCCCCGGCACAACCTGAAAGGCTACGCCATTGGCCGCCAGTTCTTCGATTTCTTCACCACCACGACCGAAAATGAACGGGTCACCGCCCTTCAGGCGCAATACACGCTTGCCCTGCCTGGCCAGATCGACCAGCAACTGGTTGATCTGCTCCTGCGGCACCGCATGCTCGGCCCGGGCCTTGCCGACATAAATGCGCTCGGCGTCACGCCGGCACAGGTCGATGATCGCCGGAGCCACCAGGCGGTCGTAGAGCACCACATCCGCCTGCTGCATCAGACGCAGCGCCCGGAACGTCAGCAAATCGGGATCACCGGGGCCAGCACCAACCAGATAAACCTCGCCCTGATAGCCCTGCCCGGCCTGCTCGGCCAGGCGACGCTCCAGCAAACGTTCGGCCGCCTCATCCTGACCGGCAAAAATCCGCTCAGCAATATCGCCCTGGAATACGTTCTCCCAGAATACCCGGCGCTGATTGATCTGCGGGAAGGCAGCCTTGACCTTGTCACGAAAACGCTTGGCCAATTGCGCCAGCCTGCCGTAGCTGTGCGGAAACAGGGTTTCGATCCGGGCCCGGGTCAGGCGCGCCAGCACTGGCGCATGACTGCCGCTGGACACCGCGATCATCAAGGGGGAACGGTCGACAATCGCGGGAAAGATCACCGTACACAGTTGCGGCGCATCCACCGCGTTGACCGGTAGCTGGCGCGCCTGGGCATCTGCCGAAACCTGAGCGTTCAGTGCCTGATCATCAGTGGCGGCTATCACCAGTTGGGTATCATTCAGATCAGCCGATTGATACCCCCGCACCAGACACTCGCCACCGCCCTGCTCAACCAGGGTCTCGAGCTGCGGCTCAATCTGCGGCGCCACCACGCGCAAACGTGCGCCGGCCTCGCTCAGCAGTCGAGCCTTGCGCAGGGCAATTTCTCCACCACCAACCACCAGGACCAGGCGGCCCTGCAGATTGTGAAACAGCGGGAGATATTCCATCAGTGTTTCCTAACCAATCCGCTCAAGCCCGCCCATGTAACCACGCAGCGCCTCGGGAACGGTCACGCTGCCATCGGCCTGCTGGTAGTTTTCCAGAATCGCCACCAGCGTCCGCCCAACCGCCAGCCCAGAGCCATTGAGGGTATGGACCAGTTCCGGCTTGCCGGTTTCAGGGTTACGCCAGCGCGCCTGCATGCGCCGGGCCTGGAAGTCGCCACAATTGGAGCAGGAAGAAATTTCCCGGTATTTGCCCTGGCTGGGAATCCAGACTTCCAGATCGTAGGTCTTGGTCGCGCCAAAGCCCATGTCGCCGGTACACAGCGCCAGGGTCCGGAATGGCAGCTCCAGCCGCTTGAGCACATCTTCGGCATGGCCGGTCAGCTCCTCCAGCGCCTGGGCTGAGGTTTCCGGCTGAACAATCTGCACCATCTCGACCTTGTCGAACTGGTGCTGGCGAATCATCCCGCGGGTATCACGGCCTGCCGAGCCGGCTTCACTGCGAAAACACGGTGTATGCGCAGTCAGGCGCAGCGGCAGCTTGGCAGCGTCGAGGATTTCACCGCTGACCATATTGGTCAGCGACACCTCGGCGGTGGGGATCAGGTACAGATCGCGCTGGTCTTCACCACGCGGCACCTTGAACAGATCCTCTTCGAACTTGGGCAACTGGCCCGTGCCCTGCAAGGCTTCAGCCTGTACCAGATAAGGCGTATAGACTTCTTCATAGCCGTGCTCGTTGACATGCAAGTCCAGCATGAACTGGGCCAGAGCCCGATGCAGACGGGCAATCGGCCCGCGCATCAGGGCGAACCGGGCGCCGGACAGCTTTGCCGCTGTTTCAAAGTCCAGATAGCCATGCCGCTCACCAATGGCGACATGATCACTCACCTCGAAATCGAACTCGCGCGGAGTGCCCCAGCGTCGTATTTCAACGTTGGCCTCTTCGTCCTCACCCACCGGCACGCTGTCGTCCGGCAGGTTGGGAATGGTCAACAGCAGCGCATCCAGCTCGGCCTGGATCTGATCCAGCTCATGCTTGGCATCGCTCAGCTCCTGCCCCATGCGATCGACATCCGCCAGCAGCGGCTGGATATCCTCACCGCGCGCCTTGGCCTGGCCAATCGCCTTGGAACGACTGTTACGCTCAGCCTGCAGGCTCTCGGTGCGAGTCTGGACGGTCTTGCGCCGTGATTCCAGCGACTCCAGCAGACTGACATCAAGGGCATAACCGCGGGTGGCAAGGCGTTCAGCGATCTGTTGCGTTTGGCTGCGGACCAGTTTCGGATCAAGCATGAGGCATCATCTTTTCAGTTACGGGTGAATAGGCTGGCTAGTGTATACCGATCCGCCCAGGCTGCGAACCGCATACGCAGTACAGAGAGTCGGCGTTTGTTCTCTTTCGTCATCACCAGCGGCGCAGCTGCGTGGTGGTCCATGGCCTGTGAATGGATTGCTTCGGCGCTACGCTTCTCGCAATGACGGCGGGTGCAGCTTAAGGGCGACGGTGGGGCCGGCTTAACGGCGTTGCCTGCTGCTAGCCTTGTCCAGGCTGCGCAGGTGCTCAAGCTTCTGGGCGATCTTGCTTTCCAGCCCACGCGGCACCGGATGGTAGTACTGACGAGGCTCCAGCGCCTCGGGGAAGTAGTCTTCACCGGCGGCATAGGCCTCCGGCTCGTCATGGGCGTAGCGATAGCCTTCGCTGTAACCCAGCTCCTTCATCAATTTGGTCGGCGCATTACGCAGGTGCAGCGGTGGCTCATGCGAAGGCTGCTCAGACACATCCTTCATAGCGTTGTTGAAGGCCTTGTACACCGCATTGCTCTTGGGCGCGCAGGCCAGATACACCAGCGCCTGAGCCACCGCCAGCTCGCCTTCCGGGCTGCCAAGGCGCTCCTGCACATCCCAAGCATTAAGCGCCAGGGTCAGGGCCCGTGGGTCGGCATTGCCGATATCCTCACTGGCCATACGCACTACCCGGCGAGCGATATAGAGCGGATCGCAGCCACCATCGAGCATCCGGGCGAACCAGTACAGAGTCGCGTCAGGGTTGGAGCCGCGCACCGATTTGTGTAGTGCGGAAATCTGATCGTAAAAAGCCTCGCCACCCTTGTCGAAACGTCGACGAGTGTCATTGAGCAGATCAGCGACCAGCTCGGTACCAATCGTGCCGCCATCCTCGACCAGATCGGCGGCGATCTCCAGCAGGTTGAGCAGCCGGCGGGCATCGCCATCGGCGGCTCCCAACAAAATCTGCTGCGCTTCGTCGCTGATCGACAGCTGGTGCTGACCCAGCCCGCGCTCGGCATCGCTTAGCGCACGCTTGAGCAAATCAGCCAACGCCTGCTCATCCAGCGACTTGAGCACATAGACCCTGGCACGCGACAGCAAGGCGTTGTTCAGCTCAAACGACGGGTTTTCGGTAGTAGCACCAATGAACAGCACGGTGCCGTCTTCGACATAGGGCAGAAAGGCATCCTGCTGAGCCTTGTTGAAGCGATGCACTTCATCGACGAACAGAATGGTCTGACGTCCACTCTGGGCCGCATGCTGGCGGGCTTCATCGACCGCCGCGCGAATATCCTTGACCCCTGCCAGCACCGCCGACAGGGTTACGAAATGGGCATCAGCCAGGGTCGCCAGGAGTTTGGCCAAGGTGGTCTTGCCTACCCCTGGCGGCCCCCAGAAAATCATCGAATGCAGGGCGCCCTGCTCCAATGCCACCCGCAATGGCCGCCCCGGGCCCAGCAGATGGCTCTGGCCAGCGTACTCATCCAGACTGCGCGGACGCATCCGCGCTGCCAACGGCTGATGAGCCGGCGTATCAGGAAACAGGCCGGCCACGACTTACTCGCTGATCACATCGACACCTTCCGGAATCTCGAAGGTGAACTGGGCTTCATCCATGGCTGGGTTGAGCTGGACATTGGTGAACAGGATATTGGTCCGCTGACCAATGGGATCGCTCATCTGCATATCGTTGATCAGCCCATCACGGAACGACAGCCGCAAGGTTTCAAACAGCGTGTCGGCCGCCTTGGGCGTCAGGGTGAAATCGACCACGCTGCCGCCTTCGGTCCAGGCAATCTCGAAATTGTCCTGCAGGGTGCTGACATCACCGGACAGCAGCAGCGCCGGGGTATGGGTCAGGCGCTGATCCATTTCCTGAACGGTAACCTGCATCAGGTCCGGGTCATACAGCCAGACCTGCCGGCCATCGGACACCAGCAACTGCTCCAGCGGCGGATCAGTGTGCCAGCGAAACTTCCCCGGACGCTTGAGCGTCATGCTGCCCGTAGTTTCCTGCAGGCTGGCGCCATTGCTACTGAGGGTCATCTGGGAGAAGTTGGCAGTCAGGGTTTGAGCCTGGGACAGCAGCTGATTGAGGCGCTCAGCCGCCTTGGCCTGATCGTCAGCCTGGGCCAGCAACGGCATGGCAGCCAGACAGACACCGGCAAGCAGCGGACGCAACAGTGTTTTCAGCATGATAGGAGGGTTCTCCGTTAATCACGTAAGGGGGCTGGCGCGATCACCTCGCGCGAGCCGTTGGTATTCATGGGTGTCACCACGCCAGCCATTTCCATGGCCTCGATCATCCTCGCGGCGCGGTTATAACCGATTTTCAGCTTGCGCTGCACGGCCGAAATCGAAGCCCGGCGACTCTCGGTGACGAACTGCACGGCCTGGTCGTAAAGCGGATCGTCTTCCAGGTCATCACCGCCACCACCGGAGCCGCCACTCTCGTAGCTGCCGCCACCGCCGTCATCCACACCATCGACGATATCCTGTATGTAGTCAGGCTCGCCGCGCTGCTTCCACTCATCCACCAGCCGGTGCACTTCATCGTCGGAAACAAAGGCGCCATGCACACGCACCGGCAGGCTGGTGCCCGGCGGCATGAACAGCATGTCACCATGCCCCAGCAACTGCTCGGCACCACCCTGATCGAGAATGGTGCGCGAATCGATCTTGCTCGACACCTGGAACGCCATCCGGGTCGGGATATTGGCCTTGATCAGACCGGTGATCACGTCCACCGATGGCCGCTGGGTCGCCAGAATCAGGTGGATACCGGCAGCCCGGGCCTTCTGGGCGATCCGCGCGATCAGCTCTTCGACCTTCTTGCCGACGATCATCATCATGTCAGCGAACTCGTCGATCACCACCACGATGATCGGCAGGCTTTCCAGCAAGGGCGGCTCATCTTCCATCGACTCGCGCCGGTACAGCGGGTCGGTCAGCGGCGTGCCGGCCTTCTGGGCATCCTTGACCTTGCGGTTGAAGCCAGCCAGGTTACGCACCCCCATGGCCGCCATCAGCTTGTAGCGGCGCTCCATCTCGGCCACGCACCAACGCAGCGCATTGGCCGCTTCTTTCATGTCGGTCACCACCGGCGCCAACAGATGC
Organism: Pseudomonas jilinensis; assembly: GCF_003586265.1. NCBI lineage: Bacteria > Pseudomonadati > Pseudomonadota > Gammaproteobacteria > Pseudomonadales > Pseudomonadaceae > Pseudomonas > Pseudomonas jilinensis. The sequence continues at coordinate 276,554 of NZ_QJSA01000002.1, read as the reverse complement.
GGGATACCTTCGTAGATCGACAGTTCGAGCATCTTCGGGTCGATCATGATCAGCCGCACTTCATCCGGGCCGGCCTTGAACAGGATCGACAGCAGCATGGCGTTGACCCCAACCGACTTACCTGAACCCGTGGTACCGGCCACTAGCAGGTGCGGCATCTTGGCCAGGTCAGCCATCACCGGGTGGCCGCCAATATCGTGGCCCAGCGCCAGGGTAACCGGCGACTGCGCCTCATCGAACTCGCGGGTCTCCAACACCTCGGACAACCGCACAATTTCACGGTCTTCGTTGGGAATCTCGATACCTACCGTGGTCTTGCCGGGAATCACTTCAACCACCCGCACACTTATGACCGCCAGCGAGCGCGCCAGATCCTTAGCCAGGTTGGAAATTTTGCTGACCTTGACCCCAGGCGCCGGCTGAATTTCAAAACGGGTGATCACCGGACCGGGCTGAACCTTTTCGACCTCGGCTTCGACCCCGAAATCCTTGAGTTTGAGTTCCAGCAGCCGCGACATGCCTTCCAGCGACTCAGGGGAAAAGCCCTTGGTCTTTTTGCTGGCCGGGTCCAGCAACGAGATCGGCGGCAACGAGCCGGGCTCAACCGCATCGAAAAGCTTGGACTGCTTCTCCTTCTGCAGCCGCACACTGGCCTGGGCCGGTTTCGGGTCCGGCGGCACGATCTGCGGCGGCTGGCGATGCTCCTGGGCGGCCACATGCTTGGCCAACGCTTCCTGACGCTGCGAACGAGCCTGTTCGGCGCGCTTTTGCTCCTCAGCCGACACCGCCGGCTCACGGCGCGGCGCACTACGCACCGGCTCGCCTTCAGCCAGACGCTGGTCAGCCTTGCGCGCCCGCCAGTTGAGCCAGGCACGCTTGAGCAGATCGAGCAGATCCAGGGTAATGCGCCCGGTCAGGTCCATAACCTTGAACCAGGACAGATTGGTGAAAACCGTGATGCCGAACAGGAACAACGTCAGAAACAGCAAGGTGCTGCCTTGCATGTTCAGCACCGGATAACTGATCTCGCGCAGCAGTTGACCCAGCACCCCGCCCGCCCCGGCACCTTCTGGAAAACCGGCAGGCACACCACCATGCAGAGCCGCCAGGGCCGTACCGGCCAGCAGCGTCAGCACAAAACCGATCAGCCTCCAGGAAAACAGCCAGCCATTCCAGACCAGCGGCTGATGGCGGCGACGGAACATCTGCCAGACCTTGACCGCGACAATCACCGGAAACAGATAAGCCAGGTACCCGAGTACCAGCAGCAGCACATCGGCGATCCAGGCGCCCATCCGCCCACCGGCGTTGTGCACATCCACAACATCACCGCTGCGGGTCCAGCCCGGGTCAGCTGTATGGTAAGTGGACAGCGCCATGAACAAGTACAGACACAGTGCAATCATCGCCAACAGGGCGCCCTCACGCAGGCGCAGACTCAACTGCTCACGCCAGGCAATCGGGGCTTTCTGTGCTTGGGTATCCTTCAAAACGCAGTCTTCCGTATCAATTCAATCGGCTATTGTAACAGTGGGAGTCAGGATTATAACGATTGACCACCCACGCGCGTTTGCGTTCCATCACGCATTGACACTATCTTGATAAGGGACAATAGCTTATACACGCTTCTTGATAAACCGTTTGAAAGGCCGGACATTGCACACATGGGCCACCTGACCTGGCTTAATCCGCACACACTGGAGTTTCCACCCGCCGACATGGCGCTGGATGACCCTAATGGCCTATTGGCGCTGGGCGGCGACCTCTCGCCACAACGGCTGATCCGCGCTTATCGACTGGGTATTTTCCCCTGGTACCAGGATGGTCAACCCTTGCTCTGGTGGTGCCCCAACCCGCGTACCGTGCTGTTTCCCGATAAGCTGCACATTTCCCGCAGCATGAACAAGTTCCTCCGACACACCACCTTCAGCACCAGCTATGACCGCTGCTTCGACCAGGTATTGAGGCAGTGCGCGGCCCCCCGCCCCTACTCGGAGGGCACCTGGATCACCGACGAGATGCAGCAGGCCTATCGGCAACTGCACCGGATGGGTATTGCCCACTCCGTCGAAGTCTGGGATCAAGATGAACTGGTTGGCGGACTTTACGGCCTCGCGCTGGGCCGGGTCTTTTTCGGCGAGTCGATGTTCAGCCTGCGCAGCAACGCCTCAAAGACCGGCTTCATTCATATGACCAGTGAGTTGCAGCGCGCCGGGTTTGCCCTGATCGATTGTCAGATGCCTACCGATCACCTGTTCAGCCTGGGCGCCGAATCGATCGAACGATCCGACTTTCTCCAGCTCCTGCGCCAGTTCTGCCCTGAAAAGGCAGATAATCACTGGCCATGGACAGGTGGCCTTTGAAGCCCCGCAGGCGCCGCTCTATACTTGGCGGAGTAGCCTGAAGCGCGACACACTCCCATGACTGACCTGGCCCAGCTCAAGTTCTATGCGACTCAACCGCATACCTGCAGTTACCTGCCAGACGAGCAGGCGACCACCCTGTTTCTCGACCCCCAACAACCCATTGACCTGATCACCTACAGCCAACTGTCCGAACTGGGCTTTCGCCGCAGCGGCGATCACCTTTATCGTCCGCATTGCCGGCACTGTAACGCCTGCATCGCTGCCAGAATCCCGGTCACAGCTTTCAAACCCAGCAGCCAGCAGCGCCGCATCATCAAGCGCAACCGCGACATCACCGTCACGTCCTGTCGCCCGCATCTCAGCGATGAAGCCTATCACCTGTACGCGCGCTATATCGAAGCGCGACATGCCGATGGTGACATGTACCCACCCAGCCGTGAGCAGTTCAGCTCGTTCCTGGTCCGTGACTGGTCGTTCAGCATGTTCTACGAGTTTCGCCTGGATGGCCACCTCGTCGCGGTAGCTGTCACCGACCGCATGAACAACGGCCTGTCGGCGGTCTACACCTTCTACGCCCCCGAACTGCCCAAACGCAGCCTGGGACGCTATGCAATTCTCTGGCAGATCGAAGAGGCCAAACGCTGCCAACTGGAAGCACTGTATCTGGGCTACTGGATCAAGAGCTGCAGGAAAATGAACTACAAGACCGAGTATCGGCCGCTGGAAATGCTGGTCAACCAACGCTGGATCCTGATCAACTGAACAGCCGCCAGGCCATCAACCTGCAAAATAAACCCGGCTAAACTTGGCTCTTTGCTGCTTTTAAGGCACAATTGCTCACCTTTTTTGCGGGCACCTCTATTTGCCCGCCTGCAAACAGATACCTGAGAGGCCCTTGCTGAATGGCGAAAGAAGACAGTATTGAAATGGAAGGCACCATCATCGACACCTTGCCGAACACCATGTTCCGTGTGGAGCTGGAGAACGGCCACGTCGTGACTGCCCATATTTCAGGCAAGATGCGCAAGAACTACATCCGCATCCTGACCGGTGACAAGGTGCGGGTTGAACTGACCCCCTATGACCTGACCAAGGGTCGCATCACCTATCGCGCCCGCTGAAAGCTACCTACGCTTTCAGCCTGTCTCGACCAGGCTCCCAGAAACAAAAACCAGCCAGACAAGACCAAGCCGTTAACAAAAGCGAGTAGAGCGGCCACCGAGGCCACAACTCACGAAGACCTTCGATAAAAAGCCGCGGAAAACTTTCCCGTGGCTTACTCTATTTCGGCTTTCATATAGCACTCTTCGAGCCATATGAGCAGCCAAACCCACAAACTCCGGCAGGACCGGCCGCTCCGAGAGCGCCCCGCCTATCGACGGAATCGACGTGAACTTCTGCAGAAACCCGATGTGTTCCTATTCCCGGGACGGTGACAACAGGCCCGGAGGCCTCCAATGTAATGATCCATCGAATTTTCCACACCTAAGCCGCTAATAGGGCTTTGCATCTCCGTCATACAATCCATACCGACCTGCACCGGCCAATTACTCAAGCCCGTCCGCTGGGTTTATCTCCAAGCTCTCGATGGTCCGAAAATGCCGAGCGGGTTAAGATTCGAAAACCTTCGAATGGCATAAGAAAAAACAGGTCGGATCATGGAACACGAGCAACAGTCAGGCACATACCAGGCCAACGATGCGGACGCCCTCGTCGGGGAGTTGTTTTCCGGAGGTATTACCGTCAGCGAGGCGATAGAACGGCTCAGAACGCGTCTGTTGGATTTGTCCGGGCGGAACCGCCTACTCAACTATCGGCACCCGAAGGGGCGGTGCATACAGATTGTCAACGAGCCAAACATCAACCTCGTGTTCGATCGCCTCTACGTAGATGGCAAGGGTGTTCCATTCAAATACGTGCCCGAGCCGTCGCCCGACTCCTATGAGGGAAAGAGACCGGAGGCCCGGCTTTACGCTCCCCGAGCGGGCATATCGACGTCATTCGAGTTTCCTCCTAATCCCGAGGGTTCGTCCGGCCGCCGACTGCACGGGATACAAACCCTGCTGTATCCGGCGGATCTGGAGCGGCAACTGCGAAAAATCTCCAGCGAGGCCAAGACGGCAGTCGAGGAAACAGGGTCCAACATGCTGTTCCTCGTGTTCGGCTTTCTGGAATTCTACGACAGCGAGGACTCCGAGCGTCCGATGCTGGCCCCGCTCCTCTCCTTGCCCGTAATCCTGGTTCGCGGCGACATAGACCGAGAGACACGCACCTATCAGTACACGGTTCAGCACAACGGCGAGGATTTGGCGGAGAACCATACGCTGCGGGAAAAACTGCGACGGGACTTCATGCTGTCCATTCCCGAGTTCGGGGAGGAGGATGAGCCTGAGGCCTATTTCAGAAACATTGAGGATGCGGTGAAGAATAATCGTCGCTGGAAGGTGCGTCGCCAGATCACCCTCGGCATGCTCTCCTTTGGCAAGTTGGCCATCTGGTCTGATCTGGACGGTAAGAAGAACCCGGCCCTGACGGAACACAAGCTAATCCGCTCGGTGTTCTCCGGCGGGTCGGGCGGAGGAAGCGGAGACGGAGGTCTGCATGCCAAGGACTATAGAATCGACGACCTCCCCGAGGCGTCAAAGCCTCTCATATACGACGCAGACTCGTCGCAGCACAGCGCGATTATCGACGTGCTCGCCGGCAAGAATCTGGTCATCAACGGCCCGCCCGGCACCGGCAAATCACAGACGATCACCAATATCGTCGCGGCCGCCCTCTCGAACGGAAAGAAGGTCTTGTTCGTCTCGGAGAAGCTGGCGGCCCTTGAGGTGGTTCGACACAGGCTCAACCATGCCGGCCTCGGTCATTTCTGTCTTGAGCTCCATTCGCACAAGACGCAGAAAAAAAAGTTCCTTGAGGATATAAACGCGCGCATCGAGGAGAGTTTTCCTCCCCCTGCCCAGTTCCAGGCGAAATTGGCCACGCTCCGGCGACAGAAGGCCGAACTCGCTCGTTATGCCGAACTAATGGGGAGCCGCATTGGCAACGCAATGGGGCTGACGATCAACGAGGTATTCTGGGCTGCTGAGCGGCGCAGACAGGAGCTCGGAACTCTGTCGGCGGAGGTGAACGCCATCGGGGTTCCCGACGCATCCAAATGGACCCATGACGACGTCGCGGCCCGCCGATCCAGGCTCGCGGCGCTGGCGGAAGCGCACAACGCCATCGGAGGATACACTTCGGAGCATCCTTGGTGGGGGTTCCTGCCCGAACCTCTGTCTCCATCCGACGACGAGACCATCGCGCGGACGATTCATCAAGCGCTCGAACATGCCCGCGTAGCGGATGTCGCCGCCGACAAGGTCGCGGCCCTTTTCGGACTGGCAGAGCAACCGTCGGCCACCGAAGCGGAGAAAGTCAGGATCGCTCTCGATTCGGCGCCGTCCGTTCCAGACAGGTTGAATCCTTCGTTGCTACCCAAACTCTTCGATCCCGAATCTGACCCGAACGGCCTGAGCAGCTCGCGACTTCTCTCCGACGTCGCCGCCGGGGTAGGCAAAACCAGAGAGCTCTTCGAGTCGGCTGCAGAATCGCTTGCGGACGGCTGCAGGCTATCCGCCGAGGAGGCGATCGAGGCTCGCAACATTGTAGAAAACCACCGCCTGACGCCCTCGCTTCTATCGGCTGGTATCGACTTGGCTCGCGAGGCAGCCGTAAGACTGGAGAAAGCCGTCGTCGCGTTCGAAGCAGCAGCCAAGGCCTCGGGGCCGGAATATGGCTCCGCGGGAATGGCTGCTTTGGAGACGTTTCTAGCGGGAATGGCCGACGAAACAGCATCCGGACTTGGGCCGTTCCCTATCCGATCCGTAGCGGAGAGAGCGGCCGCCGTCATGGAGGTATCCGCCTCCATCTCCGACGCGCTCTCCCGCGTGGAGACTATTGCCACGCGGAGAGGACTGCCTTTCGACGCCACGCCGGACTCGGTCGCCCGTCTCGCTGATCCTGACGGGATTGCCGGTCTCGCAAAGGGCATCCGTTGCGACGAGGCGACTCTGGCGGTAGCCAGACGTCTGTCCTCGTTCAGCCTCGCGCACAAACCCGTTGACGAAATCGTCGCGCTCAGGAACCGCCTCGACGCCAACCTGTCCTCCTGCGCCTTGGCTCTGGAACGCTGCTCTCAGGCCGCCGAACGTCTCGGAGTTCCGTTCGACACCTCGGCCAAGGCCGTGGCGGAGGTCGGGATTCTGGCGAAAATCGCCGCCTCGGCACCAGCGGAACTGCTCGAATATCGCAGGCCCTCGTTCGGGCATCCCGCCACAGCGGAGCTGATCAGCGAAATCCGAGCCGCGCTCTCTGCGGAGACAGCCGGACGGGAGTCGTTCGAAGCGCGCTTCTACCTGGATGCCCTCCCCTCCGTCGGGGAGATTAAAACCGCCATAGCCTCCCTTCGCGCAAAAGACGGATTCCTCGCTTTCTTCGACGGGGATTGGCGTAAAGCTAAAAAGCTTCACGCGAGCCTCTCGAGGGAAAAGCGAAAGCTGACCGGTCGTGACCGGTCGGAGGAGTTGGCGCTGCTTGCCTCCTGGATCGAGGAGCGAGACGCATTTCTGTCGAACCGGGAGTTGATCGAGACCTTCGACGGATTGTTCAGGGGACTGGAAACGGACCCGGCGAAAATCGCTCGGCTCTATGACTGGTATCAATCCTCAAAGACTATGCTTGCCGGATGCCCGGGATTGTCGGAGCGGGTCGATTTGACCACGGCTCCCGCCGAGCGACTGGCGGAGTTGGCCGCGAAAGCCGAAGCGTGCGAAACCGACGTCCGGCTTCTGGATAATCTTGGAACGACCGTTCGTGAAATATTCGGTGCCGATGTTTCCGGTCTCCGAGAGGCGCTCTCGAAAGGATATGGCCATGCTCTCGAAGTGCTCGCTCAGGCATCGGCCAGCATGGAAAAAGTCATCGGATTCTTCGGAGAGCGTGCCGAGAAGACTCTGTCCCCGAAGGATGCTCTGCGTCTGATGGAGGCCAGGGCCGACCTGGACGCGGCGGCTCCCGAGCTTACGTCTCTGATGGAAGCGACAAAGGCGCTGAAGGCTGCCGGAGGAGACGAACTCGGCGCGCTGGCGGATATGACCGGAGGGCCCTGGAATGCCGCTCTGACTCGCGTCTCTGAGCGAGCCGAGTTTGCCATCGAGATTGCCTCGCAGGCCTCTTCCTTCGCCGTCCTCGACGCCCCCTTGTCAATGGCAGAAGCCTTCGCCAAGGCCAAACGGGAGCTCGACGAGGCTTGGTCTCTCGTATCCGCCCCTCCCGCATGGAATCGATTCGAGAACTGGCTTGGTTTGGCAGAGGCGGCTCGCTCGGACGCCTCCGCAACCAAGCAGATGCTGGAGCGTTTCTCCTCTGTTGCTAGACCTGGCGTCTCAGCCTCCGCAGTGTTCGCCGCGATGGAAATGGAGAGCGAGGCCAGGGAAATTCTGGATCGCTTCTCCGCGTCGGAGGATGTGCGTCGGATGCTGGGAGACGTCTTCGAAGGCGCGAAAACCGATCTGAATAGTCTCTCCATCACTCACGATTGGGGGTCAGCCATATGCGCGTTGGAACTACCAAAGGAGGTAAGAAAAAGCCTCCTTTCAGAGGAAGCCCACTCCTCTCTGGAGCAGGCGCGGCGTTTCAACGGTGACATAGACGACGGCTGCAGACAGGCCAGAGTCGCGCTCGAGGAACTGTCGCGTTTCGGCTCGTTCTCCTGGGACGAATGGCAGAAAGCGGCCCGCAGCGCTGTCGGACGGGACCTTCCTTCCGAGATCGTCTCTAAGCTGCAGGAGCCGGCGGAAAGTCCCGACTCTATCCTCCCTTGGTCGAAATACCTCACGCTGAGAACTCAGGCACGAGTGGAAGGTCTGGACGACTTTGTCTCTGCCCTCGAATCCGAAAGGCTGCCGTCGGCCGCGCTGGCGTCAGCCTTCGAGCTGGCCGTGTTTCAGTCGATAGGTCGATCCGTCTATCAAGCTTTCCCCGAGCTGACTCGCTTCGACGGATCCGCACACGAGAAAATCCGAGCGGATTACCGAGCACTGGATGCGGAGATTGTCTCGCTGACCGGGAAGGACTTCGGCAGCCAGATAGAGCGCCGCACGCGCGTGCCGGAAGGACAACGCGGATCGACGGTCGGCGACTACACCGAAATGCACCTCCTGCGTCGAGAAATTAACAAGCAGCGGCGTCATATTCCGATTCGCCAGTTAATCAAACGAGCAGGCAAGGCCCTTTTGGAACTGAAACCATGCTTCATGATGGGGCCTCTATCTGTCGCCCAGTATCTCGAGCAGGGAGCCCTGAAGTTCGACCTGGTAGTAATGGACGAGGCGTCCCAGCTTCGCCCCGAAGAAGCTCTCGGAGCTATCGCGCGAGGCTCTCAGCTTGTCGTCGTGGGAGATCCGAAGCAGCTTCCTCCGACCAACTTCTTCGACCGCATGGTCGACTCCGGTGACGAGGACGACGAGGCCCCGGCCGCGATCAGCGGCATGGAGAGCATTCTGGACATCTGCCAGCAGCTCTTCACCCCTGTAAGGAATCTCCGCTGGCACTATCGGTCGCAGCACGAGTCCCTAATAGCCTTTTCGAATCACCATTTCTACAAGAACCTGATCGTTTTCCCGTCACCCTACGCGAAGAATCCGGGACTCGGAGTCAAATACCGCTACATTCGCGGAGGCATATACAAGGACAGGCAGAATCTTTCGGAGGCCCAGCGTCTGGTCGATGCAGTCTTAGAGCACATGCTTAAACGTCCGGACGAGTCGCTCGGCGTGGTTACTCTAAACCAGACGCAACGCGAGCTGATCGAGGAGCTTCTGGACAAGAAGCTGAAAACCTTCGCTGAAGGCGCGGAGTTCATGAGACGCTGGGAGGCCGAGGGTTGGCCCTTCTTCGTCAAGAATTTGGAAAACGTTCAAGGCGACGAGCGCGACGTGATCTTCATCTCGACCACTTTCGGCAAAGTGATCGGCACGGATAAGGTCAGGCAGAACTTCGGGCCGATCAGCCGGCCCGACGGATGGCGGCGACTCAACGTGCTTTTCACCCGCTCGAAACGCAGAATCGAGCTGTTCACCTCCCTGAGCCCGGAAGACATCATCGTCGACGAGAAGACTCCGCTTGGGACTAAAGCTCTCCGCGACTATCTGGATTTCGCCAAGCGAGGCGTGCTCGTCACGACCGACGAGGGAGCGAGAGATCCTGACAGCGATTTCGAGGTATCGGTCGCCAACGTGATCACGTCGATGGGCTACGAGGTGAAGCCCCAGTTGGGCGTGGCCGGGTTCTTCATAGACATGGCGGTTCGAAATCCCGATAGGCCGGGAGAGTTTCTGGCCGGCATCGAATGCGACGGAGCGACCTATCACAGCGGCTTTTCCGTCCGCGATAGAGACCGAATTCGCCAGGAGATTCTGGAGTCGCTCGGCTGGCGGGGTCGGATCCATCGTATCTGGTCGACGGATTGGTTCTACAACCCCCGTCGGGAAATCGAGCGGCTCAGAGGATTTCTTGAGGAGCGCCGCCAAATCATGGCAATGGAGGAGCCGGCGGATTGGGAGGAGGAAGATGAGTTCGGTGAGGAGACTCCCGCCGAACCCGTGCAGGCCGCCGTCGCTGAACTGGTGGCGGAGATTGCCGAGTCTGCTGGAAGCGATGACCTGTTCGTGGAGGTCGGAGACCGCGTCACGTATTGCCCCGCCGACGACCCAGCAGACCGCCACAGCATCCTGATTGTCGACAGCGAAAGCAATGTGAAGATGGGACTCGTCAACGAGAACGCGCCGCTCGCCCAAGCCCTGCTCGGACTTGCTCCGGGCGACGAGGCCCTATTGGATATCTCAGGGCAGAGGCCCCGTCGAATTCGGGTCATTAAGGTGCAACGACAGGGGAGCTCTTGCCGTGAGTTGAAGTCGATACTGTAGTCGAAGACTCGACGAAAAAATGGCCCCCAATATTTTGGGGACCATTTTTCATGTCTGCCGTCCGAACCTGACAGACCGGTTACTCGCTTTTTGTTAACGACTTGCAAACAAGGCGTTTTTTGTTAGCGGTACCGGCTTAACGAGCCATGTACTTGCCCAGCTCATGCTTGCCGATGGCCGCGCGGTGCACCTCATCCGGGCCGTCAGCCAGGCGCAGGGTACGCTGCATGGCATACATGTGGGCCAGCGGGAAGTCTTCCGAGACCCCGGCACCACCGTGCATCTGGATCGCACGATCGATGACGCGCAGAGCCACATTCGGAGCCACAACCTTGATCTGAGCGATCTCGCTCTTGGCTACCTTGTTGCCTACGGTATCCATCATATAAGCCGCTTGCAGGGTCAGCAGGCGCGCCTGGTTGATTTCGATGCGCGACTCGGCAATCAGGTCAATGTTGCCACCCAGTTGCGCCAGACGCTTACCGAAGGCCTCACGCTCGACCGAACGGCGGCACATCAGCTCCAGAGCACGCTCGGCAGCACCGATCGAACGCATGCAGTGGTGAATACGACCCGGCCCGAGGCGACCCTGAGCGATTTCAAAGCCACGACCCTCACCCAGCAGCACGTTGCTGTAGGGGACCCGGACATTTTCCAGCACAACTTCAGCATGACCATGCGGGGCATCGTCGTAACCGAAGACCGGCAGCGGGCGGATTACCTTGACGCCGGGGGTATCCATCGGCACCAGAATCATCGAGTGCTGCTGGTGACGCGGCGCATCGGGATTGGTCAGACCCATGAAGATCATGATCTTGCAACGCGGATCACAGGCACCGGAAGTCCACCACTTGCGACCGTTGATTACCCACTCATCACCTTCGCGGCGGGCATTGGCCTGCATGTTGGTAGCGTCGGAAGAGGCTACGCCCGGCTCGGTCATACCGAAGCAGGAGCGGATTTCACCAGCCAGCAGCGGCTTGAGCCATTTTTCCTTGTGCTCTTCGCTGCCGTAGCGAACGATAGTTTCCATGTTGCCGGTATCCGGCGCGCTGCAGTTGAAGGCTTCCGAAGCCAGGCCCGAACGACCCATCAGCTCAGCCAGCGGCGCATATTCGAGGTTGGTCAGGCCGGCGCCCAGTTCCGACTCAGGCAGGAACAGGTTCCACAGCCCCTCAGCCTTGGCCTTGACCTTGAGCTCTTCAACAATGGCGGTAGGCTGCCAGCGATCACCTTCAGCCACTTGCTGGTGAAAAATCGGCTCAGCCGGGAACACATGCTCCTGCATGAACGCATCGACGCGCTCGCGCAGCTCTTTCACCTTGGGAGAATATCCAAAATCCATGATTGCCTGCCTTTTCTGGTTATCAAACGAAGATTGCGACCAGAAAAATGCTAGTTGAGGCTGAGGGATTTATCTAACCTATTTTTGGTGTGTATAAACATTCATAAGCGATATATACTTGGCCAAAAGTATAAAGCACATGTCTCGACCTTGAGCCAATCAACCGAAGGATGTTGCGATGAACCTCAGCAAAGTTGATCTGAACCTGTTCATTGTATTTGATGCCATCTATACCGAGGCCAACCTGACCCGTGCCGGGCAGATTGTCGGCATCACCCAACCTGCAGTGAGCAACGCCCTCGCCCGCCTGCGCGAGACCTTCAATGACCCGCTGTTCGTGCGGACCGCCCAGGGCATGGTCCCCACTCCCATGGCCCAGAACATCATTACGCCGGTGCGTCAGGCGTTGCAGCTGTTGCGCGTTTCGGTTCAGGAAAGCCGCAGCTTCAATCCCGAACAGGCAACCAAGACCTATCGCATCAGCATGACCGACGCCAACGAGGCAGTCATTCTGCCCCAGCTGGCCGCGCGCATTCGCCGCCTGGCTCCCGGCATCAAGATTGACAGCTTCCTGGCCAAGCGCCGGGAAACCACCAAGGAACTGGCCGCCGGCCGCCTGGACTTCGCGATTGACGCGCCGCTCAACACTGATACCCAGGTTCGTCACGTCAAACTGTTCGAAGACCGCTATGTCTGCGTGATGCGTCAGGGCCATCCGCTGGCCAGCAAGGAGCGGCTCAGCCTGGATGATTACCTGGCCCAGTCGCATATCCACATTTCCAGCCGCCGCAACGGCCTCGGGCATGTCGATCTGGCTCTGGGCAAGATGGGTATTCAGCGCAATGTGGTACTGCGTTCACAGCATTATCAGATGGCACCGCTGGTGCTGGACAACACCGATCTGGTGATGACCGTGCATGAGCGTTTCGCCAAACGCCACCACTTGCATTTCGCCCAGTTGCCGATCGATGACGTACCAGCCATCGAAACCCACATTTTCTGGCATGAAAGCACCGATCAGGATCCGGCCAACCGTTGGATGCGTGAGCAGATCATTGAGCTGTCACAACAGATTCAGCGCCAGGAACACAAGGAAAAGGCCACCGCAGTAGTCTGAGCCCGTAGGAGCGCTCTGCGAGCGCGAAAGGGCCTTGCCGTCACCGCCCATCCGCTTCGCGGCCGCAGGCCGCTCCTACCGAAACACACCCCGTAGGAGCGCTCCGCAAGCGCGCGAGCACTAGCCCGCCAGCGCCGGCTCCAGCGTCTGGCGCTCGATCAGCAACTGCTGAGCCAGCACTCCCAAGGTCATCACCGCCCGCTCGGCATTGCGATTCCAGGGTATACCGCAGTTCAGGCGCAAGCAGTGGTTGAACTGGTCCGAGTTACTGAACACAACCCCCGGCGCAATACTGATCCCCTGCTCCAGCGCCCGGGTAAACAGCACCTGGGTATCCACCCCGCCCGGCAGACTGACCCAGAGAATGAAGCCGCCCTTGGGCCGGGTAATCTGGGTCCCTTCGGGAAAGTACTGCTGAACCGCCAACTGGAAGCTGCTCAGGTTCTTGCGATACTCCTGACGGATATGCCGCAGATGCCGGTCATAGCCCCCGTTCTCCAGATAGGCAGCAACCGCCATCTGGCTAACGCTGCAGGCCGACAGCGTGGTAAAGGTTTGCAGCTTTTCAATAGTGTCCTGATGCTTGCCGGCCACCACCCAACCAGTGCGCACGCCCGGCGAAATAGTCTTGGAAAAGCTTGAGCAATACATCACCGTATCCGAACAGTCGAAGGCCTTGAGCGCCCGCGAGCGACCGTGGTCAAACATCAACTCGCCATAGATATCATCTTCGATGATCGGAATGCTCAACTGAGCCATCATCGCCACCAGCTTGCGCTGGCGGTTTTCCGGCATGGTCGCACCCATCGGGTTACCGGCCCGCGAGGTCACCACCAGAGCCTTGATCGGCCACTTCTCAGTGGCTTTCTGCAGCGTTTCCAGACTCAAGCCGGTTTCCGGGTCGGTGGGAATCTCAATCACCTTGAGCCCAAGCAACTCGCACAACTGCAGCAAGCCATAGTAGCTGGGTGATTCAGTGGCGATCAGGTCGCCGGGGTTGGTAATCGCCCGCAGGCACAACTGCAATGCTTCGACACAGCCATTGGTGATCACCACGCCCTCGGGGTCGACCATCGCTCCGGCATCGCGCATCCGAATCGCAACCTGCCGGCGCAGGGGCTCATAACCCGGGCTAAAGGTATAGCTGAAGGCTTTCTGACTGTGAAAGCGGGTGACCTTGCTCATCTGCTGATGCAGCGCCCGCAATGGCAGAAAGTCGCTGGAGGGTACCGCCGCGCCCAACGGCATGACGCCATCGCGCCGGGCCTGACGCAGAATCTCGCTGATGATGCTGCTGCGGGTCACCGCGTAGGGATGCTCAACCCGGGCAATCTGTGGCGTAGGCGCGGTCAGTGCCGGAGTCTGATGCACATAATAACCGGACTGCGGGCGGGCTCGGATCAGACCCTGATCCTCAAGGGTGGCATAGGCCTGCAGTACCGTGGCATGGCTCACACCTTTCTGGGTGCTGAGCTTGCGCACCGATGGCACCCGTTCGCCAGGCTGATAGAAACCCTTTTGAATGTCCTCAGCCAACTGCTGGGCAATTTGCTGGTACAACAGATTGCTCATAACCGCTCCCTCCGTATGGCCTAACACCCTAATCCAGCACAGGGCAGCAGAACACCGTACAGTTATCGGGAAAAACACCAATACAGATTAGCAGAGCAAGGACTGTTGCGGTCCAAAGAATTTCAGATGTAACTGTTTTGAAACACCTGAGGCAATTAATCAGTCAAAAACCGCCGGCTCCTCAGCAAGACCTGAAGACACTCCAAACTGCGCAGACCAGATAGCCTGATACTTCTCCAGCAAGCGCCTCGGCTCGCCCCTGCCGACCAGATCCTGCATGGCCAGGGCCAGGGCCGAGCGCAACGCCGGAGAGTTACAGGCACTGCGATGGGAAATGGTGTAATACAACTGCTCGCTGATCAGCGAGCCATCGATGATGTCGAGCTGATCGGCAATGCCCAACTGTTCGGCCACTGCCAGCCCCTGGTAGCGCTCATAGACCACGTAATCGACCCGCCCCAGCAGCAGAGTGCGAAATGACTGCTCAATCGAAGACACCTTTTCGATCCGCAAATGGTCCCTGGCGTAGGTATCGAAAGCCTGGCCATAACTGTTATTGACCAAAGTACTGCCGCGCTTGTCTCGCAGATCGTCCCAGCCGGAGTAAGGAAAGGCGCTGCCGCGTCTGACAAAAACCACGCTGGGTACCTCTATATAGGCCGGATACACATAATCCATATAGCCCAACCGCTCATGAGTCAGAAAGGCCCCAGCCAGCATGTCCACCCGCCCACTGCGCACCTCATCCTGGGCCCGCGCCCAAGGGCCGACATTCAGCACCTCGACCTTTACCCCGGCATCGGCCAGGGCCATCTCCAACAACTCAACACCAGCGCCAATCAGCCGCTTGTCATCCTGCGGATCAACCCATAACAACGGTGGATACTGAGGGTTGCCGGCAACGACCACTCGTTCGCAAGTACCTGTTGCCCAGGCTGGGGTAGAGCTCAGCAAGGCCGCCAATAACAAACCAGCAAGCGACGCGCGGCAACCTGTTCGGACAAACCTCATGCATCCCCTCCCTAGCCTCGAAACACCACAACAGTGACTCATTATAGACAACTGTCTCGATCTTACACCCGGACTCAGCAAGCCTGGGCGGCAACGCCGCTGTGGAAGCGAAATTCGGAATCGTCGGCCATCACGGCCTCGGCCTCTACCTCGGCAAAGAACGCTACCCGCTCATCAATCGGACCTTGGGCATACTTGCCCGCCAGCTTCAGGTAATCCTGGTAATGCCGGGCCTCGGACTTGAGCAGCGAACGGTAAAAATCACCCAGTTCAGCATCCAGATGCGGTGCCAGCTTGGCGAAGCGCTCACACGAGCGCGCCTCGATAAACGCCCCGACAATCAGAGTGTCAATCAACCGCCCAGGCTCGGTAGTACGCACATGTTGACGCAAACGCTGAGCATATTGGCTGGCGGACAAGCCACGATAAACAACCCCGCGTCGCTGCATCAGTGCAGTCACCTGCTCGAAATGACGCAACTCCTCACGGGCCAAACGCGACATTTTCTGCAGCAAATCGGGCTTGTCGGTATAACGAAACATCAGATTAAGTGCTGTCGAGGCGGCTTTCTTTTCACAGTTGGCGTGATCGATCAGCAGCTCTTCAGGGTGCTCCAGCGCTTGGGCAACCCAGGCATCAGGCGTTGAGCAGCGGAGAAAATCGAGCAATTCTTGCGGCAAGGTCATGGAGTCACGTGGCGTTGGCAATCAATGAGCGCAAATTATACGGATATATCAGCGCTCTAGCACCTTGACCCATATCAACAGCAGGCCCCAAAAAACCAGCTACATTGAAAGTAGAACAGCAAAACCGCCATAGGGAGAACGCCATGCAGGCCATCAAACGTATTCTGGTTATCATCGACCCAAGCCAGACCGAACAACTGGCTTTGAATCGTGCCAAGCTGATTGCCGGAGTCATCGAATCGGAGCTGCATCTGCTGGTTTGCGAAAACCGCCAGGATCACAAGCCGCTGCTCGACAAGTTCTGCACCGAACTGGAAGCAGCTGGTTTCAAAGCCTCCGCCTCGCAATCCTGGCACGGCAACCTGACCGATACCATCGTTCAAGCCACCAGTGCACAAGGCTGCGGCCTGGTGATCAAGCAACATCTACCAGACAACCCGCTGAAAAAAGCACTGCTGACCCCGGATGACTGGAAAATCCTGCGCTACTGCCCTGCCCCGGTGCTGATGGTCAAGACCACCGAGTCCTGGATGCGCGGCGCAGTACTGGCTGCCGTAGATCTCGGCAACCATGATGATCAACACCACGTACTGCATGACACCATCGTCAGCCACGCAGCCGATATCGTCGAGATGATCAACGGCGAGCTTCATCTGGTCAGCGCCCACCCGGCACCCATGCTGTCGGCTGCCGACCCGGTCTATCAGTTGCGCGAAAACATTGCCGCCCGTTATGTCGAAGAAGCACGCAAGTACATCGACCAGTACGAACTGGACAACGAACGCCTGCATATCGACGAAGGCCCAGCCGACACCCTGATTCCCAAAGTCGCCAAGCAGGTCGGCGCCAGTGTCACGGTCATCGGCACCGTCGCGCGCAAGGGGATCTCCGGCGCCCTGATCGGCAACACTGCCGAGGTGATTCTCGACCAACTGGAAAGCGACGTGCTGGTGCTCAAGCCAGATGACATGATCGCCCACCTGGAAGAACTGCTGGAAAAATAACCAAGGAACCGGAAGCGGGAGCCCAGCTCCCGCCTCCCCATGCCATGAGTCACTGACCGCCCAAGGGCGCGCCAGGCATCCCCGGCAAAATTGTGTGTCGCTCGTAATAGGCTTGCGACAAAGCCTGAAAGTCATGATCGATTTCATCGCGCAACTGCCGCGCACTTAGTCCCAGCCTGCTCGGCAACACTTTCAAACCACATCCACTCAGCGCCTCGTCGCCAGCGCGCACCAGCAACTGGTAGGCCTTGCTGGTCCACGGCTGACCTGGGTCACAAACCACCCGCCAGCGCTCCAGCGCCTGCTCCAGCGCCAACACCGAGTCCAAAGCCAGGCGCGCCGTCAGCACCTGCCCAAGCAACTGCTCCAGCCGCCGCCAGATCGCCGCCCGCTGCTCGGCGCTATAGCGGTTCCAGTCGATGATTTCATGACTGAAACGTTTGCAACCACGGCAGACCGTGTCCCCGAACACCGTCGAACAACGCCCTACGCACGGCGTCTTGTCGGTATAACTAGCAACCATGAAGTGATATCCCGCCCATTTCTCAGGGTTTCCCGCAAAAGTGACCCGGTCCGGCAATCGGACCGCCGGTATTGTCTCATACGAAGGTCAAACAGCTCTGCAACTTAACTTTACCCGGCAACTACTGTAGAATCGGCCCGCCGTTAGGGCTGTGTGTCAGGCGTTTGCCCGCAACCCGATTCGTATCTGCCAACCCAGTTACCCAGGTTGTCCACTCAGAAACGGGCTTGCGTTTGTACCCCAGCCTTCCCGGCATGTTGGGGAGCACTGAATAGTTTACTTAGGCTGAAGGCGATTATTCAGTGCTTCCCTGGTCCGTGAGGATGACCGTTCCGTCACAAGCGGAACAGACTGATGAGGGTAATTACTGTGCTTGAAGCCTATCGCAAACACGTTGAAGAACGCGCCGCCCAAGGCGTTGTGCCTCAGCCGCTGAACGCCGAACAAACCGCCGGTCTCATAGAACTATTGAAAAACCCGCCGGCCGGTGAAGAAGAATTCCTGCTTGATCTGCTGACCAACCGCGTCCCCCCGGGGGTTGACGAAGCCGCCTACGTCAAGGCTGGTTTCCTGTCTGCAGTCGCCAAGGGTGAAGCCACCTCCCCGCTGCTGACCAAAGAGCGTGCCGTTGAACTGCTGGGCACCATGCAGGGCGGCTACAACATCGCCACCATGGTCGAACTGCTCGACAACGCCGAACTGGCCGCTGTCGCCGCCGAACAGCTCAAGCACACCCTGCTGATGTTTGATGCCTTCCACGACGTAGCCGGCAAGGCCAAGGCTGGCAACGCCAACGCCAAAGCCGTGCTGCAGTCCTGGGCTGATGGCGAGTGGTTCACCAAGCGCCCGGCTGTCGCCGAAAAGATCTCCCTGACCGTGTTCAAGGTTCCTGGCGAAACCAACACCGACGACCTGTCGCCGGCCCCTGACGCCTGGTCGCGCCCGGACATCCCGCTGCACGCCCTGGCCATGCTGAAAATGGCCCGTGACGGCATCGAGCCGGTCGAGCCTGGCGTCATTGGCCCGCTGAACCAGATCGAAGCCATGAAAGCCAAGGGCCTGCCGGTTGCCTACGTAGGTGACGTGGTTGGTACCGGTTCCTCGCGCAAGTCCGCCACCAACTCGGTGCTGTGGTTCTTCGGCGACGACATCCCCTACGTTCCGAACAAGCGTGCCGGTGGTTTCTGCTTCGGCACCAAGATCGCCCCGATCTTCTACAACACCATGGAAGATGCCGGCGCTCTGCCGATCGAATTCGATTGCAGCAACCTGAACATGGGCGACGCCATCGACGTCTACCCCTACGAAGGCAAGGTCTGCAAACACGGCACCGATGAAGTCATCACCACCTTCGAACTGAAGACCCAGGTGCTGCTCGACGAAGTACGCGCCGGTGGCCGTATTCCGCTGATCATCGGCCGCGGTCTGACCGAGAAGGCCCGTGCCGAACTGGGTCTGGGTCACTCTGACCTGTTCCGCAAGCCTGACGTACCGGCCGCCAGCACCAAGGGCTTCACCCTGGCGCAGAAGATGGTCGGCAAGGCTTGTGGCGTCGAAGGCATCCGCCCCGGCACCTACTGCGAGCCGAAGATGACCACCGTCGGTTCCCAGGACACCACTGGCCCGATGACCCGTGACGAGCTGAAAGACCTGGCCTGCCTGGGCTTCTCCGCCGATCTGGTCATGCAGTCTTTCTGCCACACTGCGGCCTATCCGAAGCCGATCGACGTCACCACCCACCACACCCTGCCCGACTTCATCCACACCCGTGGTGGTGTCGCGCTGCGTCCGGGTGACGGCATCATCCACAGCTGGCTGAACCGCATGCTGCTGCCTGACACCGTCGGTACCGGTGGTGACTCGCACACCCGCTTCCCGCTGGGCATCTCGTTCCCGGCTGGTTCCGGTCTGGTCGCCTTCGCTGCTGCCACCGGCGTTATGCCGCTGGACATGCCCGAATCGGTACTGGTGCGCTTCAAGGGCAAAATGCAACCCGGCATCACCCTGCGTGACCTGGTTCATGCCATCCCCTACTACGCCATCCAGCAAGGCCTGCTGACCGTCGAGAAGAAAGGCAAGAAGAACATCTTCTCTGGCCGCATCCTCGAGATCGAAGGCCTGGAGCACCTGACCGCCGAGCAAGCGTTCGAGCTGTCTGACGCCTCCGCCGAGCGTTCCGCTGCCGGCTGTACCATCAAGCTGAGCGAAGAGTCGGTTGCCGAGTACCTGAAGTCGAACATCGTCCTGCTGCGCTGGATGATCGCCAACGGCTACCAGGACGCCCGCACCCTGGAGCGTCGCGCCCAAGCCATGGAAGCCTGGCTGGCCAACCCGAGCCTGATGCAGGCCGACGCCGACGCCGAATACGCCGCCGTGATCGAAATCGATCTGGCCGACGTCAAGGAGCCGGTACTGTGCGCCCCGAACGATCCAGACGACGCCCGCCTGCTGTCGCAGGTAGCTGGTGACAAGATCGACGAAGTCTTCATCGGCTCGTGCATGACCAACATCGGTCACTTCCGCGCCGCCGGTAAACTGCTGGAGAAGAACAAGGGTGCCATCCCGACCCGTCTGTGGCTGGCTCCGCCGACCAAGATGGATCAGTACCAGCTGACCGAAGAAGGCTACTACGGCATCTACGGCAAGGCCGGCGCTCGTATGGAAATGCCGGGCTGCTCGCTGTGCATGGGTAACCAGGCCCGCGTAGCTGCCAAGTCCACCGTTGTCTCCACCTCCACGCGGAACTTCCCGAACCGCCTGGGCGATGGCGCCGACGTGTACCTGGCCTCCGCCGAACTGGCCTCGGTAGCGTCCATCCTGGGCCGCCTGCCAAGCGTTGAGGAATACATGAGCTACGCTGCCGAAATCGACAGCATGGCTGGCGATATCTATCGCTACATGAACTTCAACGAAATCGAGTCCTACCAGAAAGCTGCAGCGTCCATCCCGGTCGCTCAGCTGTAAGGGTCAGACCCGATAAGCAACCCCGCCTTCGGGCGGGGTTCTGAAAAATCCGATACCGGGCGACTGGTGTCGGATTTTTTATGGCAAATCAACGGGACATTGCCCCAAAAATCCTAGACAACCTTTGAAATCAATAACCCACCAAAGAAAAAAAGATTGACCCAAGCGAGCATGTAGATATAGCTGGAACTGCTCGCAGCAGGCCCGAATTCAAAATAGCCAAGAAGCGTATTACTGATACTCTTCGCTCCGCCAAAAAAAATCACCCATATAGAGACACTTACACTGAGCATATAAAGAAGCATCATTTCTCCTTGGGCCAGTTATACATAACGTTGGCTACTCATAGCATTCCTCCTATGCTCTAATCATAGGCTAGGAGTGTCCACTGCATCGGTGAGAAGTCCAGGGAGTCCAACGCCCGCTGCAAGGCAAACCTAGGCTGCCTCAGTTATCTAAGGCGTGTCACCCGAACCCTATTACTAACACCATCAACCTGCATTTCGTACCCGCCTCGCGTGCGGAAAATTAGCACCTTCGGTCGGTATTTGTAAGAGTACATGTACGCATAAGACGCCTGTTGCCAGACCTGACCATTCTCCAACTTAAAGATGGTCTCTCCTTCCCAGCCTGAGAACTCCCCGTCGATTCTCGATTCAATGACATCAGTAGAGGGAGCCGATGGGGATTGAGTTGGTGGCCCTCCGGTTGCGATCTGCCGGACGTTGAATGTCTTCCCGCCAACCATCATTCTCCCTCGCGTTGAGCACACGATTACCATGGGGTAGTACTCGTACATGTATGCATACTCGTACTGCACCTCCCACAGAGAGCCATCGGTCAGCTTGAAGATCTCACCGTGGTTACCCATGAACGGAATCGGACTAATGATCGACGACTCAAAACAAGTTTGAGCGGATGCCAAACCCGGCATCAGAACCGCGACACAAGCCACAAGAAATATTTTTAATGACATGTATCCGCCCTCCTTTCTTGCTGTAGACCACCGGCAGCAAGTGAAGACAACCTGCGTTCTTGGTGGATCTGTTAGGACTTTAATCCTCAGGATTAGACAATTAAAGTCATTTATCTGAAATTGGACATAAGTCGGTGCTACCTACCGTTAATACTGCACCATTGGAGTATGTACAGTATCGACTAAAACCATTCACTCTTTGACGTGTTAACGAGCCAAACCCAACACTTCTTTTTTCAATGTTAATAGTTGGCGAACCATAACTCTTAACACCTGAATTACTAATCGGACATAGGCCTGCACTACCCACTGTGAGTACGCTTCCGTCACTATAGGTGCAGTAGCGACTAAACCCATCAACTTCTTGTGATTGTAGCGCACCCCACGCATACACATTAGCGGAGATTATCGAGCTAATAACAAATGATATAAATACAAGATTTTTCATAACTCAACCCTCTGTGAAAAGCCCTATTTTTAGGTGGCTCGGAGGCCTAGCGTGGAGGCTCAGGATGCTGAGCGACATTCTCGCTAAGCGCCAGATGAGAAAAGGCGATAAGAACCATGCGACTATGCCAATACCAAACACCCAGGAGGCAAGAGTCTTGTCGTCTTCGGCGATGACCTTCGAGATGCCAAAGAGCGCGAAAACGCCCCCCCAGCAAAGAAGCGGGGGGAAGACACCCGCTCTCGGGCTCGGCTTTACTTTCATTCGATGGTTGAGTATCCATGTAGCTCCTAACACCCGCAGCACAGGCAAATTTGTAGCGCAGCGGGAAGTTCATTGTCCCTGTGACTGCGATTGTTAGGTTTTGACACCACTGACCACAGCTTTCAATTGCAGAATAGACTTTAATGACGGCTCAAGATATTTTTCCATGGGTCCTGGGCTTTCCAAAGCAGTTTCAGCCAATAAACTCATGATCTTATTTAGATCATTAATATCAATGAGCACTTTATAGTTATGCCGAGATTTTCCAGTAAAATCTTTAACCCCGGGCTTTTTAACAACAAGGCAAGATTCGCTCTTGTTCCACGAAAATATTGGTGAAGACAGCTCAACATGGGTTTCCCCATGGTCGGCTGTCGATCCGCTGCGGTATATCTTCATAACGGTTATTCCGGTTCCTGCTGAGACTTTCCTGCATCTCTTTTCTCGATGTACTCTGCAGATGCTTGACTTTGCGCCGCATCTTCGTCCATCCCAGACCGCATCAGTTCAATCGCTCTCCTCATAATTGGAACCATTGTTTCCTTCTCAATGTCCTTTCCCTGTGCGACCAATCCACGCCTCATGAATTCAAGTTGCAGCTCCATGATGTATAGCTTTTTCCCCTCGTATTGTTTTTTGATACCACTGCCTTGCTGATTACTGAAAGGTAGTGATTTGTACCTTCTTATCCATGCTTCTTCAGACTGTATGCGTCCAAGGATAGCCTCGATACTCATTGATTCAGGCTTAGGAGCACCTTTCGCATGACCCAGAACGATCAGCACAAAGAACACCAAGATGCCACCAACAACGATGAGCGTTAAAATTTCCATCTTTTTCTCCTAAAACCTAACAGCGAAGTGGATCGACAGCTTTCATTGGCTTCTCTGTTTCATGCACACAATCATGCCCCAACGCACACCGGGTGCGAGGTTTCGCAGGCGATATCAAGGGGGTATAGCAGGCTGTGGGCTGTTCTGCTGCCGATTGCGTATCCTTGCTGGGCCATGCCGACCTCCTTGTCGATGATGGTTTGAAGATAAACCCTTATCACGTAGAGGCCAAGTGCCATTTTGAGGTTGGCCAGGCTTTGCCGGTTAGCTGGGCAACAACACCGCCCCCAACTTCAATGCTGTTTCCGCCACCTCCTCCACCGGCTGTCGGTAGCCGCTGGCCATCCAGTGCAGGGCGATATGGATCACCCCGCCCATGACGCCGGCGTGCAGCAGCGGGTCGGGGATGTAGTCATGACGGGCAATGACCCGGGTGATGTCGTCGCTCATGGCTTGCAGTGAGCGGGTAATGGCGTCATCTACGGCGGGGCTGATGCCGCGAATTTCCACCAGCAGCAGGTTGGCGGTCAAAGGTTCGGCTTTGAGCGCGGCGAAGTAACTGCGCAGCAGTTGCCGGCCGCGTTCCAGTTGGTTGATGCCGGCGGCCTGGGCGGCGGCGGTGATTTGTTCGCGCAGGCGGGTGGCGGTCTGTTCGTAGCAGGCTATCAGCAGGTCGTCGCTGTGGCTGAAGGATTCATAAAAGTAGCGTTGGGTCAGCCCGGCGGCATCACACACCTGCTTGACCCCGGCATGCCGGTAACCCAGGCGTCCATAGACCTCTACCGCGGCGTCGATCAGTTGCTGGCGGCGCTGGGCTTTGCGCTCTTCGGCGGCGGAGCCACGATAGCGGCGTTGACTGGTAGTCTGCATATTCACCCGGGTTATTCTGACAATCAGGATTGCCAAAGTGTAAGTGACAATCTAGATTGTCACCAGACCCATCGCTACGGACGTGGATCATGAGCACACAACAACAAGTACAGTTCGCCCCGGAACCACTCGATGTATTGATTATCGGTGCCGGCCTGTCCGGCATTGGCACGGCCCGGGCCTTGACCGATCAGTGCCCGGACAAGCGCTTTGCCATTCTTGAAGCCCGCCAGGCCATTGGCGGCACCTGGGATCTGTTCCGCTACCCCGGTATCCGCTCCGATTCGGATATGTACACCCTGAGCTACAGCTTCAAGCCCTGGACCGAACGCAAGGCTATTGCCGATGGCCCGGACATTCGCTGCTATATCGAAGAAACCGCCGAAGAAGCCGGGATCACTCGGTTTATCCGCTTCGGCCACCGGGTTATCAGCGCCAACTGGGACAGCCCCAGCGCCTGCTGGACGCTGGAGGTTGAGATCAGCGCGGCGGATGGCAGTGTGCGCCAGGAGCAGTTGCAGGCACGCATGCTGGCGGTGTGCGCCGGTTATTACAGTTATGCCGAGGGTTACCGCCCGAGCTTTCCCGAGGAACAGCGCTTTGCCGGGCAGTTCGTGCATCCGCAGTTCTGGCCAGAGGATCTGGACTACAGCGGCAAACGCATTGTGGTGATCGGCAGTGGCGCTACCGCCGTGACTCTGGTGCCGGCGCTGGCCGACAAGGCCGCGCATGTGACCATGCTGCAACGCTCACCCAGCTATGTGGTGTCACGCCCGCTGGTGGATGGCATCGCCCAGCGCCTGCAGCGCTGGCTGCCGCTGCCGGTGGCACATGCCTTGACCCGCTGGAAGAACGTGCTGGTCGGCATTTTCTTTTTCAATATGGCCCGCAAGCACCCGGACATGTTCAAGCGCCGGCTGCTGGACATGGCCCGCGACCAGATGGGGCCGGATATCGACCCGAAGCACTTCAGCCCCAGCTACAAGCCTTGGGATCAGCGCATTTGCGCGGTGCCCGATGGCGATCTGTTCCATGATCTGCGCGCCGGCCGGGTGTCGGTAGTCACCGATACCGTCGCCGGCTTCAGCGAGCATGGCGTGCGCCTTGAAAGCGGTGAGGAGCTGCCTGCCGATATCGTCGTCACTGCCACCGGGCTCAAGCTCAACATGCTTGGCGACATGCAACTGAATGTCGACGGCAAGCCGGTCACGCCCGGGGAATGCATGGCCTACAAGGGCATGATGCTCAGCGATGTGCCGAACATGATTCTGACCTTCGGCTACACCAATTCGTCCTGGACCCTGAAGGCCGAGCTGACCGCCAACTACACCTGCCGGCTGCTGCGCTATATGGACCGCAAGGGCCTTAGCGTTGCCGTACCCAGGCGCGCGCCCGAGGTGCAGGAAACCCCATTCCTCGACTTTACCTCCGGTTATGTTCAGCGTGCCGCTGGGCTGCTGCCCAAACAGGGTGACCGCAAGCCCTGGCAGGTCTACCAGAATTACCTGAAAGACAAGCTGACCATTCAATACGGGCGCATCGACGACGGCACCCTGGACTTTCATTAAGAAGGAAACGTTTCATGCGATTGAATGACAAGGTTGCGGTACTGACCGGCGCGGGCAGCGGGATTGGCCGCGCCCTGGCTCTGGCGTTGGCCGAGCGCGGCTGCCATCTGGCGCTGGCCGACATCAACGCCGCCGCACTGGCAGAAACCGCTCAACAGGCTCGCGCTGTCGGGGTCCGGGCCAGTGAACATGTACTGGACGTTGCCAAGCGCGAGCAGATCGCTGCCCTGCCCCAGGCGGTCATGGCCGAGCATGGTCAGATCGATCTGTTGATCAACAATGCCGGGGTTGCGCTGGGTGGTGACTTTCATCAGGTCAGCGAGGCTGATTTTGACTGGCTGATGGCAATCAACTTCGATGCCGTGGTGTGCATGACCCGAGCTTTTCTGCCGCTGCTCAAACAGCGTCCGGTGGCGCGGCTGGTGAACATTTCCAGCCTGTTCGGGCTGATCACGCCGGCCGGCCAGAGTGCCTATTGCGCCAGCAAGTTCGCTGTGCGCGGCTTTTCCAACGCCCTGCGCCTGGAGCTGCGCGGCAGCCCGGTGGGGGTTACCGTGGTGCATCCGGGCGGCGTGGCGACATCTATCGCCACCAGTGCCCGGCTGGCCGATGATATCTCCAAGCAAGACGCCGCACGCAATCTGGAACGTGCCCAGCGCCTGCTGCGCATGCCGCCGTCCAAGGCTGCCGCGATCATCCTGCGCGGTATTGAGCGTGACAAGGCCCGGGTACTGGTTGGTAATGATGCGCGCCTGCTGGCCTGGCTGGAGCGGCTGATGCCAACCAACTACTGGCGTCTGCTGCCGGGGCTCGCTCGCGAGCCAGAACGCCAGCCCTGAAGGTGGCCCGAATGTCGATTATGCAGGGGATGTTGCTCGCACTACTGCTGTTACTGCTCAGTCTGTGGCTGTTCAGCCGCTTCATAGCCTGGCGGGCACAGCTGGCCTCCCCGCCAGAGGGGCGTTTCGTTCGGGTCATGGGGCATCAACTGCATTATGTCGAAGCCGGTCAGGGGCCGGCCATCGTACTGATTCACGGTCTGAGCGGGGTGTCCCGGCACTTCACTTACAGTCTGCTTGACGAGTTGGCTCGTACTCACCGGGTCATCGCCCTGGACCGCCCGGGTAGCGGTTATTCCAGACGCAACCCGCGCTCGTTTGCAGGTCTGGATGTACAGGCTGATGTAGTCGCTGCGTTCTGCCAGGCCCTGTCGCTCGACAAACCGCTGCTGGTTGGTCATTCGCTAGGTGGCGCTGTGGCCCTGGCCACTGCGTTGCGCCATCCGCAATTGACGCGAGGCCTGGCACTGATTGCCCCGCTGATCTGTATGCCGCAATCCACGCCAAAAGTCTTCGCCGCACTGAACATCAGTCAGCCCTGGCTACGTCGGCTGATCGCCAATACTGTGGCGGTCCCGCTAATGCTGTTGCAGCGCGAAAAGGTTCTGAAAATGGTATTCGACCCGGAACCGGTGCCCGCCGACTATGCCCAGCGTGGCGGTGGCACTCTCAGCTTGCGTCCCAGTCACTTTCTGGCGGCGGCCGAAGATCTCGGCGCCCTGGCCAGTCGCATGCCACAGCTACAAGCGGCTTATGCCGGGCTGAGCGTACCGCTGGCCATTCTTTACGGCCGGCAAGACCGGATTCTCGACCCGGCAGAACAGACTCAAACCGTGCTGGAATGCCTGCCACAGACCACTCTGGAGCTGATTGATGGCGGCCATATGTTGCCACTGACTCAGCCACAACACTGCCTGGCATTCATACTCCGGCATGATCAAAAGGGAACCTTTTGAAGACACAGCCTGTCACAAGTGTGTAGTTTTTATCCATACACATTTTGGAGGTGTATTCCTATGAAACAGTCTCTTGTTGCCCTGATCTGTGCCGCCGCCTTTCTGGTTCTGGCCGGTTGCGCCAAGGATCACCTGATCGCCACCCATGATGGCCGGCTGATCGAGACTGACAACAAGCCGAAGATCGATGACGATACCGGCATGATCGAATACAAGGACTACGAAGGTCGGGTCAACCAGATCCCCCAGTCCGAAGTGCGTGAAATCAAGGAACGCTGATCAGCAGCACTGCGGCGGGCATGGCCCGCCGCAAGTTTCCCTCTCCCTCCTGCCGCCAGTGCAAGGGGAATAAAATCCGCGATTAGTATTTTTCTGCTATCACTACTATATAACTAGTCATCATCGCCGACCTGAACGGACGCGCCGCGACAATGGACCTGTTGAATGGAAACCCTCCCAGATGACCCGCCAACCTTTGCTTGGTGCGCTCATCCTCGGCCTGTGCCTGACACTCTCTACCGGGCTGCAAGCCCGTGAGCTGCGTGTAGGGGTCTATCACAACCCACCCAAGCTACTGCTTGACGAACAGCAGCAGTTATCCGGAATTTTTGGCGATCTGCTGCGCGCAATCGCCGCACAGGAACAGTGGACGCTGGTCCCGGTGCCTTGTACCTGGCAACACTGCCTGAACCTGCTCGGCAACGGCGAACTCGACATCATGCCGGATGTTGCCTTCAGCGAAGATCGGGCGCAGACGATGGACTTCCACCAGGTTCCAACCCTTTACAGCTGGTCTCAGCTCTATCAGTCCGGCAGACATGACATCAACGCCTTTCTTGACCTGGACGGCAAGCGTGTAGCGGTTCTTGAAGGCTCGATTCAGCACCATCACCTGATCCAGAAAGCGGAAAACTTCGGCATCAATCCTATCTGGCTGCCGACCAGTAGCCTTGAGCAGGGTTTTGAGCTGGTAGCCCAGGAGCATGCCGATGTAGTTGCGGCCAATCACTTCTATGGCGATAAGCATGCCCTGCGCGCCGGCTTGCGTGCCACGCCCATCATGTTCCAGCCAGCCCAGTTGTTTTTCGCCAGCACTGGTGGCCGTCAAGACGAGGTACTGAGTCGCATTGATCAGTATCTGCGCGAATGGAAGGCCAACGACCCATCCCCCTTCTTTGAGATCATGCGCGAGTGGGGCGCCATTCCTGCAGTGGACGCGCACGCATTGGCCGTTTCTCCACAGTTCTGGTGGACCGTTGGCATCCTGGCGCTACTGCTGCTGTTGGCTCTGAGCCTGAATTTTCTGTTGCGCCGCCAGGTCGAGGAAAAGACCCGCCACATCAAGGCCAGCGAAGAGCGCCTGAACACCATTCTCGACAGCGTAGAAGCCTGCATTTATATCAAGGATCGAAAACTGCGCTATCAGTACGCCAACCAGAAGCTGTGCAACCTGCTTGGCCTTTCAAGGGAAGATATTATTGGCCGGACCGATGCGGATTTTTTCGACGCCAAGGCTACCGAACACATCCGCGACAATGACCATAAGGTGATCAAGGACGGTATCAAACTGGTCGACGAAGAAGTCACCACCTTCACCACATTGGGAACGCCACACACGTTCCTCTCGGCCAAGCTGCCGCTGTATGGCCCGGATGACCGCATCTACGCCCTGTGCGGCATTTCGACCGACATCACCGAATTGCGCCAGATCCAGGAGCAGATGCACCAACTGGCCTATTACGACCCGCTGACCAGCCTGCCCAACCGTCGCTTGCTGATCGACCGGCTGAGCCATGCCCTGGCAAATCACAAGCGTACCGGCCTGGAAGGGGCATTGATCTTTATCGACATGGATAACTTCAAGGTACTCAATGACTCGCTGGGCATGGATTACGGTGATCTGCTGCTATGTCAGGTTTCTGAACGGCTGAACCAGCATGTACGCGCCACCGACACTCTGGCCCGCCTGAGTGCCGATGAGTTCGCGTTGCTGGTTGAAAGCCTGCCGGATGACGCCGAAGCCAGCCATCAGCTGCGGCGCCTGGGCCAAAAGCTGCTTGAGCGGCTGTCACAACCCTTCGCTCTGAACGATAGCCACCATGTCACCAGCGCCAGCCTTGGTATCGTGATGCTATCGGAAGCCAGCGGCAGTGCCGATGAACTGCTCAAGCGCGCCGATCTGGCGGTAAACGAGGCCAAGAGCAGCGGGCGCAACACCATGCGTTTCTTCAACCCGACCATGCAGGCTGAAGT
Organism: Pseudomonas jilinensis; assembly: GCF_003586265.1. Classification (NCBI taxonomy): domain Bacteria; kingdom Pseudomonadati; phylum Pseudomonadota; class Gammaproteobacteria; order Pseudomonadales; family Pseudomonadaceae; genus Pseudomonas; species Pseudomonas jilinensis. The sequence continues at coordinate 246,989 of NZ_QJSA01000002.1, read as the reverse complement.
CAGCCGGCGTGCCCGCCTGGAAGCTGATCTACGCTACGCCCTGAGCCAGCAGCAATTACGCCTGCACATCCAGCCCCAGGTTGACCAGCATGGCAGCCAGGTGGGTATGGAGGCTCTGGTGCGCTGGGAGCACCCTCAGGATGGCATCATTGCGCCCAGCGATTTCATCCCGGTTGCCGAGTCCAGCGGGCTGATCATTCCGTTGGGCGAATGGCTGGTCAGCCAGGCCTGTCAGATGCTGGCGCAATGGAGTTCACACCCTCGGCTCAGGCACCTGACCCTGGCCATCAACATCAGCCCGCGCCAGTTTCGCCACCCCAAGTTCGTCAATCATGTGCTCAACAGTCTGCGCGTCAGCGGCATCAACCCCGCGCACTTGAAATTGGAAATAACCGAAAGCCTGCTGATTGAGGATCTGGAAAGCATCATCAAGAAAATGAAGGGGCTCAAGGATCTGGGGTTGCGCTTTTCGCTGGATGACTTCGGCACCGGTTACGCCTCGCTGAGCTATCTCAAGCGCCTGCCTCTGGATCAGATCAAGATCGATCAGTCATTCGTGCGCGATCTGCTGACCGATAAAAGCGACGAGGCCATCATCCGTACCATCGTCGCCCTGGGCGAAAGCCTGGAAATCGAGATCATTGCCGAGGGCGTGGAAAATGAAGCCCAATTGGCGCGCCTGAAACAGCTTGGCTGCCGGCTGTTCCAGGGCTATCTGTTCGGCCGCCCGGCGCCGATCAGTCATTGGGCTGCCGAAACCGCAAGCTCCGTTCCCCAGGGCCGCTGAGATTACTGCCCGTGCGCCTGGAGCCGACGGGCACGCAGCGCTGGCAGCTCAGCCGCCAACACCCTGAAGTGCTCGATCAGCTCGTAACACAGATTCAGCTCGCCCTGCAGGCGGTTGTACCAAGCATCAGGAGCACCGCAGGTGACCAGCCGCAAGCTGACCGGACGCGGCAGTGGAAAACTGTCGCTGGCCCGGTTGGCCACCTGCTCAATCACTCCCGAGGCCTGAATCCGCGCCAGCAAGGCTTCGCCACCCTCCAACTGCACCGGCAATGGCCCATATTCAACCTGGATACGATGCCCCTGCTCCGCTGAACGGGCCCGAAAGTGTTCACTCAGCCAGGTCACCGCATGCTCGACCTGACGGTACTCCTCATCGCAGTAAAATGAGCGCTCATCCGGCAATCCCGTGACCTCCAGCACCCAGTCCAGGTTTTGCGGATCACTGCCATAGATCAGGCAGGCGATATTGTAGAAACGTTGATCATCCATGGCATGGCTGTCCCAGGCCTGGATGGCCTGATCCCGTTCCTTGGCGTAGCTCGATTCCAGAGACCAGTAGTCGGCCACATCGATCAACTGCAGGTACAAATCCTCGCGCCGGTGCTCGCCGTGCAAGAGAAACAACCCCATCAGCCCCAGGTGATCGGCGGCATCCTCTTCGCGCCCGAGCACAGGCAACTGCAACTCGTGGATCAGCAGGTGCCCCATCTCATGCAATAGCGTGAATTCGGCGTTGGCGCTGATGAAGCGTTCTTCGTCAGCCAGCAGCAACTCTGCGGGCACCTGCGCCAATGCCATGCTACTCCACACCCCCAGCCCGGCTAGTAGTCCCTGACCCCACACCCGCATTCTCAAGCCTCCTGCCGATTAGTCTGGTAACCATAGCATCACCCATATGGCTGATGCAGCAGACGCACAGGACGAGTGGCAGACCAGAAGGCTGGAACGCTGGGCGTTGCACGGCTAGAATACGCCGTTTTTCATCCTTGGCCGTCCGCCGCCCCATGAGGTAAAGCATGTCCAATCCCAAAGTCGGGTTCGTTTCCCTTGGCTGCCCCAAGGCCCTGGTAGACTCCGAGCGCATCCTCACGCAATTGCGCACCGAAGGCTACGAGGTGGTCCCCACCTATGAGGACGCTGATGTCGTGGTGGTTAATACCTGCGGCTTCATCGACAGCGCCAAGGCCGAATCGCTTGATGCCATCGGTGAAGCCATCGCCGAAAACGGCCGGGTGATCGTGACTGGCTGCATGGGTGTGGAAGAAAACGCCATTCGTGATGTTCACCCCAGCGTGCTCGCGGTCACTGGCCCGCAACAGTACGAACAGGTGGTCAACGCCGTTCATGAGGTTGTCCCGCCCAAGGCCGATCACAACCCGCTGATCGATCTGGTACCGCCGCAGGGCGTCAAGCTGACTCCGCGCCACTACGCCTACCTGAAGATTTCCGAAGGCTGCAACCATAGCTGCAGCTTCTGCATCATCCCCTCGATGCGCGGCAAACTGGTCAGCCGCCCGGTTGGCGAAGTGCTGGGCGAAGCCGAGCGTCTGGTCAAGGCCGGGGTCAAGGAGCTGCTGGTCATTTCCCAGGACACCAGCGCCTACGGGGTCGATATCAAGTATCGCACCGGCTTCTGGAATGGCCGCCCGGTCAAGTCGCGCATGACCGAAATGTGCGAAGCACTGAGTGAACTTGGCGCCTGGGTACGCCTGCATTATGTGTATCCCTACCCGCACGTTGACGAACTGATTCCGCTGATGGCCGAAGGCAAGATCCTGCCCTACCTGGATATCCCCTTCCAGCACGCCAGCCCCAAGGTACTCAAGGCCATGAAACGCCCGGCTTTCGAGGACAAGACCCTGGCCCGGATCAAGTCCTGGCGGGAAATCTGCCCCGAACTGACCATTCGCTCGACCTTCATCGTCGGCTTCCCCGGCGAAACCGAGGAAGACTTCCAGTACCTGCTCGACTGGCTGACCGAAGCCCAGCTCGACCGGGTTGGCTGCTTCCAGTATTCGCCGGTCGAAGGTGCCCCGGCCAACGAACTGGGCCTGGAGCCAGTGCCGGACGATATCAAGCAGGAGCGTTGGGAGCGGTTCATGGCTCACCAGCAGGCTATCAGCGCCGCGCGACTGCAACAGAAGATCGGCAAGATCATCCCGGTGATCATCGACGAGGTGGACGAAGAAGGCCCGATCGGTCGCAGCATGGCCGATGCCCCGGAAATCGACGGTAACGTCTATATCGATACCGAACAAGCCCTCAGCCCCGGCGATATCGTCATGGTCACCGTCACCGACGCCGACGAATACGACCTCTGGGCCCAACTGGCCTGAACATCGACAAGGCCGAGCACTGCTCGGCCTTGCTTTATGCTCTTCCGGCGCAGCCTGCTGCGGGTTAGACTCTCCCATGCCCCTCAGTCGAAAAGGATAGCGACATGCACCTCTCTCACCGTATTTCCGTATTGGCCTGCGTCGGCTTTCTGTTCTGGTCCAACGCATCATTTGCCCAATCCACCTACCGCTGTAATAGCGGTCTGGTCAGTCTTGGCGACAACCGTTCCAGCGTTCTGCAAAAATGCGGAGAACCCGAATCACGGCATAGTCATTGCCGGGCTCTGACCACCAGCGCCACCACGGATGCGACCAGCGTCAATGTGCAAACCTGTGTCGAGATTGAGGAATGGACCTACAACCCCGGAAGCGGAAGACTGATGACCACCCTGGAGTTTGAAGCCGGGCGACTCAGCGAGATCGCTACCGGGCAACGCGTGCGCTAAGCACTCCCCCCGATCCCCATCGCGCGCCAGTCTGATGCTGGCGCGATCTGCCTGCCCCGGCAGCGCATTTCCCCTGCCCCGCCACTACCTGATTTCATAACCGCTGACTATGCTCAATGTGTGCTTTCAGTCCAGAGTGATATCTGGATAGAGGACCATGTGATGCTGTCGGGGACGGCGTCCATGTATCACGCGACTGAAGGGTTCCTGATAAGCAAAGGAGACGCTTATGAACAAGTATGTCGCGGAGTTTTTTGGCACGTTCTGGCTGGTACTGGGTGGATGCGGAAGCGCGGTTCTGGCCGCGGCCTTTCCCGAGTTGGGTATCGGTCTGGCCGGGGTTGCACTGGCCTTTGGTCTCACCGTACTGACCATGGCCTATGCCATCGGTCACATATCCGGCTGCCACCTCAACCCGGCGGTTTCCATTGGCCTCTGGGCTGGCGGCCGCTTCCCGGCAAAAGAACTGATTCCCTACATCATCGCCCAGGTGGTTGGCGGTATCGTTGCCGGCGGGGTTCTTTACCTGATTGCCAGCGGCAAGGCCGGCTTTGATGTTTCTGCAGGCTTTGCCTCCAACGGCTATGGCGCCCACTCTCCCGATGGTTACGGTCTGGGCTCGGCGCTGATCACCGAGGTAGTGATGACCATGATGTTCCTGGTGGTGATTCTCGGCGCCACCGACAAACGCGCCCCGCAGGGCTTTGCGCCGATTGCGATCGGGTTATGCCTGACCCTGATTCACCTGATCAGCATTCCAGTCACCAATACCTCGGTCAACCCGGCGCGCAGTACCGGTGTCGCCATTTATGTTGGCGACTGGGCCATCGCGCAGTTGTGGCTGTTCTGGCTGGCCCCAATTGTTGGTGCGGCTCTGGGTGCTGTGATCTATCGTTTTATCGGTAAGGAAAACCAGTAGCTCATCAGCAGCGACCAACAGGGAGCCCCCATGCCCAGCTACCGCCAACGCTACTCCATCGTTACGGCACTGCTTGGCGCCCTGCTGAGCTTGCCAGCCAGCGCCATCGAACGCCAGCGCTCGGGCACCGAACGCTTCCATGACCCGGTAATCGGTGCCAAGGGGCTCTATCGCCTGGACTCGCGGGCTTATCTGATGGGCTGGCTAATGACCGGCGGTTTCGGGGTTGGCTCGGATTCCATGACCGATATTCTGGTCAGTGCCGGCTACTCAATCAACGAACAAACGGCTTTGCTAGTGGTTACAGGCACATGTGGCTGGACTACACGGACGGTGGTTTCGAGTTCGATGCCCGCATTCACGGACTTGGCCTGGGGCTGGACTATCGTTTCTGACTGCCAGAGTCAGTGCGTAGCCAAGCCCCAGTCACAACCCACTATGGCAACAGGTTCTTGTAAATCACGCCGTTTTTCATGATCAGCACAAAGTTCTTGTCTGGATCGGCGATCAAGGACAGATCTGCTGTCGGGTCACCATCAACCAATAGCATGTCGGCCATGGCCCCTTCTTCCAGCACGCCAAGCGGTCCCGCCAGGCCATAACGCTCGCCAGCCATGCCAATCAACTGACCATTATTGCCGGTGGCAATCTGCAGGACCTCGCCTGGGTTGTACCAACGCTCCAGTGTGACCAGCAGCCGGTTCTGTTTATCTCCGGTATCACCGCTGGCGAGAATGTCAGTGCCGAACGCTACCTTGACCTTGTGTTTCTTCGCTAGATCAAAGGCTCGCTCGGTGCCGGTACTGACCATCAACTGCTTGACCCGGGAGGCGCCGGTCTGAGGGTTGGCCAGCTCGTTGTCGAGAAACGGCTGCAAACTCCACCAGGCGTTCTTGCTGGCGATCATCCGCACCGTTTCCTCATCCAGCAACTGGCCGTGTTCGATACTTTTCACCCCGGCCTCAAGAGCCATCTGCACGGCCCGCGAAGTGTAGGCATGCACGGCAACATAGGTGCCCCAGTTTTCTGCCGCCAGCACCGCTGCACGCAACTCGTCCGGGGTGTACTGGGTCACATCGATTGGATCATATAACGAGCTAACTCCGCCGCCAGCCATCAGTTTGATCTGGGTTGCACCCATCATCAGTTGCTCGCGCACCTTGCGCAGTACCTCGTCACTGCCGTCGGCAATAGCTGTAACCCGTACCTGATCCGAATAATTCAGCGGCGAGTTGCCTGCGCGCGGCACCTCGTAGGGCAGGCGGAAATCTCCATGCCCGCCAGTTTGCGACACCATAGCACCAGAAGGAAAAATTCGTGGGCCGCTGATCAGCCCTTCCTCAATGGCCCGGCGCAGACCAAAGGACGGCCCGCCCATATCTCGCACCGAGGTGAAACCACGCATCAGCGTAGCTTCGGCTACCTGGCCGGCCAATAGATGGATATAGGCGATATCTGCCGTCAGCGCTTCAACGGTTGTCGGGCTGACCAGTACCGAGTGCCAATGGGCATCGATAAGACCGGGCATCAGTGTGCGCTGTTCCCCGTCAACAACCTGAACACCCTCTTCGGGGGTGATCGGGCGAGTGGCGATCGTTGCGATCTGACCATCACGTACAAGTACATGGACCGGCTGCGCCGAACGACGGTCCGACTTGCCATCGAACAGGTAGACGTTTTCGATCAACACCGCTGGTGCTTTGGCAGCGGCACTGGGGAGCGGGAGAAGGCAGGCAAACAGACAGACAAACAGCAAAGACGCACGATCCGGCTTCAGCATAAAGGCCTCCTTGGCGCTCCGGAATCAACCCCGACTACTGACATCAACAAAGCACCGGCTTGACAGACTGTCAAGCCAGCGCCCGCAGATCGCGCAGACACGAAATTGCATGCCAATCCTGGGCGATCCGGCTAAAGTGTCCCCTTAATCAGCAACGGAGCAACAGGTTTCCATGACTACCCAACGTAGCCGCCGCCTCAGAAAGAAACTGCGCGTCGATGAATTCCAGGAAATGGGGTTCGATTTCAGTGTTGAGCTCAAACAGCCGCTGGACGAGAGTCAGGCCGATGCGCTGGTTGACGCCTTCCTTGATGAAGTGGTCATCCCACGCGGACTGGAGTTCGGCGGCTGGATCAATGGCGGCTTTATCTGCAAGGCCGGACGCGGCTCGGCCACCGATGCCGATCGTGAAGCCGTGGCCGACTGGTTCAAGGCCCGCGCGGAAGTCAGCGACGCCAATGTCAGCCCATTGGTTGACGCCTGGCACTGAGCCCTGGGGCGGTGATTTAAGCCAGCCGCGAGCAGCGATTGTGCCCGTGGCTGCGTAAAATGGCCGCATGGACACCCCCCAGCTAATCGGGCATCATCCCCGGCCCAATGGATCAGACCAAGGACACCCGATGAGTCAGCTTCCTCCTTGCCCATCCTGCGGCTCGGAATATACCTACGAAGACGGCATTCAATTTGTTTGCCCCGAATGCGCCCATGAGTGGACCGCTGCCGAGTCCGCTGCCGCAGAGCAGGCCCGGGTCATTACCGACGCCAATGGCAATCCGCTACAGGACGGCGACAGCGTCACCGTGATCAAGGATCTGAAGGTGAAAGGCTCTTCCCTGGTGGTCAAGGTCGGCACCAAGGTCAAGAATATCCGACTGGTTGAAGGCGATCACGACATCGACTGCCGCATCGACGGCATCGGCGCGATGAAGCTGAAGTCCGAATTCGTCAAGAAAAGCTGAGCGCCAGACAAACCCTGTCAATGGGTTATCAGGGTGGCCGCCCAGGCCACCAGCAACGACAGAATCACCACAATACTCAATGGCTTGCGCAGGGCTGGATACCAGACCGGCGCAAGGCCATGATTCACCGCCCAGATATCGGCGTAGTACAGCGCCGCATAGGCGAAAAAGAATACCGGGATGGCCAGGCCGATCGGCAAACTCAACGCCACCCAACCCAGCAACGGTGGGATGACCGACAAGCCCAGCTGAAATGGCGCCTTCTCGCTGGATTCCTCGGCGCGCATGGCCAGCCCCCAGTGAATCGCTCCCATGAAGGCAAGAATCACTGCGGCATAGCCCAGCAGTTCCTCCATGACTCGCTCACGCCAGACTTCTGGGGTTACCCACAGCCCCAGTGCTCCGGTGACAAAGGGAATCATGCCGACCATGCCCAAGCCAACCGCCAGACGCGGGGGACGAATCGCGTTGAAAGGATGCATGCAGTCTCCGCCAGAGTTCAGCCCGCTGCTGCGGGCACTTGCTCATTATAAGTGGGTGGACTGACCGGGCAAGTGCTGCGCCGGTCTCGAAATTTTTCCCGCTCTGAGCGGTAACGCGCGCGTCAGTACAGCCAGATGCCGGCGTAACCCCGCACAGGTGTCACGGTCAGGTATGCCGTCCTCGGCATAGGTCAGCCGAACATATTCATCGAAAAAGGCTGCCAATGGCTCTCGCTGCGCCGGCAGGTGCAGCTCCAGGCGTTGCTGCCAGGCTCGCGGCCCCTCGCCACGCACCGCCTGCAACCCCAGGCGCCGCAGCTTGCGATCAAGCTGCTCCCAGGCTTGCCGACGCGGGTCAGGGTGCCTGCGCCGCGGACGCAGGCTCCATACCACCAACGGCAACATGACCAGTGCGGCAGCAATCAGCAGGACCAGGCCGACCCGTTGCCAGTCTGTGGTACCCAGCCAACGTTGCAGGAACTCCAGTTGCCGCTCGGCCTGATAACCCAGCACCCGCAGTTGCCATTGATAGTTGAGGTCGTCCCAGGCCAGACGCAGGTTGTTGATCCAGCCGATGTTGCGGTAACGGGCTGGGGCCATCAGGCTGCCTTCAAGAAAGCTGCCCTCACCCTGCAAGGCATCCTGCAGCCCACGTTCGATGCGCTCTGGTGCAACCTGGAAGGTCGGATCGACCGAGACCCAGCCTTCCCCGTCCAGCCAGACCTCAACCCAGGCATGGGCATCGAACTGATGCACCAGCACATAGTTGCCACGCGGATTGATTTCACCACCCTGATAGCCGGCTACCACTCTGGCCGGAATGCCGGCTGCCCGCAGGACAAAGGTCATGGCTCCGGCATAGTGGGCGCAAAACCCGCGCCGGCTGTCGAACAAAAACTCATCGTTGCTGTGCCGGCCCAGCGTCGGCGGTCGCAGGGTGTAATGGAAGGGTTCACGATTGAAGTGCTGCAACAACGCCTGAACCAGCTCAGCATCGCGTGGATAACGCGTACGCAACTCTTCGGCCCAGGCCCGGCTGCGCGGATCACCCTGTTCCGGCAAGGCGGTGTAGATCCGCTGCTGCAAGGGATCAAGATCATGCGGATCAAGCCGGCTTTCCGGCCACGAAGTAGCCTGATAGGCCAGGGTCTGGGTGATTGGGCGTTTGGCCTGGAGCATGAAGTCGCGGGTCAGCACCAGGCTGTCATCATCGGATGAGGCGCCGCGCAGGCTGAATACCCAGGGCTGTTGACTGGCGCGGGTCACCACCTGATAACGCACCGCCTCCCCCCGTGGCTCCCAGGGTCGCGGCATGCCAATCGAGGCAAAACTGGAATGGCTCCAGCGCCGGCCATCGAAATGGCTGAGAGTCAGGGCTCGCCAGTAAAGCTCGCTGTGCGCGGGAATGTCAGCCTCGAAACTGGCGCGAAAAGCCAGCTCGGGCGAGCGAGCCAGATTGGCGATATCAGCCGGCGCCATGCTCTCGGCCAGCCCGATGGTGGCGCTCTTGCCCGGGGTATTGACCGCCCACAGCGGCCCGAGCCGGGGAAACAGCACAAACAGCACCAGCATCAACGGCAACGCCTGCAGCAGCAGCAACCCCGAGCTGCGCAGAGCCCGGATCGGATCATTGCGCCCTGGTGTCTGTTGTAGCCCGACCAGCGCAGCCACCAGTACCAGCAGGCTCAGGCACTGATACAGCGTCAGCAGGATGCCCTGATCGAACAGAAACGCCGTAGCGATGATGAAGAAGCCCAGGTAGATCACCACTAGGGCATCACGCGGATTGCGCATCTCCAGCAGCTTGAGCATGAACAGCAAGAGCAGCAGCATCACCGCAGCATCCAGGCCCAGCAGGCTGCCCTGGGTGGTGAATACCCCTAGCGCAATCAGCCCCAGCGCCAGCACCTTGACCACACTGCCGGGATAACGCCAGCGCATGCGCTGGATCTGTACTCGCCATAAGGCGCAGGCCATCCAGAGTACCGCCACCCAGAACGGCAGACGTGGCAGGTGCGGCAACAGCACAACAACCTGGGCCGTCAGCAGCCAGGCCAGACTGTTGCGGGGAATCAATGCTGCCGTCATGCTGCCACCCCATACAACGCCAGGGTCTTCAGGCAGGCATCGCGGTGTGCTTCGCCCAACGCTGGGCCCAGACGCTGGCTGCCAAGTTGCAGGCCATAGGGCTGGCCACGCCGTTCCAGCTCCAGTACCCAGCCGGTCAGATAACCCAGGCGCTGTTCAAGATCCTGGCCCGGCGCGCTGTCGAGTACCAGCCATAGACTGTTCTGGCTGGGTTCGGCAAACACCTTGCTGTGCAGCCCCTGCCCTCGTGACCAGGCCCGCCAGTCGAGGCGCCTGCGTGAATCGCCGGGTTGATAGGCCCGCAGCCCTTGAAAGTCGTCGACCCCTTCAGCATTGAGCAGAGCGCCATCGCCATCGCCACCAGCGCCCTGGCGCGGCAACGCAGCGACCAAAGGTTTGGGGTACACCAGCACCTGCCAGTTCAGATCGACCAGGCTCCAGGCAACAAACCAGCCCAACGGATAGCGCGTTTCAACCCGCAAGCGCCCGGGGCGAAACCAGCCACGCTGATGCACCGGGTGATACAGGGTAACCGTCGTCTCCTGCCCGGCTTCCACATCCAGACGTTGAGGTTGAGTGCGTGGCCAGTACAGGGTCAGTGCCTGATGTTCGTGCTGCACAGCAGCCAGGGTCAGCGACAGCGGCGCCGACTCGCCAACAAATACCGGTCGACTGCCGGTCGCCCGTAGCTCCAGCCCGGCCAGGTTGCGGTAAGTATGATGTAGCCCAACCCAGAACAGGCTTACCAGCAGGAAGGTCAGCGCATAGACCAGGCTATTCTGATAATTGATCGCTCCCAACAGCATGATCACCAGCAATACCAGCAGCGCCAGTCCTGCCCGGGTCGGCACGATGAAGATGCGCCGATGATTGAGCCGGATCTCCCGAGCCGCCGGAATGCGCTTACCGATCCAGCGCTGGAACAGGCGGCTGGTTTGACCGCTGAGCCGGGCAATCACACCGCGTTGACCTCGTTCAGCAACCATTGCGCCAGCCCGCCGCCGCCATGGCCGGCTGGATCATCATTGGCCCGCAGGCGGTGACTGACAACCGACGGCAGGACCGCCTGCACATCCTCGGGAATTACATAATCACGGTGTTCGAGCATTGCCCAGGCTCGTGAGGCCGCCAACAGGCCCAGACTGGCGCGCGGTGACAACCCCCAGGCACAGACCGGGCTTTCCCGGGTCTGGGCCACCAGACGCAGGATATAGTCGATGATCGCCTCACTGGCCTTGACTCCAGGCACCGCCGCCTGCAACTGACGTAACTGCTCACGCCCCAGGGTTGGCTCCATCCGCTCCAGCCTTACCCGCCGCTCAGCCCCCTGCAGCAATGAACGCTCAGCCGCCTGCGAGGGATAGCCCAAGGACAGGCGCATCAGAAAACGATCCAGCTGAGATTCGGGCAAGGGAAAGGTGCCGCCCTGGGTTACCGGGTTCTGGGTGGCAATTACGAAGAACGGATCCGGCAATGGCCGGGTCGCTCCATCGACAGTCACCTGCCCCTCTTCCATGGCTTCGAGCAGGGCGCTCTGGCTTTTCGGCGTGGCCCGGTTGATCTCATCGGCCAGAATCAGTTCAGAGAAAATCGGCCCCGGGTGGAATACGAACTGGGCGCTGTTGCGGTCGAAGACCGAGGTACCGAGAATATCCCCGGGCAGCAGGTCACTGGTGAACTGAATCCGCTGGTAGCTCATGCCTAGTACCCGAGCCAGAGCTTGCGACAGGGTGGTCTTGCCCATGCCCGGCAGGTCTTCGATCAGCAGATGCCCTTTGGCCAGAATACAGGCTAGCGCCAGCTTCACCGCCTGCTGTTTGCCCAGCAGTACTTCATCGACCGATGCCAGCGCCCGGTCCAGAGCATCCCTCATGTTCACCTCGTTGTCTGTCCAAGACCGCATGTTAGGGGCCCTGGCACTATGTGCAAAGTCGCAGGCAATGGCTTGTAACAGCTTGGACTCCGCCCCAATGGTTCAGCCGGCCTGTGTTCTCAAGCCTTCCAGCCGCTTGATCATGTAGCGTACGTGCAGATGCAGGCTGTACAGCTCATGGGCGTAGGACAGCGGCACATCCACCCGGCTCAGCTCATCTTCAAGCTGGTGCAATGCCTGGATCTCCCGCTCCAGCTCGCCGGCAATGGCTCCACTGTGCAGCAAGCGGTCAATCCGTCGCAATTGCTCATACCAGCGATAGACCCGGGAACGGATTCGCCAACGGTATAGCGGCCCCATGCTGCGCAGCAGCGGCAGCATGATGGCGATGAACGGAATCACCAGCACCACATAGCGGTCGACGATCGAAGCCACCCAGAACGGCAGGTAGCGCTGCAGGAACGGTACGCCCTGGCGATGATAGAAGTCTGCCTCGGGGCTAAGCGTCAGTTCCAAAGGCTGGGCCGCCGGGAAGGCGCCGGGCTTGTCGAGCAGGTTGCCTTCGCGCAGCACCTCTCGGGCCGCCTCCAGTACCAGGGATGTCAGGGCCGGATGAAAGCGCTCATTGGCGACCAGCGTCGCCACCGGTGACAACAGGCTGATCGGCTCGGCAGGCACATTGGCCCCGATATCCAGCAACCCCTCAGGCAGTTGCAGGGTATCGAGAAATGGCAGGCGGGCGCTGAAGGCTTCAGTCTGGCGCAAGCTGACCAGCTCCAGCTCGGGATTGGCGACCATTTCGGCAATCAGCGCATTGCTGGCCGGCAAAACGAAAAAGGCGGCATCCAGAGTCCCTTCACGCAGAGCGTCGAGCGAAGCCCGGCCAGCCAGGGCCTGCCAGGCCCCGCCATTCAGCTCCAGCAATCGCGACTCATCGTCACGGGCCTGGAACAGACTGCGCACCACAGCCCAGGTCCCACTGCCTTCACTGCCGACCGACACCTTCAGCGAGCGCAAATCATCCAGGTGGGTGATTTCCAGCCCTTTGCGCTGAAATAGCCATAACGGCTCGTGATAAAGCGCTGCCAGCCCAACCAGGCGGCGCTGCTCGGCCGGCGTGAGCAACAGGCTGGTACCGCTTTGCACCAGGGCAATAGAGACTGACGAGTCCGGGTCGAGCAAGTGCTGCAGATTGTCCAGCGATCCCCGGCTTGAGCGTAGTTCAAGAGTCAGACCCTGCTCGGCCAGACGCTCCTGCAGGGCCAGACCAAAGCGGTGGTAGCCACCGGTTTCACTGCCGGTACTCATCACCAGAACACGCGGCGGAGCCGGATCGAGATAGCGGATCAGAGCCCAGCCCAGCAACAGCCCCAGGGGGATGATCCAGAGATTGGTACGAACGAAAAGCGCGGCCTGTTTCAGCACCTGCATGCAACGACTCCCTATGCCTGCCCATCCCACAGTCTAAACGGCCCAGCAGCAAACGGCGAACCGCAAAAACAGCCACTTGGCGATTCGACTATCGGCCAGGCTTGCAAGTAACCGCGGTTCTGGTATGGTCTTAGTTGTCGGCGCCCTGCCGGTTTCACGTTCTTTCCTGTTTTGTCTTTATTTAATTTTTTGATTCTTTTTCATTTTCGTCCGTCAAGGAGTAGTGCCGTTCGCCATGAACAAATCACCTGAGATCACCATGACCCGTCTGGACATTCAGCGCCTCGATAAAGTGCTGGCCAGCCTGGACGCCCCAATCAACCTGCTCGAAGCCCTGGAAGGTGAGATTCTTCGCGCCAAGGTTGTCAGTCATGACCACGTTGCGGCGGATGTGGTGACCATGAATTCGACCGTGCGCTTCATTGATGAAGCCAGCGGCCGTGAATTCGTTCTGACTCTGGTGTATCCGGAACAAGCCGGCAAGCCCGGCACTATCTCGGTACTGGCGCCGGTAGGCATCGCCCTGCTCGGGCTCAAGGTCGGCCAGAGTATTGACTGGCGCGGCCCCAGTGGCCGGCCGCTGAAACTGAAGATCATCGACATCCTTTATCAGCCCGAAGCCAACGGCGACTATCATCTGTAGCCGCTATTGCCGGGGTGAGTCTCAGGACTCCTCCGGCGCCCCCAGCTCCAGGGTTGCATGCTCGGTCCACGCCTCTCCAAGTTCTGCTTTAACTGAAACGCCTAACTCTTTGAAATCATTGACTTGCTTAACGAGATTTCCGCGTCCGGTAACGAGTTGTTCGCGGGCTTTCTTGTAAGCATCGGTCGCCCGTTCCAGGCCTTTTTCGACCCCGTCCATGCTGACCAGGAAGGTCCGTAGTTTGTCATGAACCTTGGCCGCCCGCTCAGCCAATTCGGCGGTGTGCCGGTTCTGATCCTCGAAACGCCAGAGCTGGCGAACGATATTCAGGCTGGTCAACAGCGTGGTCGGCGTGGCTACCAGCACGTTCTGCTCAATGGCTTTCTGGAACAGGCTTTCATCGGCCTTGAGTGCCTCAACAAACGCCGACTCGATGGGCACGAACATGAACACCATTTCCGGCGCATTCAGACCCGGCAGGTCAAAGTAGCTCTTGTCCGACAACTCGCGGATGCGTTGGCCCACCGCCTGCACGTGCTCAGCCAGGGCCACTGCCCGCTCCTGCTCGTCTTCACTATTGATATAGCGGGTGTAAGCGTTGAGCGAGACCTTGGCGTCGATGATCAGGTGCTTGTCCTGGGGCAGGTAAACCAGCACGTCGGGGCGCATGCGCTTGCCTTCACTGGTGTTGATGCTGACCTCACGCTGGAAGTCCTTGCCTGCACGCAGCCCCGAGCGCTCCAACACATTCTCAAGAATCAGCTCGCCCCAGTTGCCCTGCGTCTTTTTCTGCCCCCGCAGCGCGGTACTCAGGTCATGGGCTTCCTGGGTGATCTGCCGGTTCAGTTCCTTGAGATGCTGCAGCTCCTGGGCCAGTGCCGCCTGCTGCTGGGTATCCTTGTGATGGATATCTTCGACCTTGGCGCGGAACTGCTCGATCTGCTCGCGGAATGGCTTGAGCAGACTGTCGAGCGACTGCTGGCTGTGCTGGGAAAAGGCCTGGCCCTTGGTCTCGAAAATCTTGCCGGCCAACTGTTCAAACTCCAGCTTGAGCTGCTCGCGACTGTCCTTGAGCAGTTGCTGCTGCTCGACAAAATGGCGCTGGCGCTGTTCCAGGGTGGTCTGCAGGGTGGAGTGCTCGACCTTGAGCCGTTCATGTTCGTCCTGCAAAGCCTGATGGCGCTGTTGCATCGCCGTGCGCTCAGCACGCAGCTCCTCCAGCTGACGCTGCAGTTCCTGCCCCAGGGTCTGATTTCGCTGGGCCTCGACCTGGGCCGCCTGACGCTCACGCTCACTGAGTTCCAGCCGCCGCCCACCCTGCTCCAGCTGCTGCGTCAATTGCTCGCGGGATTCCTGCAGGTGTTCATTGCGGGTTTCCAGGGTGGCCAAGCGCGATTGCAACTGGTGGTTGTCCAGCAGCGCCTGTTGAGCCTGCTGACGCTGCTGATCCAGTTGTCCTGTCAACGCTGAGCAATCCTGCTCCAGCCGCCTGACTCGGCGCACCAGCAACACGGCGGTCAGGGCCCAGCCCAGCAACAAAGCCAGACAGATCGCGGCAAGCAGTACGGTGGTATCAGTGACGGGCATGAGGCTCTCCTTGAATCTGCCGGTATTATCCCTGCCCGGACAGGGGTTTGTCAGCGCCACCACCGGGATTGGCGGCAAAAACGCGAAGAGCCCCTCACGGAGCTCTTCGCCAAACTGCCTCACACGGTTTGATTACACGGTTAACCGCACTTGCTATCACCACAGTTGAGACAGGTCATACAGCCATCCATCTGGACCACGGCCTGGGTATGGCACTTGCCGCACATCTGCGCCCCCGGCGGATAGGACTCGGTACTGTCATCACAGTCGGCAGCGGTCTGATCCTGCGGCTTGAGGCCGACGTACTCGGCACGCTTTTGCTCCAGATAGGCTTTCTGGTGCTCGTCGACCTCATCCTTGATCAGGCCGATTTTCTTCAGGTGCTGCTCAATGACGTCGCCAATCTCAGCTACCAGCGAGGGCATCCAGCGCCCGCCACGCTTCATGTAGCCACCCTTGGGGTCGAACACGCTGTGCAGCTCTTCAACCAGGAAGGTGCAGTCGCCGCCCTTGCGGAACACGGCGGAGATAATTAGGGTCAGCGCCGAAATCCACTGGTAGTGCTCCATGTTCTTGGAGTTGATGAAGATCTCGAAGGGTCGACGCAGCTCATGATCACTTCCCGGGTTGAGCACCACATCGTTGATGGTCACATACAGCGCGTGCTCGGAGACCGGGGTCTTGATCTTGTAGGTGCTGCCCTCCAGGTGCTGAGGGCGTTTGAGCTTCTCGTGCATCTCTTCAATGGCCGGGCTGTTGACCTCCGGCGCCTTGACCTGCTCGTCGGGTTTAACGACAGCATAGTCGACAATTTTGCTGCTGATCTTCAATGCCATGATTTTCGGTCCTCGCCCCGCACTCACGGGGCTTTTCAATCTGAAAATGTACGATTCTGACGGCTTCAGAACTTGCCGTAATAGCCTTCTTTCAGGGCGTCATAGAGGTTGGCGGCGCTGTGCAGTTCACCGTCGTACTCGATCTCTTCATTGCCCTTGACTTCAACCTCGCTGCCATCTTCAAGCTTGAAGCGGTAGGTGGTATTGGCCAGATCCTGCTCCTTGACCAGCACGCCCTGGAACGCCTCGGGATTGAAGCGGAAGGTGGTGCAACCCTTCAGGCCCTTGTGGAAGGCATACAGGTAAATGTCCTTGAAGTCCTCGTAGGGGTAGTCGGTCGGCACGTTGGCGGTCTTGGAGATCGACGAATCGATCCACTTTTGCGCGGCGGCCTGAACATCAACATGCTGCATCGGACTCACGTCATCGGCGGCAATGAAGTAGTCCGGCAGATTGCGCTTGTCAGCTTCCATGCTCGGCAAGGCCTGCGGGTCGATGAAGTGACGATAGGCCAACAGCTCGAAGCTGAACACGTCGACCTTTTCCTTGGACTTCTTGCCTTCACGAATCACATTGCGGAAATAGTGATGGGCGAAGCTCGGCTCGATGCCGTTGGAGGCATTGTTGGCCAATGACAGCGAGATGGTGCCGGTTGGCGCAATCGAGCTGTGGTGGGTGAAGCGCGAGCCTTTTTTGGCCAGTGCCTCGACCAGTTTCTTGTCCTCACCCGCTACCTGCTGCATGTAGCGGCTGTATTTGGCCCAGAGCACCTTGCCCTTGAGCTTGTCGCCAGCCTTGATGCCGTCCTTGCGCATTTCCGGGCGCTTGGCCAGCATGGCCTCGGTTACCACGAACTCCTCGTCCATGATCGGCGCCGGGCCTTTCTCCTCGGCCAGTTGCAGGCCAGTGCGCCAGCCTTGCATGGCCATCTCGCGCGAGACTTCCTCGGTAAACTGGAGAGACTCAGGCGAGCCGTACTTCATCCGCAACATGGTCATGGTCGAGCCCAGGCCCAAAAAGCCCATGCCGTGCCGACGCTTGCGGAAAATCTCGCCCCGCTGTTGCTCCAGCGGCAGGCCGTTGATCTCGACGACGTTGTCGAGCATGCGAGTGAAGATATCGACCACCCGACGATACTCGTCCCAGTCGAAGCGTGCCTTGTCGGTAAACGGTTCACGCACGAACAGGGTCAGGTTGATCGAGCCCAGCAGGCAGGCGCCATAGGGCGGCAGCGGCTGCTCACCACAGGGGTTGGTGGCGCGGATTTCTTCGCAGAACCAGTTGTTGTTCATCTGGTTAACCCGATCGATCAGGATGAAACCCGGCTCGGCGAAGTCATAGGTGCTGGCCATGATCATGTCCCACACCCGGCGCGCCTTCATGGTGCGGAAGATGCGGCAGGCCACCAGCCCGTCATCACGGGTGATGTAACGTTCATTGCTCGGCCACTCGCGCCAGATCACCTGTTCAGAATCGTTCAGATCAACCCGGTCGGCCTCGGCTTCGGCCTGATTCAGCGGAAAGGCCAGCTTCCAATCGGCATCGGCCTCGACTGCCTGCATGAATTCTTCGGTGATCAGCAGCGACAGATTGAACTGACGCAACCGACCGTTCTCGCGCTTGGCGCGAATGAAATCCAGCACATCGGGATGACCAACATCGAAGGTCGCCATCTGGGCACCGCGCCGGCCACCAGCCGAAGACACGGTGAAGCACATCTTGTCGTAGATATCCATGAACGACAGCGGGCCCGAAGTGTAGGCCCCCGCGCCGGAGACATAGGCACCCTTGGGCCGCAGGGTGGAGAATTCATAGCCAATGCCGCAGCCGGCCTTGAGGGTCAGGCCTGCCTCATGCAGTTTCGAGAGAATGTCGTCCATCGAGTCGCCGATGGTCGCCGATACCGTGCAGTTGATGGTCGAGGTTGCCGGCTTGTGCTCGAGCGCACCGGCATTGGAGGTAATCCGCCCAGCCGGAATCGCGCCATGGCGCAGAGCCCAGAGGAATTTCTCGTACCACTCTTCACGCACTTCGGGAGCTTCGACTTCGGCCAGGGCGCGAGCCACACGCTGGTAGCTTTCATCGACAGTCTTGTCGATGGCGGCCCCATCCTTGGTCTTGAGTCGGTATTTGGTATCCCAGATGTCTTCTGAGGCCGGCTGCATGGGAATGCTGTTAACCACGTTATGCAGACGTTGCACCTTGGCTGTTTGACTCATCATATTCTCCTGAAAGGTCTACTGCATCGCCACTGAAAGCGTCTGTCGCGGGCTTTTGGCCTACGCCCAGCGCATCAGGGCAAAAACACTATGTATTGTGCGTTGGAGGAAATGCTAGACCTAGATATGGTGAATATCAACTGCAAAAAATTTTGATTTCTTGCCCTGGCGGGCTTGACTTGGAAAGCACTTCGGGGAATGGCCGGCCAGCCCTGACGGCCAGCCCGCAATTGACGCGGGATGACCTTCAGCGCGCCTCGGCGCCACCGTCCATCGGAAAAAACTGACCGTTGCTCCAAACTCCCAGAGCACTGTGCCCGTTCTGCTCATGGGCTACTGCCAGATCAACCAACTGATAGAACACGTTGCGATGAATCAGCGCCTGCAGATTGGCGCGCACCAGTATATAGGGTGCCGGCTCGCCACTATCAGGATCACACTTGAGGGTTATCGGATGCTCAGTGCCGGCTTCGAACTCATCACCCAGGCTGGTGGTAAAGCGCAAGCGTTGCAACTGTCCTTCACCCTCGATATTCAGGTTGGTCGCGACGAAAGGCGCGTCATCGACCTGAATGGCCCAGCGTTCGACCGGCGTAACCAGATAGTAGCGGCCGTCCTCATCCAGCCGCAGAATGCCGGAGAACAACTGCGCCAGCGCCTTGCGTTCAATCGGCCCGCCCTGATAGTACCAGGTGCCATCGCGGGTGATTCGCATGTCCAGCTCGCCGGATAGCGGTGGGTTCCAGAGGTGAACCGGAGCCGGTTCACGGCGATGCAGACTGCCCGTCTGGGGAATGCTGTCGAGCAGCGATTGCGGAGGGGGTGGGCGATTGTCCATGAGTCTCTCCTGTCAACGACCGAGCAGACGCCGGGTATAGTCCTCGAGCGGCCGCCGCAACAGGTCTTCGGGCTTGGCCTTGTAAAACTGCAGGAAGCCGCCGCGCGCCTGAATGACCGCATAGTCGACCATGTAGCGGTTACCGGTTTCCATCAGAATCAACTGTAACACCGCGCGGTCACGCCCGACATCAGCCAGTTCGCCCGACTCCTCCCACTCCTCACGGGTACTGACGCCGTCTTCGGCGCGGGCAAAGCGGGTGTACAGCAGGTAATCAGCCTGGTGGTTGATAGCCTGCTCCAGTGCCTGCTCCAGCCCAAGCGGCTGCTCGGCGCGCCGTACCAGCGGAAAAACCTGTACGGCGGCGGCAAAGGTCTCTTCGGCCACCACATTGGGCCGCGCATAGGGATGACCTACCGGGACAAAATGCCCTTGGGCAATGAACAGCTGCGAGTCTGACTGCAGCGTCCAGGTTGCGCTGCGGGTCAGCGTGTAATGATCCATCAACCCGGCATCGCCCAGATAATAGCGAGCGCTCTGCTGCATATCGGACGGTTTCATACAGCCAGCCAGCACCAGCACTACCGCCACAAGCCATCCCAACCGCATAACTCTCTCCTTGACGCTACAGCCCGCGCATCCACTCAGGGCGCAACTTCACCCGCTCCGGCTGCTGCAGGGCGGTGCGCACCTGCTCAAGCATACGCCCCTTGTCAGCTCCAAGCACACCCTTGAGCACCAGGTAATTGGAAGCATGGTCACTGCGAAACACCGTGCTGTCCAGCTCCAGAGTCTGCAGGAAGGTCAGCATCTCGCGGAACAGTCCCTGCTGATCGAGCGGCTGGAAGTCGGCATAACGCTCCTTGAAGCGTTCCATACCCTGAGGGAAGCTGACCACCAGAGTGGACAGGTATTCAGGCTGAGTTTCATTCATCAGTTCTGCCGAGTGCCGGGCGTGCTGGTCGCTCAGGCTTTGCCCACCCAAACCGTTGAGGATCATCACCGAGCGCTGAATACCAGCCTCGCCAGCCTTGATCAGCGCCTCGCTGGTAGAAGCCCGGGTTTCGCCTTTGTTGACCCGCTCCAGTACCTGATCATCGCCGGACTCGGCCCCGACATACAGCATCGCCAACCCGGCTTCGCGCAGCTCGCTCAGCTCAGCCACAGACTTGCGCTTGAGGTTGCGCGGCAAGCAGTAGGAGGTTACCCGGTTGACCTCGGGCATATGCTGGCGGATCGCTTCAAGGATGCGCAACAGACGATGGGTAGGCAGCACCATGGCGTCGCCATCGGCCAGAAATACCCGCTGCACCAGCAACTGTTCACCACAGCGCTGAATTTCCTCCAGTACCTCAGCCTCATCACGAGCCCGAAATTTCTTCTGCGGCGCGGTGTACATTTCGCAGAACGTACATTTGTTCCAGGAACAGCCATTGGTGACCGGCAGAATCAGTGAGTGGGCTTCGCTGGGCGGTCTGAATACCGGTTCGATATAGCTGACGGGAAACGGCTGTGCGGCCATGGAGTACTCCTGAAAACAACGCCTGAGTCCAGAGCGGCTCGGATTCGAACGCGCCAGTCTAAACGATGTAGCAGCAAAATGGGATCACCCATCTCCGGGTCTGACAGCGCCATGTGAAGCAATTAGCATTTATGCCTCGCAAGCCTTCCAAACAAAGATAAAGACTCAGGAAGCGCGATTCACTACAACCGTATGCGCATGGGGAACCAGAATAATGACAACAAACCGCGCCCGCCCGGGCTTCATCCTGACCAGCCTTTCAGCGCTGGTCGTCGCCGCCAGCCTAAGTGGCTGCCTGTCCAGTTCAGGTTCAAGCTCGAGCTCCAGAGCCACAGAGCCGGAAGCCAACCCGTTGCTGGCCAGCACCAGTGAAGGTGACATTCAGGGCATCGCACTCAACGGTATGCGGGTATTTCGTGGCATACCCTACGCCGCCGCACCGGTCGGCGAACTGCGGCTGGCTCCAACCCAGGCTGCCGCGCAGCGTGATGCCGTGCTGGAGCTGAGCGAAGAGTTCGGCGCCATGTGCCCGCAGACCAGCCTGATGACCGGACAGCCGCAAGGTGATGAAGACTGCCTGTTCCTGAATGTTTACACCCCTGACCAGGCTGAAGATCTGCCAGTGATGGTCTGGATCCATGGTGGCGCCTTCGTATTTGGCGATGGCGGCGGCGAGTATGACCCCACCCGCCTGGTCCAGCAGGACGTAGTTGTCGTTACCCTCAATTATCGGCTTGGCAATCTTGGTTTCATGGCACACCCATCACTGGAGTCCGATGGTGGCAACTTCGGCCTGATGGACCAGCAGCAAGCCCTGCGCTGGGTCAAGCAGAACATTCAGGCCTTTGGCGGCGACCCGGACAACGTGACCATTTTCGGCGAATCGGCCGGTGGCCACAGCGTCATGAGTCATGTGGTTTCACCGCGCGCGCAGAGCGAAGAACTGTTCCACAAGGCCATCGTACAGAGTGGCTCCTACGCGCCCTTCCAGGTACCTAAGGTAGCCGCCCAGTTTGGCGGTGTGCAAATTGCCAATGCCCTGGGCTGTGACGACCTGGCAACCGCTGCTGACTGCCTGCGCGCCTTGCCGGTTCCAGCTCTGCTGGCTGCCCAGGGTTCGCAAAGCATGCCGAGCGTAGACCCGGATAGCGATCTGCTGCCTCTGTCGATCATGGCCGCGCTGCAAACCGGCCAGTTCAATACCAACCTGGACATGATGATCGGCAGCAATCAGAACGAAGGCACCTTGTTCATTGCCCTTGATGAGCTTGGCGGCGCGTCGCTGGAAACACTGGGCGAAGCGGAATACCGTAGCCGGGTAACCAGCTTTTTTGCACCATACCAGGCCAGCGTGCCCTACGATGATGATCAGATCGCCAGCGATTATCTGGGGTTCTATGCCAGTGAAAGCGCTCCGCTCTCCACCGCCCTGTCCGCCATCTGGACCGATTTCATGTTCGCCTGCAACAGCAGCCTGCACGCCGGCACCTTCGCCGCCCAGGGTATGAACACCTTCAAGTATTGGTTCCGTGATGAAAACGCTCCCTGGACGCTGGTCAGTCCGGCCCTGGTGAGTTTCGACATGGGTGCCACCCATGCTGGCGAGATTCCTTATGTGCTCTACCCGCAAGAGCTGATGCGCGAGCGTTACACCGGCACTGATGAGGAGATCGACAATCTGGCCGGCCTGATGGTTGATTACTGGACATCGTTCGCCAAGTTCGGTGACCCCAACACCAGCGATGGGGTCGCTCCTGCCTGGCCGCAAGCGGCCGACAATCAATACCTGGTACTTGATCCGCCACAACCGGCCAGCACCAGCGCCCTGACCTTCCTCGGCTATCACCGCTGTGGTTACTGGGCCAATCCGCCTCTGCGTTAACCCGCCACCCAAACCAACGCCGGCATTTGCCGGCGTTGGCCTCAGTCCAGCTCCTGACGCACCGCTTCGGGCAGGATCGCCACGAAATTATCCCGCGCCACCTGGTGCGCAACCGATTCAGGCAAAGCATCCAGGAAAGGGTCGAAAGCCTGAAGATGATTGCCCAGGTTGCCGAACCGCCCGACCACATCCGAACCAATCATGAAACGTTCAGGAAAACGCTCGACCAACGCCACCCAGTCTGGATCTGGCGCCCCCTGGTCGTCGAGCAGATAAGGCTCGAGCATGGTCCAGGATAGGTCGATATACAGGTTCTGGTAGGTCGACAACAGCCGTTCAAGCTGCGGCAACAGGAACTCAAGATATTCCTGATGGCGATGAATCTCCATGCTGGTACCGGCATGCGCCCAGATGAAGCGGACATCCGGGTGCTCACCAAGCGGCTCTTCTATTTCCTGTAAATACAGCGGGTTGCGCTCACGTTTTGAAGTAATGTTGCTATGTACCATCACCGGCAGATCATGTTCGGCGGCCAGATGGTAAACCCGATTCAAGGCTGCGCTGTTGGCCCGTGGCGGCTCGCCATGGGTCAATGCAGTCAGGTCGTCATGACGGGTAAAGATTTCACCGATCCCGTGCCACAACCCAGGATCACGCTCCAGCAGCCGACGGATATGCGCAGCGGCATTTTTGTCGCTGGGGTTGAAGCCCGAGATGAACGGATGGAAATGTCGGCGCTGCTCGGCACTCAGGCCCTTGAGCGCATCGGCGATCAGGTAGTCGGTAGCGCTGTACCAATAGACCGGAGCATCATCCCCGGCATAGTAGCGCGGGCGCTTGGGTTCATTCTCGTGCCACATCTTGGCTACCGGGATGCCCGACAGCATTACATGATCGATCCGCCTGGCCTGCATTTCCTTGAGCAAGCGTTCCATCCCGGCGGATTTCTGGAAGAAGTCAACATAGTGCAGGTGGGCGTCACTGTAGCGGTAGTCTCTGGCCTGAGCCGGCAGCGCCAGCAATGCGCAGAGTGCGTACAGGATAAAGCGGGCCACGGTATATCTCCTCTATCACTAGCAGACACACCATAGACCCGCCGTATTGCTCGGGGTTCAGACTTTTGCTGGAGCGCCGCCTTCGCCTTCCTTGCGGCGCTTGAACTTGTTGCCCATGCGCACCCCGACATCCATCAGAAACTGCATGTAGCCTTCCGGATCACCGATCTCCTCACGCCAGAATGGCGAGTGATACATGGCCATCGCGCCGTGGACCAGAGCCCAGGCAGCGCAATAGTGGAAATACGGCGGTACGTCTTCCAGCGAACCTTCATCAATGCGCAGTTGGATCACCCCTTTGAGGTGATTGAAGTTGGAGGCCCGGATCTGGTGCAACTGCTCGACCAGTTCCGGCAACTGGTTGGCCTTGACCACCTTTTCTTCCAGCCGGTCAAACAACCGATAGCGCTCGGGATCGCTCATGCGGAAGGCGAAGTATTCGCGCGGCAGCGCCGCCTTGTCCTTGATAAAGGCATCGGAGTGCAGCAGCTCGGCCAGGTCACGCTCATAGTCCAGCATCAGGCGCAGATAAATCTCGGCCTTGGACTTGAAGTGCTTGTAGATGGTGCCTTTGCCGATACCGACTTCGTCGGCGATCATCTCAACGGTGACGCTATCCTCTCCCTGTTCGAGGAAAAGACGCAGTGAGGTGTCGAGAATTTCCTGTTCACGGCGGCGAAATTCGCGCACCTTGCGTGATTCTTTCTGCATTGATGTACCTGAATCCATAACGGCAAAGTGCATCATTATGCCAACTAAATGACCGATTGCACATTGTTGGTAACAGAAATGACCAATAGGGTCTGTTAAGGAACCTCTGAAAAACGTAGGCGAGGCAGGCAAGACAAGGCAAAAACAGCCGAAAAAGCGGAGTTTACTTAATGTAAATGAGCATTTTGAGGCTGTTTTTAACGCAGTATTGCCAACGCAGGTAGTTTTTCAGAGGTTCCCTAAGGCCTGCGCTGAACCCAGATGCTGACCAGCGCCAGCAACATCGAGCCCAACATCAGCAGCAAGGACACGGCATTGAGGACAGGGGTTGCTCCCTCACGCAGCCGACTGAACAACGTGATCGTCAGCGGCGCATCGGAGCCGACCAACATCAAGGTGGTGTTGAAGTTCTCGAACGACATCAAAAAACACACCAGCGCCGCACCAATGATTGCCGGCGCCAAAAATGGCAGAGTCACGGTCAATACGGCCACCAGCGGCGTAGCCCCCAGATTACGGGCAGCCTCTTCCAGTTGCAGGTCAAAGGTCCGTAGCCGGGCGGCAATCACCAAGGTGGCTATGGTAGTCAGAAAAGCAAATTGCCCCAGCACCACCAGCAACAACCCGGGGCGCAGCATGTCCAGTTCAAGATCATGGTTGAAGTCAAAGTAGTTGGCGATGCTGCTGGCAAACACCAGAATCGAGATGCCCAGAATCACGCCGGGAATCACCAGCGGCAACAACATCAGGATGAACAGCAGGTTTTTGCCCGGGAACTGATGGCGCTCGAACAGAAAGGCATTGAGCGTGGCCAGACTGATTGACGCCAGCGTCACCCAACTGGCTACCCAGGCGCTGGTGCCGATGCTGCGCAGAATCGGCCGGTCATCGAACAGGCCGATCCGACCGCTGCCGGACAAGAACCAGTCCAGAGTAAAGCCTTGCCAGGGCAAGGCCGGAAAGCGGCTGTCGTTGAAGGCAAACACCGCCACCACCAGCAAAGGCGCGGCCAGATAGATGAAAAAAGCCACGACATAGGCTGCGTAAATCCAGCGAAACCGGCGGCTCAGGGGCAAGGAGGCAATCATGCTTCACCTCATGGTCTGACTGAACGACTGGCCGCTGAGCTTGAGCCCAAGCCAGACGATAAGCGAAGACAAGAACAGCAGCAGCACGCCAAAAGCGGCGCCCTGCTCCCAGTTGAAGCGGGTGATGAACTGAGTGAAGATCTGTTCGGTGAACCACAGACTGTCCTTGCCGCCGAGCAGTACCGGCGTCAGGTAATTGCCCAGAGTCAACATGAACACCACAATGCAGCCAGAGACGATGCCGGGCATGGCGTGTGGAATGATGATGTCGCGCCAGACACTCAGGTGATTACCGCCAAGGTCATAGGCGGCCTCCACCAGGCTGTTATCGAGGCTGTCCAGCGTCGTCACCAGCGGCACGACCATAAACAGCATCGAGGCATAGATCAGCCCAACCATGATCGCCACATCGTTGTAGAGCATTTCAACCGGCCCACTGGCCAACCCCAGCCATTGCAAAAGGCCGCTGATCACACCGCTTTCACGCAGCAGGATCATCCAGCCATAGGTGCGTACCAGCTCGCTGACCCAGAACGGCACCAGGCAGGCGAGAAACAGCGTGGTACGGGCACGGCCACGTACCAGCTTGGCGATATACCAGGCAACCGGCAAAGCGATCACCAGGGTCAGGAAGGTGGCCAGAATCGACATCAGCGCCGTGCGCAGAAAGGTGCGCCAGTACAAGGATTCGCTGAAGAAGGCCTGATAGTGCATCCAGCTGAAACGGTACTCACCGAACGCTACCCGCTCACGCAGTGACACCGTCAACATGTCCAGATGCGGCAGCAGGATCAACAGCAATAGCCACAACAGCAGCGGCAGCATCAACAGCAGCGTTCCCAGACGCCAGGTGCTGCTCATGTTCAGGCTCCGGTCTCGGGGAAATACAGCCCCTGATCGGCAGCCCAGCCCAACGTCAGCAAATCGCCTGGACGCAGCCGGGCGTAAGCCGGGGTCTGAGGTAAGCGTACGGTCAGGTTCAGGGGTTGGCTACCCGTCGCCACACTGACTTCGATCCGGCTGTTGGCTCCATCGAACAACAGGGTCTCCACCCGCGCGGACAGACGGTTATCCAGCTCACAGGGCATGTCCGGCAAGCAGGCGACAATGCTTTCCGGGCGCACGAACAGACTGGCCTGGCTACCAGGCGCTACCGGCGCAGTGGCCGCCCGGGCCTTGACCCGCAACCCACCAGCCAGCTCCAGCTCAGCATGCGGACCGGCCTGAAGCAGACGTGCAGCCATGCGATTGCTGTCGCCAACGAAGCCCGCGACAAACGGCGTTTGCGGGTTGTAGTACAGCCCCTGGGGGCTATCGACTTGCTCGAACCGGCCCTGGTTCATCACCGCCACCTGATCCGACATCACCAGCGCCTCGGACTGGTCGTGAGTGATGTAGATGAAGGTGGTGCCGAAGGTTTGCTGCAATTGCTTGAGCTCCACCTTCATCTGTTCACGCAGTTTCAGATCCAGTGCACCGAGCGGCTCATCGAGCAACAGTACTGCTGGCTCAAGCACCAGACAGCGGGCAATCGCAATCCGCTGTTTCTGGCCGCCGGACAATTGCTCGGGCTTCTTGTCGCCGCTGTCGGGCAGACCGACCCGCTCCAGCACATCCGCCACCCGGCGACGAATTTCCTCACGGCCAGTCCCTCGGCGCTTGAGCCCATAGGCGACGTTGTCAGCCACGCTCATCATCGGGAACAGCGCCAGGTGCTGGAACACCATGTTCAGCGGCCGCCGATTGGGCGCAATCCCCAGCATCGAACGACCCTTGATCCGGATGTCGCCACTATCGGGTTCAAGAAACCCGGCCAGCATGCGCAGCAGCGTGGTCTTGCCGCAGCCGGAAGGCCCGAGTATCGAGAAAAACGAACCGGCAGGAATTTGAAAGGAAACGCCGTCCACCGCCTGATGGCCGGCAAACCGTTTGCAGACCTCCTGGCATTCGAGGTCAAAGGGCTGATTGCCTGATGTCATGAGTTACCCTGGCCCACTATGGAAATCAAGGCGCCGGCCCTGAGGCCGGCACCTGCCATATGCTCAGGTCAGTGCGCCTGAATCCGATCGAGAATACGCCCTTCAAATGCCTCAAGCCCCGGTGGTACTGGCGGATACCACTTGATGTTATCCAGCGCCTGTTGATCGAAGCTGTCCTGGAAACTGGCCTTGAGCTGTTCGTTGACGAACTCTTCGGAGCCCTTGGAGGCGGTAAAATTGCCAGCCGACTCGGTGATCCGCGCTGCGATATCCGGTCGCATCACGAAGTTGATCCATTGATAGGCGGCGTCATCGTTGCGTCCCCGGCGCGGCAACACAAAGGTATCGATCCAGCCCAGCGCGCCACTGCTGGGCGCGACAAAATGAATCGCCGGGTTTTCTGCCTGCAGCTTCCAGCCGCCGGCATCCCAACCCTTGGCTGCCACCACCTCGCCGGAAGCGACCAGATTGATCAGTTCATCACCACCACTCCAGTAAGCCTTGACGTTGGGTTTGCAGGCGACCAGCTGCTGTTCAACCTTTTGCATGATCTGCTCGTAACGCGGCATGTCGGCATAGGCGGCGAACGGGTCCTCACCCATAGAGAAGGCCATGCCGATCAGAATCGGCCGACGCAAACGATAGGACACCCGGCCAGCCAGCTCAGGCTTGCACAGATCAGCGAAATCCTTGACCTGATCAGCTACGCTGTCATGCACGATCAGCCCGGTGGTGCCCCAGACATGAGGTACGCCGTAGACTTCATCGGCAATGGCGGTATTGCTTTTGGTGGCCTCAAGCATGGACTCGATGAACAGACTGGTGTCGATCTTCGACAGGTCCATCGGCTTATAGATGCGGTACTCCTGTTGCGCGCTGGTTACCCGGTCCTGACTGGGCTGAGCCAGATCGAAGCCGGAGCCACCGGTGGCCCGCAACTTGGAAATCATGTCTTCATTATTGGAGAGTGTCACCAGAACCTTGATACCGGTCTCGCGCTCAAACTCGCTGACCACGTCTTCCGGGGCATAGCCACCCCAGGTCAACAACCGCAACTCCGAGGCCATCGCGCCCAGTGGCAGGCACAATCCCAGCACGGCAGGTAACAAAAGCTGCTTGATTGGCATAAACGCATCCTTGTTCTGTTAAGGTGATACAACCAAATTAGGTCAAACCCATGACAGTATAGTTACCGTCCTGCACTTTGCCCGGAGCCATTCAATGCTGCACCAACCCCTCTGGGATGCCGAATTCCCCCAACTCAACCAGCTCTGCTACCTGAATCACGCCGCTGTGGCACCCTGGCCCAAACGCGCCGCCGAAGCTGTCAGCGCCTTTGCCCGGGAGAACCTGGTTCAGGGCGCCCGTGACTACCCACGCTGGTCGCAGGCAGAGAAACATTTGCGCCGGCAATTGCAGTCACTGCTCAACGCCGCCTCGGTCGATGACATCGCACTGGTCAAGAACACCTCTGAGGCCCTGTCCTTCGTCGCCATGGGACTCGACTGGCAGGCTGGTGACGAGATTGTGATCAGCGACCAGGAGTTCCCTTCCAACCGGATTGTCTGGGAAGCCCTGGCGCCCCAGGGTGTGCGCCTGAACCAGGTGAGCCTGGACAGTCCTGACCCCGAAGCTGCATTGATTTCAGCCCTGGGACCCGACACCCGCCTGCTGAGCATCAGCTCGGTGCAATACGGCAGCGGGTTACGGCTTGACCTTGAGCGCCTGGGCCGGGCCTGCCGGGAGCACGGTGTGCTGTTCTGCGTCGATGCGATCCAGTCACTGGGCGCCCTGCCCTTCGACGTTCAGGCCATTGATTGCGACTTCGCCATGGCCGACGGACACAAGTGGCTGCTTGGCCCGGAGGGCCTCGGCGTGTTCTATTGCCGGGCGCCGGCGCGTGAGCAGTTGCGTTTGACCCAGTTCGGCTGGCACATGGTCGAAGCCCTTGGCGACTACGACCGTGAAGACTGGCAACCGGCGAGCAGCGCCCGGCGCTTTGAACCCGGTAGCCCGAACATGCTGGCCCAGCAGGCCCTGTCGGCCAGCCTGTCGTTGCTGCTGGATGTAGGGATGGAGCAGGTAGCCTTGGCGCTGGAACAGCGTATTGAGTATCTGCTTGAGCAACTGCGCCAACGACCCTTTATCGAACTATTGAGTCCCAGCGAGCCTGCACGACGAGCAGGTATCGTGACCTTCAGGTTGCACGAGCGGAGCCAGGCTGCAGTCTTTGAGCAATTACGCAAGGCTGACGTCGTCTGCGCCCAGCGCGGCGGAGGCATTCGCTGGTCGCCACATTTCTATACTCCGCAGCGGGTCTTGGACCAGGCGCTGATGCGTCTGGATGAGGCTTATCGCCTGACCCAGGCCTGAAAGACTAACAACGGTTGACGATAAGCTGCCGTTGAACGTATTCCAAATCAGTTTATAAAACCCGCGATTGGCGCTGGAAAGCTGGGGATTATCATCAATACTCAACGTATCAGGCCTGCGGCATCTCCCCCAAGTGCCGTGCCTGTCTGGACGGGCAGCGTGTCCCGTCTGTGTATCACTCCTAATGGTCTTGACCCGAATCCATCCCCCAGGATTCGGGTTTTTTTTGCCTGAAACACACCTGATTGTGAGTAGCGCCTCAGGCAGACAGGGGAAACAGCCGGTGAAAATTGGCCGTGGTCTGTTCGGCCAATTGCTCGAAGGACTCACCCCGCAGCTCAGCCAGGAAACTGGCCACCTCATGCACATACTGCGGCTCGTTGGGCTTGCCCCGATGCGGAACCGGTGCCAGGTAGGGCGAATCGGTCTCCACCAGCAGGCGGTCGGCCGGTACCTGGCGGGCAACGTCACGCAGGGCCTCGGCGTTGCGGAAAGTCACGATCCCGGACAGGGAAATGTAATAGCCCATATCCAGTGCAGCTTTGGCCATGTCCCAATCCTCGGTAAAGCAATGCAACACGCCGGCCTGAGGCAGATCGGCTTCGCGCAACAGCGCCAGGGTATCGGCTCGGGCTTCACGGGTATGAATGATCACGGGCTTGCCGGTCTGCTGGGCAGCCTGAAGGTGGCAACGAAATGAAGCCTGCTGCTGGGCTGCCAGCTCCGGCTCGTAGTGGTAATCCAGTCCGGTCTCGCCAATGGCCACCACCCGGGGATGCGCCAGCGCCTGGATCAGCCACTGGAGATCAGTAGGCTCGGAACGGCTGAGATCCAGCGGGTGGATACCCACACTGCAATACACATCGGCATAGCGCTCGGCCAACGCCTTGACGGTAGGGGCATTGGCGGCATCGACACCAATACACAGAAATTTGCCGATACCGCGGGCTCGGGCAGCATCCAGGGCCGCATCCAGCGAACCGTTGTGGGCTGTCAGATCCAGACGGTCAAGGTGGCAGTGGGAGTCGATAAGCATGAAAAAATCTCTGGCTTGCAGCCTTTAATCCTAGCTTTGGAACGCTGACAAGCTCGTCATTGCGAGGAGTGTAACGACGCGGCAATCCATACCGCTCTGCCAAGTGCAATCCGGATATGGACTGCCACCTCGCAATAGCGGGAAAGAACGTTTCAGCAGTTCGCTGGCTTCTGGTTTCTTTACATCGTATGCGTTGGACGGTCGGACTTTAGCGCACCCGCCAGATAGGTCTCGATCTTGCTGCGGGCAGTGTTGTCCTGGTCGCTGAACTGCACGCCAATGCCGGCGGCACGGTTACCCTGGGCACCTTTCGGAGTAACCCAGATCACCTTGCCAGCCACCGGTATCTTTTCCGGCTCTTCCATCAGGTTCAGCAACATGAACACCTCATCGCCCAGCCGGTAGCTCTTGTTGGTCGGAATGAAGAGACCGCCATGTTTGACGAAAGGCATATAGGCCGCATACAACACCGATTTGTCCTTGATGGTCAGGGACAGAATACCGTTGCGGGGTCCCGGTGCGGTCGGATTATTCATAAGTACCAGGTCCTTCCCTGCTTAAGCATGTCGATATTGCTCAGGTTAACGCCTTTCCAGCAATTGTTTCCACTGTATCAGCATCGCTTCGATAAACAGCGCACGATTCAGGTTAGCTTTACCGAGGATCATGCCGCGATGTTCCAGCAGCCACTGCTGCCACTGACCCAGGGCCAGCGGCTGAATACGCTGAGCCATATAACCCAGAACCTTGTCCATATCGCTGTTCTCGGGCTGATCCAGCGCCTGGGTATGCAGTTTGAGCAGATCCAGCGTCCAACTGCAGAACCAATCTACCAGCAACTCTAGCGGTACCGACGACCAGCGATCAGTGAGCTGGCTGGCCGAGACCTGCCCTTTGAGCAGTTCCTTGACCCCTTCCACGACCTTTTCCCGCAGCACAGCGGCTTCCAGTCCCTGCAGTGCCAGTGCCCGCAGCGGCGCACCAGCTGCCATTTGCAGCAAAGCATCATGCTGCTGGCCGCTCAATTCCGGCAATTGTCCGGCCAGCCACTGCAATGCCTGATCCCGGCTCGGGGTTGGCAGCGCCTGCACCAGACAGCGACTGCGAATAGTCGGCAGCAACCGGCTGGGCTGATCACTGACCAGCAACAGGTAAGTATCGCGGGTCGGCTCTTCCAGCGACTTGAGCAGGGCATTGGCAGCGTTCTGGTTCATCGCTTCGGCCGGCTGCAGAATGATCACCTTGCGTCCACCCTGCTGCGCTGTCTGGGCAATGAAGCCGACCAGCTGGCGAACGGCGTCGACCCGGATCGCCTTGCCCTCCTCCTCCGGCTCCAGCAGCAACATGTCTGGATGGCTGCCGGCCTGGCGCAGCAGACAACTACGACACTGGCCGCAGGCCTGGCCTTGCTGTGGCTGCTCACACAGCAGCCAGGCGGCAAAGGCAGCGGCAAAGTCGCGCTTGCCAATACCCGGTAAGCCACTGAACAGGTAGGCGTGCGCATGCCGAGGCTGGTTCACCAGGGCGCTCCAGGCTGGCAGATGCCAGGGGCATGGCTGCATACCCAGTTCAGCCATGCCAGCGCTCCAGAACTTCGTCGATCACCGGCTGGAGCGCGGCTCCAACCTGTTCAAGCGAGCCACTGGCATCGATGATCCGGTAACGCTGAGGATCAGCCGCTGCGCGTCGCAGGTAGCTGGTGCGTACCGCCTCAAAAAAGCTCTGCTGCTCCTGTTCAAAGCGATCCAGCTCACTGCGCGCTCGTGCGCGGGCCATGCCAACGTCGATCGGCACATCGAATACCAACGTCAGGTCTGGGCGCAGCGAACCTTGAACCCAGTTCTCCAGTTCAGCGATCCGGCTGTCGGGAATTCCCCGCCCACCGCCCTGATAGGCGTAGGTAGCATCGGTGAAACGATCGCTGATCACCACCTTCCCGGCAGCCAGTGCAGGGCGGATCAGGCTATTCAGGTGCTGAGCCCGGGCAGCAAATACCAGCAACAGTTCGGCATCGGCATCCATGACCTCGTCATGCTCGCTCAGCAGCAGAGCGCGAATCTGCTCGGCGATGGGCGTACCGCCTGGCTCACGGGTCAGCAATGGCTCACAGCCAGCCTTGCGCAGAGCCTCGGCAAACAATCGCAGATTGGTCGACTTGCCGGCGCCTTCCGGCCCCTCGAAGGTGATGAACATTCCGCTCACGGAGCTGTTTCCTGTTGACTGAGAGCTGGAGGCGGGCTGGAGCGGTAATTGGCCGCGCGTTGCTCGATCTGATACTTGCGTACAGCCCGGTTGTGCTGCTGCAGGGTATCGGAGAACACATGACTGCCATCACCACGTGCGACGAAGTACAAACTGGTACCGGGCTCGGGATTGACCGCGGCCACCAGCGCCTCGCGTCCAGGCATGGCGATAGGTGTTGGCGGCAAGCCATTGATCACGTAGGTGTTATAGGGGGTTGGCCGACGCAGATCAGCCCGGCGAATCCGTCCATTGTAGTCCTCGCCCATGCCGTAGATCACGGTCGGATCGGTTTGCAGCCGCATACCGATCCGCAGACGCCGGGCAAAGACGCCAGCGATCTCGCCGCGCTCATAGGGCACGCCGGTTTCCTTTTCGATGATCGAGGCCAAAATCAGCGCCTCATAAGGGGTGCTGATCGGGAGATTGTCAGCCCGCTGCTCCCAGGCTTCAGCCAGCACCGTCTGCATCCGCTGATAAGCCCGCAGCAAGATGTCACGGTCACTCATATTCAGGGTATACAGGTAGGTATCCGGGAAGAACTGCCCCTCGGGGTGTACATCCCCCAAACCCAGCTCCGCCATGACCTGCTGCGCCGTGAGTTCTGCCGGCAAAGTCTGCTCCAGGCGTTCGGCACGGGCCAGCGCGGCACGGAACTGTCTGAAGTTCCACCCTTCAACCAGCGTCACACTGCGCTGGAGCACCTCGCCACGCTGCAGCATGCCGAGCAAGTCGCGTACCTGCAGATCCGGCTCGAGCGCGTATTCACCGATTTGCAGAATGCTGCCAGGCATTCGCCACTGCCAGTAGCGGCGCACCCAGGCGCCGCGCTCTATCCAGCCGCGTTGTTCAAGGCTGCCAAACAAGCGTGCCGGGGTAGTACCTGGCGGCACATCAAGCGTTTCCGGTTGCTCTATTCGTACCGGCTGACTCAGCACAGCCTGCAGGGTAAAGTACCCCCACAGCGCCACAGAACCGGAAACAAGTACTGAAAAAACAACAAGTAAGGATAAAAACCTAAATACAGCTTTCACAACAGAGCCTGCTTTGCAATTTGTTGCGCCGCCAGAGTGGCCTGCCCCACCGGCCAGCGCAGTCCATTCATGGCCACAATCGGCCAGACACCATACAGGCTGTTGCAGCAAAACAGCTCACTGCATTCATGCAACATGAGCTGATCCACCGCGACAATGCTGACCGGATCGCCCTCTTCAGCCAGTCTGTCGATCAGATAATCGCGCATCACCCCACGCACACCCGATTCACTCAAGTCCGGAGTAATCCAGTGCCCCTGCCAACGCAGAAACAGATTGCTCATCGTACACTCAATAATCCGGTCATGCTGATCGCACATCAGCCCTTCGGCATAACGGGAATCCAGCCACTCGCTGCGCGCCAGTACTTGCTCAAGGCGATTGAGGTGCTTGAGCCCCGCCAGCAGCGGCTGGCTGGCCAAGCGAGTCTGGCAGGAAAACAGCTCCACACCCTGCGACTGACGGTCAGGCGGGTATTCGGGCAGTGCCGACCCCATGACAATCCTCAAGGGCTGCTGGGCTCCTGCAACTGAATAGCCGCGCTGGCCAGAGCCACGGGTCACAATCAGCTTGATCACGCCGACCCCGGACTGTGAGGCCATCAGCAGCAATTCGCTCTGCAGCGCAGCCCAGTCCAGCTCCAGCCGCAGTTGCTCGGCACCACGGCGCAAACGGCGCAAATGATAATCGAGCAATGTGGGCTGGGCAGCGCGCACCCTGATGGTCTCGAACAGGCCGTCACCATAAGCCAGTCCGCGATCATCCACGGGCAGCGCGGAGCCGACCTGCCCGTTGATCAGGCACAGCGGCTCAGTGGGCGCAGCCACGTCGGGCTCCGTCACAGGCGGCGAAATACCAGGCTGCCATTGGTACCACCAAAGCCGAAGGAGTTAGAGACAGCGACATCGATGGCACGCTGCTGGGCTTCATGCGCCACGTAGTTGAGGTCGCAGCCTTCGTCCGGGTTGTCCAGGTTGATAGTCGGTGGGGCGACCTGATCACGCAGCGCCAGTACACTGAAGATCGCTTCGACTGCGCCGGCGGCACCGAGCAAATGACCGGTCATGGACTTGGTTGAACTGATCGCCAGTTGGCTGGCGTGCTCACCGAATACCGCCTTGACCGCCATGGTTTCTGCCAGATCACCAGCCGAGGTCGAAGTACCGTGGGCATTGATGTAACCCACTGCCTCAGGAGCTATCCCGGCATCACGCAGGGCATTGCGCATGCACTGGGCACCACCGCGACCATCCTCCGGCGGAGCAGTCATGTGATAGGCGTCACCGCTCATGCCGAAACCAATCAGCTCGGCATAGATGGTCGCTCCACGCGCTTTGGCATGCTCATACTCTTCCAGCACCATGGCCCCGGCACCGTCAGACAGGACAAAACCGTCACGATCGCGATCCCAGGGGCGGCTGGCAGCCTGCGGATCATCATTGCGCGTGGACAATGCACGAGCGGCGCTGAAGCCACCCAGGCCCAGACCGCTGGTCGCCATTTCCGAACCACCTGCGACCATCACATCCGCCTCGCCATAAGCAATATTGCGCGCTGCCATGCCGATGCTATGGGTACCAGTGGTACAGGCGGTGGTAATGGCGTAGTTCGGCCCTTGCAGACCGTACTGAATCGACAGATAGCCGGAAACCATGTTGATGATCGAGCCCGGTACAAAGAACGGGGAAATCCGGCGCGGCCCGCTGTTCATCAGCAGCTCATGATTCTTTTCGATGTTGGTCAGACCACCAATACCCGAGCCCATCGACACGCCGATGCGGTCACGGTTGGCATCAGTCACTTCCAGGCCGCTGTCACGCAGGGCCTGTATGCAGGCCGCGACACCATACTGGATGAACAGATCGAGTTTGCGCGCTTCCTTGGCAGCCATGTAGAGCTCGATATCGAACTCACGGACCGAACCACCAAAACGGGTGCCAAAGGCACTGACGTCCATATGCTCGATCGGGCCAATACCGCTCTTGCCCGCCACCGCAGCCTGCCAACTCTCGTCGACTGTATTGCCCAAAGGCGACAACATACCCAAACCGGTTACCACCACGCGTCTGCGCGACACAGGAGACTCCTTAAATCTACTCGTGAAAACGGCGGACGTGGTCGTCCCTCGCCCGAAATGCGGCTATTGTCCGCATAAAGGCGGCTGGCGGCAAGGCTGAGAGACCTTCGCGTACCGGCCAGGTTACAGACAACAAAAAAGCCGCAGTCCCAGAGGAAGCTGCGGCTTTGTACGTCCTGTCAGCAGGCTACGTGATTACTTCTGATGAGCATTCACGTAGTTGATGGCTTCCTGAACGGTGGTGATCTTCTCGGCCTCTTCGTCCGGAATCTCGGTCTCGAATTCTTCCTCGAGAGCCATTACCAGCTCCACGGTGTCCAGGGAGTCAGCGCCAAGATCTTCAACGAAGGAAGCGCTGTTGGTTACTTCCTCTTCTTTGACGCCGAGTTGTTCGGCAACGATTTTCTTGACGCGTTCTTCAATGGTACTCATACCTTGTTCTCACTCCTAGTTGCAGTTCCGAGAAGCCGGACTGCGGGTAGTTTATAGAAACAATTTGCGATCTTTCAAGCGCAAATCACTTCCATCTCAAAGAGGTCAAGGCTTGCAGCCTTCACCAAGCCAAACAAAACCACGGATCAGAGCATGCCAGTATAGCAGCGGCATGACCATCCATTCAGTTCATGAACATTCCGCCATTCACCGGGATAGTCGCCCCGGTAATATAGCCTGCTGCATCGCTGGCCAGGAAAGCCACCACACCTGCGATCTCTTGCGCCTGACCCAAGCGACCCAGCGGAATCTGATCCAGCATCACGGAACGCTGGCTATCAGTCAGCGCCCGAGTCATGTCGGTATCGAT
Source organism: Pseudomonas jilinensis (assembly GCF_003586265.1). Taxonomy (NCBI): domain Bacteria; kingdom Pseudomonadati; phylum Pseudomonadota; class Gammaproteobacteria; order Pseudomonadales; family Pseudomonadaceae; genus Pseudomonas; species Pseudomonas jilinensis. Next base: position 209,963 of record NZ_QJSA01000002.1, on the reverse strand, counting down.
GAAACCAGGTGCCACCGAGTTGACCGTGATCGCCCGCGAGCCGACTTCACGTGCCAGCGCCCGGGTGAAACCTTCCATGCCAGCCTTGGCTGCAGCATAGTTGGACTGACCGGCATTGCCCATACCCCCAACCACCGAACTGATGTTGATGATACGACCCCAGCGGCCTTTGGTCATGCCGCGCAGCACAGCCTTGGACAGACGGTAGACCGAGCCGAGATTGGTATTGATGACATCATCCCACTCCTGGTCCTTCATCCGCATTAGCAGGTTGTCCTGGGTGATACCGGCATTATTGACCAGAATCGCAGGCGCGCCGAACTCACTGGTAACCTTGTCCAGCACAGCAGCGACCGATTCAGCATCACGCACATCCAGCTTCAGCCCAGTACCCTTGTAGCCGGCCTCAGCCAGCTTGGCGGCGATTGCCTCGGCACCGCTGTCACTGGTGGCCGTACCGATAACCACCGCGCCCTGGGCAGCCAAAGCATGGGCAATAGCCTGACCAATTCCGCGACTGGCGCCAGTGACCAGCGCAACCTTTCCTTCAAGACTCATGCTCATGCTCCTTGAGTAATGTGACTGATCGCCGCGGCCAAACCGTCGGCGCTGTCCAGATTGTGGGTATTGACCCCTTTGACGCAGCGTTTGTTCAACCCGCTGAGCACCTTGCCGGGACCACATTCGATCAGATCGGTAACCCCTTGGGCGGCCATGAATTCGACCGACTCGACCCAGCGTACCGGGCTATACAGCTGCTCGACCAACTGACTGCGCAGACTGTCCAGCCCGTCGGCCGGACGGGCGCTGACATTCTGGACCAGCGTCATGTTCGGCGCCTGCCAGTTCAAGGCAACAAAATCGCTGGCCAACTGCTCGGCAGCCGGCTTCATCAAGGCACAGTGCGAAGGTACGCTGACCGGCAGCGGCAAGGCCCGCTTGGCGCCAGCAGCCTTGCAGGCTTCAACGGCGCGTTGCACCGCGCTGGCCTGGCCGGCAATCACCACCTGGCCTGGCGCATTGAAATTGACCGCACTGACCACTTCGCCCTGCGCTGCTTCTGCACACAGGCCAATGATCTGCTCATCAGTCAGGCCCAGAATCGCCGCCATGGCGCCCTGCCCCTCGGGAACAGCCTGCTGCATCAGTTGACCACGGCGCTCGACCAGCTTGACCGCTTCAGCAAAGCCAATGACGCCGGCAGCTACCAGTGCCGAGTATTCACCCAGACTGTGCCCAGCGACGAAAGCCGGCCGCACATCAGTCTGCGCACACCACAACCGCCAGAGGGCAACCGAAGCGGTCAGGATCGCCGGCTGAGTACGATCAGTACGATTCAGGTCAGCTTCCGGGCCATTCTGGCAAAGTTGCCACAGGTCATAACCCAGAGCCTCGGAGGCTTCGGCAAAGGTCTGTGCGACGACATCGTGCTGCTGCGCCAGCTCGGCGAGCATGCCTACCGTCTGAGAGCCCTGACCGGGAAAGACGAAAGCGAGGGTTTGAGTCATGCAAGGTTCCTCGTGTTGTTATCAATCATTATTGAACGGCCTTATACAGGGTCTGCCAAACAATATGCTGGTTTGATGACGAAGCTTTGAACAGAGTCACAGGCTCTGCACGCCAGATTGCGCCAGCCGCTCGGCAATCCGCTCAGCCAGTCGCGCCCTGCTCGCCGCCACAGCCTGGACAATCGCCGCTTCAAAAGCCCGCTCGCCAGCCCCCCCATGACTCTTGACCACCACTGCGCGCAAGCCCAACAGACTTGCGCCATTGTAGAGATCTGGATCGTGCCGGCGCAGCCGACGAAGCAGCGGCGACAGCCAGGCCAGAAGCGGATGAGCCGCCAGCACATCGCGCACCTGGGCCTGCAGGTAGTGCGCCAGACCCTCACTGGCCTTGAGCACTACATTGCCGACGAAACCGTCGCACACGACCAAGTCTGCCTCATCACGGAATAGCCCATCCCCCTCAACATGGCCAACATAGTTGATCAGCTCACACTGACGCAGAAGCTCGGACACCTCACGCACCCGCGCACTGCCTTTGTTGACTTCACGGCCGATATTGAGCAGACCGACTCGCGGCCGCGGATTGCCGGACAACTCAGCCACCGCCTCGGATCCCATGATCGCGAACTCGAACAACTGCCTGGCCGAGCAATCGACATTGGCGCCCAGATCCAGCAGATAGCAAGGTTTGCCCGCCACCGGCAGTGCGGCCATGATTGCCGGCCGCTCGATACCTTCAAGCGTCCCCAACAGCGCCCGCGACAACACCATCAGCGCGCCGGTATTGCCGGCACTCAGACAACCATCGGCCTGCCCGTCGCGCACCAGTTCGATAGCCACGCGCATGGATGCATCGCGCTTGTGGCGCAACACGCTGGCCGGCGAATCATCGGCAAGGATCTGTTCAGAGGTATAGCGAAAACTCACGCGTTCGGCAGGCAGCCGATACTCATGAGACAAGGCGACCAGCGACTCTTTCGAGCCGACCAGTATGACCTGTAGTTCAGGCAACTTGGCCAAACTACGGGCAACGGCGGGGATAATGCAGCGGGGACCGTGATCCCCGCCCATCACATCAATCGCAAGACGGACTGACGTGGACAAAACGACTTATTCGTCGTTGCCCTTGTTCACTACCTGACGGCCACGGTAGAAGCCATCCGGAGAAACGTGGTGACGCAGATGAGTTTCACCAGTGGTACTGTCCACAGACAGGGCAGCGGCTTCGAGAGCGTCGTGCGAACGACGCATGCCACGTGCGGAACGGGACTTTTTGTTCTGCTGTACAGCCATGACTATAAGCTCCTATAAGCTCAGGTATCGCGTTTCAACTTGGCCAGCACGCTGAAGGGGTTGGGCTTTTCAACCTGCTCCTCCAGCCCCGCTTCTTCGGGCTGATAGCCCGGCGGGTGCTGACAGCTATCCAGTGGATGCATGGGTACCGCAGGCAAGGCCAGCAGCAACTCATCTTCGATCAGCCCATACAGATCGAGCGTCTCGTCATCCACAATAACCGGTTCATAGTGACGCGGCAGATTACGCGCTGCCTCATCACTGTCGACAAACCCCACCTCACACCGACTATCAAGCATTACCTCGACCTGCTCCAGGCAGCGCTGACAAATCAGCGCCACCTCGACCTGGTAATGGCCGTTCAGGGTACGAACACCCTGCTCGTCCCGAGCGAACTTCAGCTCAACCAAAACATCGCCGGCAGGAGCGTTCAATTCAGCACTCAGACGCGGCAACTTGGCGGCGGCAATCGTGCCGTTAAGCACTACGCCCCGATCTGCCAGCCTTCGAGGCTCGATGTGTGCGGGTATGGGTCCAGACATAAGCGCGCAATTCTAGGCACCATGCAGGCTGCTGTCAAAACTATTTGGCGCAATTTTTACCAGTTTCAGTCAACAGCGTTAGAATGATGCCCTTTGCGCCCCAAGGAATCATCATGCCGTCACTGGTACTAGCCTCCAGCTCACCTTACCGCCGCCAGCTGCTCGAGCGCCTGAACCTACCCTTCGAGTGGGCCGCCCCGGACATCGACGAAACCCCACTCCCGGGCGAAGCCCCCGAGCAACTGACCCTGCGTCTGGCCGAAGCCAAGGCCAGGGCCTTGAGTGAGCGCTATCCAACACATCTGATTATCGGCTCCGACCAGGTGTTATTGCTTGACGGCCAACCGGTCAGCAAGCCCGGTAATCACGCAAATGCCTTGGAGCAACTGCGCCGCTGTAGCGGCAAAAGCATTCGCTTTCTCACATCGCTGTGCCTGCTCGACAGCGCCAGCGATACAGCTCGCTCAATTGTCGAGCCGTTCGAGGTGGTATTCCGCCAGCTCGACGAAGCCACCATCGAGCGCTACCTGCTGGCTGAGCAGCCCTACGACTGCGCCGGCAGCTTCAAATCCGAAGGACTGGGCATCAGCCTGTTTCGCGCTCTGCGTGGCGACGACCCGAACAGCCTGATCGGCCTGCCACTGATCAGACTCTGCGATCTACTGGCCGAGCACGGCATTCAGATTCCCTGAGCGCCTTGAGACACGCTGATTAATTGCACGCAAGCTCAGTAGTCCGGTTGGCGCTGACCTGTTCTGGACCGTTAGATGCCAGGGATGGCATCTAAGAGCGTACAGGGATGTATTTACAGCGTGTCCAGAACAGGTCAGCGACAATTGGGCCAGCACCGAAACTGATTTAATCAGTGCTTCCCTAGCGCAGCACCGGACCACTCAAGCCTAGCTGAGTGGCCAGCGCATTACCGATACTGGTCCCCAGGCGCTTGGTAAAGCGCTCGAATGGTGATTCACGGTAAGTGAAGTCTTCAATCTTTTCGACTCCTACCACATCACGGGCCACACTTGAGGTGCTGGCCAGACCATCAACAAGCCCCAGCTCCAGCGCCTGCTCACCAGACCACACCAGACCACTGAACAGATCTGGATGCTCTTTGAGCCGCTCGCCGCGCCCCGCTTTGACCTGCTCAATGAACTGCTGATGCGTGGTCTGCAGAACACCCTGCCAGAACTGCCGCTCTTCCGGCTTCTCAGGCTGGAACGGGTCCAGGAATGACTTGTGCTCACCAGCGGTATAGCTACGCCGCTCAATCCCCAGCTTGTCCAGCGCCTCGACAAAACCAAAACCGGCCGCTGTTACCCCGATAGACCCAACCAGACTGGCCTTGTCGGCATAAATGGCATCAGCCGCTGCAGCTATATAATAAGCACCAGATGCTCCGAGATCGGTAATCACCGCATAAACCGGCACCGCCGGATTCAGTGCACGCAGGCGCTTGATCTCATCATAGACATAGCCCGCCTGAACCGGACTACCGCCCGGACTGTTGATACGCAGAACAATACCGCGGGTATTTTCGTCCTCAAAGGCGCGACGCAGACTGGTGACCAGGTTGTCGGCACTGGCCTCCTGACGGTCGGCAATCATGCCTCGCACCTCAATCACCGCCGTATGCGGCACATTCAAGGCCTTGCGCCCTTCAACGCCGATCATTGGCGAGAACAGCAACGCCACGCCAAACAGATAAACGAAGGTCAAGGTCTTGAACACAATACCCCAACGCCGAGCCCGGCGCTGCTCTTGCACCGAGGCCAGCACGGCCTTTTCCAACAGCTCCCAGGCCTTCTTGTCTTCCTTGGCCTTGTCCGCCTCATCCCGAGTGACCATCGGGCCTTCCGTCCAGCGATCGGATTGCATCAGTTTACCTCGTTGGATATCAGGGTCTCACGCTGAGCAAGAACCCAACCGTATAGCTCGTCAAATCTATCGATACAGTGTGTCGGCCGACTCAGCGCCAACTGCTCGCGGCTTTGCGCGCCGTAACTGACCGCCACGGCCGTCATACCTGCATTATGCGCCATTTGGATATCGAATTCGCTATCACCGACCATCAGCGCCCGCCCCGCCACGGAGTCGCATGCCTGCAGAATTTCATGCAACATGCGCGGATCCGGCTTGCTTGCCGTCTCGTCGGCACAACGGGTTGCATCGAAGTAATGGCTCAGACCATGGGCAGCCAGGATTCGTTCCAGCCCCGCCCGCCCCTTACCGGTAGCCACTGCCAACTGGAAGCCTTCGCGACGAAACCGCTCCAGCACATCCAGCACCCCATCAAACAACGGAGAAGGCGTACTATCGAGGCGCCGATAATGGGCACTGTAGCCGCGCGCCAGCTCTTGCGCCTGCGGCTCACCAACCAGCCCCGGATACAGCACGGCTATCGCTTCAGGCAATCCCAGCCCGATAATCCCGCGCACCTGCTCGCCATCAAGGGCCGGCAGTTTCAACTCAGCCGCCGCGACCTGCATGGCAGTCACAATACGCTCAATAGAATTGGCCAGCGTGCCATCCCAGTCAAAAATCAGGGTATCCAGCTCACGCATTGGCCAACCGCTCCAAGGTACGTTCCCACATATCCCCTGGCTCAGCTCGCACATTGAGCTGTTGCCCGTCAGGCAATTCGACGCTCAGCGAGGCGGCATGCAGGAACAGCCGCTTGCCACCCAGCTCGCGAATTTTCAGACTGAATTCATCATCACCATACTTGGGGTCGCCTGCGATCGGGTGACCGGCATGCTTGGCATGCACTCGAATCTGATGAGTGCGCCCGGTAATCGGACGCGCCTCGACCAGGGTCGCCAGTTCACCAAAGCGCCGCAGCACCTTGAACTCGGTCAGAGATTCCTTACCCTCGACATTAACCTCAACCATCCGCTCACCGGAGCGCAGATTGTTCTTCTGCAACGGCGCATGCACACGCTTGGTCGAGGCTGGCCAGCGCCCGCGCACCAGCGCCTGATAACACTTGTCTACACCATCACCACGCAGCGCCGCATGCAGGTGGCGCAGCATGCTGCGCTTCTTGGCAATCATCAGACAGCCTGAGGTATCGCGATCCAGCCGATGCACCAACTCAATCTGCGGGCAGTCCGGGCGCAACTGACGCATCGCCTCAATCACCCCGAAGCTCAGTCCGCTGCCACCGTGCACAGCCAGACCGGCCGGTTTGTTGACCACGATCAGCGCCTTGTCTTCATACAAAATGTTGCTTTCCAACGCCTGCAGGATGCCCTGCCCGACCAGTACCGGCTCATCCGGCTCGGCCAGCCGCACCGGCGGAATCCGGATGCTGTCGCCAGCCTGGAGCCGGTAATCAGGCTTGACCCGCCCCTTGTTCACCCGCACCTCGCCCTTGCGCAAGATACGGTAAACCAGGGTCTTGGGTGCACCCTTGAGACGGGTACGCAGGTAGTTATCGATACGCTGGCCAGCCAGGTCCTCATTGATCAGATCGAACTGGACGGCATTGGGAGTTTCAGGAGTGCTGGTTTTCATCCGCGCATCATACCGTTTTTTCATTCAATTGAAGCACTTAAAAAATACTGATATATTCCGGCGAGCTGCGCGATGTGCGGCCGGGGACAGCAGACACCCACAAGGTCTTGAAAGAATCCCCAGAAACACCGTTGCAGAGGCTCCGCCGGCCACAGACATAGCCCCCGAGCCCTGCGATCGACAGACTGTCGGCACAGCCGACAGAATATTAACCCGCTCCCCGCATTACGATGAGCGGCACCCGATTCAGATGGGTAAGTGCACAGGTGGAGATGTACAGCTTCAGGATCATGTGACGCGCGTAGACACGCCTTGAACAGTGTCCCCGTCCCCAGTCCGGCTGATTCCTCCATCAAGACGTTTTCTGTACTCGCCAGAAACAGATTGATCCGTGGCTGCAAGGCAGCGATGAGAATTCTGAACAAGGGCAAGGTTGGCCCAAGCAGAAACACACCTGACACCTAACGGAAGAGTCGTAGGTGCCGTATTCGTGAATCCGGGTAGCACTGGAACACAACGGTACTTCATGAAAAGAATGCTGATCAACGCAACTCAGCCCGAAGAGTTGCGCGTCGCCTTGGTTGACGGCCAGCGCCTGTATGATCTGGATATTGAGTCCGGAGCCCGCGAGCAGAAAAAGGCCAACATCTATAAAGGCCGTATTACCCGGGTCGAACCCAGCCTCGAAGCCGCCTTCGTCGACTTCGGCTCCGAGCGTCACGGCTTTCTCCCCCTCAAGGAAATCTCCCGCGAATATTTCTCCAAACAGCCCGAGGGCCGCATCAATATCAAGGATGTGCTCAAGGAAGGCCAGGAAGTCATTGTCCAGGTCGACAAGGAAGAGCGCGGCAACAAGGGCGCGGCACTGACCACCTTTATCAGTCTGGCTGGTCGCTACCTGGTTCTGATGCCCAACAACCCCCGCGCCGGCGGCATTTCCCGCCGCATTGAAGGCGAAGAGCGCAACGAACTCCGTGAAGCTCTGAACAGTCTCAACGTACCGGCCGACATGGGTATGATCGTGCGCACCGCCGGCCTGGGCCGCAGCGCCGAAGAACTGCAATGGGATCTGGATTACCTGCTGCAGCTGTGGGAAGCCATCAAGGGCGCCTCAGCCGAGCGCACTGCCCCCTTCCTGATCTACCAGGAAAGCAACGTTATCATTCGCGCCATCCGCGATTACCTGCGCCAGGACATCGGTGAAGTGCTGATCGACAACGAGAAGGTCAAGGACGATGCCCTGAACTTCATCAGCCAGGTCATGCCGCAGTACGCCAGCAAGGTCAAGCTGTACGAAGACAGCGTACCGCTGTTCAATCGGTTCCAGATCGAAAGCCAGATCGAAACCGCCTTCGAACGCGAAGTGAAACTGCCTTCCGGTGGCTCCATCGTGATCGACCACACCGAAGCTCTGGTGTCGATCGACATCAACTCGGCGCGAGCCACCAAGGGCGGCGACATCGAAGAAACCGCACTGCAGACCAACTTGGAAGCGGCCGAGGAAATCGCCCGCCAACTGCGTCTGCGTGATATCGGCGGCCTGATCGTGATCGATTTTATCGACATGACCCCAGCCAAGAACCAGCGCGCCGTTGAAGAACGCATGCGTGAAAGCTTGGAAGCTGACCGCGCCCGCGTTCAGGTTGGACGCATCTCCCGGTTCGGCCTGCTGGAAATGTCGCGTCAGCGCCTGCGTCCGTCACTGGGCGAAACCAGCGGCATCGTCTGCCCACGCTGTAACGGTCGCGGCACCATCCGCGATGTTGAGTCGCTGTCGCTGTCGGTCCTGCGTCTGATCGAGGAAGAAGCACTCAAGGATCGCACCGCCGAAGTCCGCGCCCATGTGCCGATCGCGGTAGCCACCTTCCTGCTCAACGAGAAGCGTGACGTACTGGCCAAGACCGAAATCCGCACCCGCGTGCGCATTTTGGTTCTGCCCAACGAGCACATGGAAACCCCGCATTTCGATGTCCAGCGCCTGCGCGACGACCACGAATCAGTACTCAGCGGCGAGACCAGCTATACCATCAGCGCCGAAGTCGAACATGAAGAGCCAGCGCCGGTCAGCCAGACCCGTGCAGTCGTTCGCCAGGAAGCAGCCGTCAAGAGCATCGCTCCGACCCGCCCTGCCCCTGCGCCGGTCACTCCCACGCCGAGCCAGGTCATCCACGAAAATCAGCCCAGTCTGTTCAAGGGTCTGATCAAGTCGCTGGTCAGCCTGTTCGCGACTGAAGAGAAGCAGGCCCGTGAAGAGCAGCCGGTCAGCGAAAAGCCCGCCGAGCGCCGTCCGCAACGCGACAGCAACCGTAACGACGAGCGTCGTGGCGGTCGCAACCGTCGTCGCGGTGAACGGGATCGCGGTGAGCGTGCAGAACGCGGTGAACGTACCGAGCGGACTGAACGGACTGAACGTAGCGACAAGCCGAGCAGCCGTCCCGAACAACGCCAGACCGAAAGCCAGCCAGCCAGCACCGAGACTCGCTCTGAAGGCGGTCGCCGTCGTCGTCGCAACCAGGACAGCGAAGCCCGTCCGAGCCGCGAAGAAGACAGCAACCTCAATCAGCAGTCGCAGGCCGAGCGTCGCCAACCGCGCCGCGAAGAAAAGCCTGAGGTGGTTGAGAGCGAAGAACTGACCGAAGTACTGGAAAGCGGTGCTCAGCCCGCTGGCGAAGAGGCCGACAGCGAGCGTCCCAAGCGCCGCTCACGCAACAGCCAGCGTCGCCGCAACAACCGCCGCCGTACTGACGAAACCGCTCAGAGCGACGCCACTCAGACTGAGACCCAAACCGCAGGCGATGGCAGCGCAAACAGCGACAACCAGCAGCAAAACCAGGTCGCAGCCGCCGCTGTAGCCGTGGCCGCTACGGCCGCCGTTGCCGAGGCCAGCGAAGTCAGTGCACCGGTTGAGGAAACCCTGAAGCAGGCCGCTGACGAACTGGAACAATCGATCGAGCAAGCTGTTGAAGCCTTTACCCAGGCCCAGCCGGACAGCCCGAACGAAGTCGCCGAAGTTGTGGAAGCTGCTGAAGAAAGCATCGCTGAGCCACAGGCCGAGCAGGTTCAGCAACCCAAAGCGCAAGAGCCAGCGGCCCAGGCGCAGACCATTGCTGAAGTTGCCGAAACCGAGAAAACCGAGCAAGCCGTACAAGCAACCGCCGAGCCCCAGGCTGCCGCGGAAGCTGTCAGCGAGCCGGTAGCGGAACAGGCTGATGCCGAAGCCGAGCAAGCCAAGCCGATTCCGGCTTTGACCGAAAGCGGCCGGGCCTACAACGACCCGCGCGAAATTCGCCGCCGCCAGCTAGAGGCCAAGCGTCTGGCCGAGCAGCAGGCTGCCGAACCGGCTCAGGCCACTGAAACCGCCGCCGAGGCTCAGTCCGAGCCACAGGCAGCCACTCCGACCGTAGCAGAAGCGCCAGCGGTAGAGCCGGTAGTCGAGCCTGAGGTCGAGCCTGAAGCTGCTCAGACTGAGCAACGCCCTCAGGCCTCCACACCTGAGCAAGCGGCCCTGCCGATTGAGCACGCCGAAGCCGATGAAGCTGAGTCGAGCGAAGAGGAGCAGGATACCGAGGCCCGTAAAAAGGCTGACGACTCCGCTGAAGAGCAGACCGAAGAAACCGTGACCGAGCGCGAGGACACTACCCAGCGCTAATGGTCTGGAGCAATAAAAAGGGGATGCCAGTGGCATCCCCTTTTTTATGCAGTCTGGTTAAAGCCTATCGGCTCCAGCCTCGGCTGGCCGACCTCAATCACCCAGACGCTGTGGCTCCATCTCCAGCCGAACCCCAAACTGCTGCTGGATATCCGCCTGAATCGCCTCAGCCAGAGCCAGCACCTCTGCCCCACGGGCGCCACCGTGATTGACCAGTACCAGCGCCTGCTCCGCATGCACCCCCACCGCGCCCTGGCGCCGCCCTTTCCAGCCGGCCCGATCAATCAGCCAGCCTGCAGCCAGCTTGCAGCGACCATCGGCTTGCGGGTAATGCGGCATGCCAGGAAAGCGTAGCAACAACGCCTGGGCCTGTTCTGCTTCGACCAGAGGGTTCTTGAAAAAGCTGCCGGCATTGCCCAACACCGCAGGGTCTGGCAGTTTGCTGCGCCGAATAGCACACACCAGCTCAGCCACCACCCGTGAGTCCGGACGGCTCAGCCCAGTTGCAGTCCAGGCTGCCGCCAACGGGGCATAATCGATACGCAAGTCTGGCTGGGTCGGCAGTCGCAATCTGACCCGCAAAATCACATAACGTCCGGGTTCTTGCTTGAACAGGCTGTCACGGTAAGCGAACCGGCACTGCCGGGCATCCAGTCGGCAATAACGTCGCTGCTGACGGTCCCAGGCTTCCAGACTGTCAAACCGCTCACACAGTTCGACACCATAGGCACCAATGTTCTGCACCGGCGCGGCCCCGACTGTCCCCGGGATCAGGGCCAGATTCTCCAGGCCGCTAAGCCCCAGATCCAGACTCCAGTTGACCAACGCATGCCAGTTCTCACCGGCTTCGGCCTCGATTACGGCAAAACCGTCAGCCCGCGACAACAGCCGACGGCCACGGCTACGCATACCGATCACCAACCCAGGCACGGGCCCTGCCAGCACCAGATTACTGCCACCGCCCAGCAGGGTAACTGGCCAGCCATGCTCTGCCGCCAAGTCCAGAGCCTCGATCAGCTCGGCATCACGCTCGACCCAGACCAGGCGTTCGGCACACTCGGCAATCGCGAAACTGTTATACGGCTGCAGGTCGACGTTAGTTTGCAGCTGGATCATGCCTGCTCCAGACAGTGCTCGATCAAGCCGTCGGCAGCCTGCTCAAGCATATCCAGTACCTGCTCGAAGCCGTCATCACCGCCGTAATAGGGATCAGGCACTTCGATCGGCAGCCCCGGAGCAAAATGCATGAACAACTCGGTGCGCGCCCGGGCACCAGCCGGCACCAGGCGCCGGAGGTTGCTCAAATTACTCTGATCCATGGCCAGGATCAGATCAAAACGCTGAAAGTCGGCTACCGATACCTGGCGGGCCCGCAATCCAGCAATCTCGTAGCCACGCTTGCGGGCAGCGGCGATTGCGCGTCGATCCGGTGGATTGCCCACGTGCCAATCGCCAGTCCCGGCCGAGTCCACCTCAAAACGCTCAGCCAGGCCGCGATCACGCAGACGCCGCTCGAACACACCCTGAGCGCTGGGCGAGCGGCAGATATTGCCCAGACAGACGAACAACACTCTGGTCATGGGTTCTCCAACAGGGCCCGCACCCTGGCCAGATCCTCGGGAGTATCCACACCTGCCGGCGGCGCCACACAGGCCTCGGCAACGTGAATCCGGCAGCCAAACCATAAAGCCCGCAACTGCTCGAGCGACTCAGCAGTCTCCAGTGGACTGGCCGGCCAGCCAACGTAGTCATGTAGAAAGCCGACCTTGTAGGCATACATGCCGATATGCCGATGGAACGGCACCTCTGACGGCAACACATCACGCGACTCGGCGAAAGCATCACGACACCAGGGCATCGGCGCACGGCTGAAATACAGGGCGAACCCCTGATGATCGGTCACCAGTTTGACCACGTTGGGATTGAACAGTGCAGCCGGATCATTCAGCGGTTCGGACAGCGTGGCAATACTGGCGCTCGGATTGGCCAGCAGATTGGCCGCTACCTGGTCGATCAACGCCGGTGGAATCAGCGGCTCGTCACCTTGCACATTAACCACGCAGGTAGCATCGTCAAAACCAAGCAGGCTGACCACTTCCTGGAGGCGATCGGTACCTGAGGGATGATCATCACGGGTCAGTACCACGTCGGCACCAAAGCCCTTACAGGCTTCGACAATCCGCGGATCATCGGTCGCTACGGTGACGGTTGCCGCAGCACTGCGCCGGGCCTGCTCCCAGACATGCTGGATCATCGGCTTGCCGGCGATCAGTTGCAGTGGCTTGCCTGGCAGGCGGGTCGAGGCGTAACGGGCTGGAATAATGACGTGATACATGCTTCAACCGTCCAGACGTTCGTCAGCATCCAGCGGCCGGGCTTCGCTTTCGAGCATGACCGGGATCCCATCACGGATCGGGAAGGCCAGGCCATCAGCCCGGCACCAGAGTTCGGTTTTATCGCGGTTCTGCACCAGAGGGCCCTTGCACAGCGGGCAGGCGAGAATATCCAGCAACTTGGGGTCCATCATGAGACTCCTGAGAGAGAAAACGTGAATTATCGCACAGGCAGCAGGGTCGCCAGCCGACTTTCCAGCGCCTGACGAAAGGCCTCGCTGGGACGCGCATCGACACTCAGATACCACCACTGCTCTTCGGCAAAGGCAGCGCACTTGACTGCGTCCTTTTCGGTCATGATCAACGGCCGGCCGGCACTCAAGGCGCTCAACACCGAGGCAGTGTACTGTGCGTGATCGGCAAACGGCTGCCGCTCAACCTCAAAGGATAAGCTTTCCAACGTGCGGAAGAAACGTTCGGGATTGCCGATTCCGGCAAGCCCGACAACCTGACGCGGCCCCTGCCACTGAGTCGCCGGACAACGCTGGCCGGTGCGCAGATTGATCAGTTCGCCCGGCACCAGCTGCATGGCGTAACCGTCAGGGCTGTCTTCAGTGGCGCCATTGCGCACAATGAAATCCACTGCGGCCAACCGCTCTGGCGGCTCGCGCAAGGGACCTTCCGGCAGGCAGCGGCCATTGCCCACCCCCCGCGCCTGATCCAGCATGACCAGTTCAAGATGACGACCCAGACGGTAATGCTGCAACCCATCGTCACTGATGATCAGGTCCACCGGCTCGTGCTCCAGCAGGTGCTGAACAGCCCTGACCCGATCCGGATCGATCACCACCGGCACTCCGCTGCGTCGGGCCAGCAGCAGCGGCTCGTCCCCGGCAATGGAAGCATCGTCGCTATCGGTGCGGACTCGCCAGGGCAGACTCGGCGGTTTGGCCCCATAACCACGGCTGACCACTCCGGCGCGGATCCCACGCGCGGCCAGCCATTCGATCAGCCATAGGGTCATTGGCGTTTTGCCGGTGCCGCCCAGGGTAATGTTACCGACCACCAACAGCGGCACCGGCGGCTGCCAGCTAGCGCCACTTTCGTCGAGAAAGCGCTGCCGGCGACGCCGGGCAACCTGCGTGTAAAGCCAGGACAATGGGCGCAGCAGTCGCAGCCAGGGCGCCCGGCCATACCAGGCGCCCAGCATCACAGCTTCCAGCGAGCGACGCTTCACGGCTGGCCGTCAGACTGCATTTCACTGGTTGTCAGGCGCAGCCGACTGAATCCGAGCTGACCGGCGGCATCCATCGCAGTCACCACTGCCTGATGCGGCGCCTGACCATCGGCGGTGATTACCAGCGGCAGCTCGGTGTTGCCGGCCGACTCACGCTGCAATGCCCGCTTGAGATTGTCCAGACTGGGGTTGGCCAGCACCTGCTCATTGACCGCCACCTCACCAGCAGCCGAGATGGTCAGCTCAATCACCTGCAGATCCTGCTCCACCGGCTCACCGGAAGCCGCCTGTGGCAGATCCACCTTGAGCTGGGTTTCCCGGGTGAAGGTGGTCGTAACCATAAAAAAGATCAGCAGCAAAAACACCACATCGATCAGCGGCGTGAGGTTGACCCCAACCTCTTCTGGGCGTTGACGACGAAATTGCACGGCTCATGCTCCCTTGCGGGCTTTGGCCCGAGGCGCTGCTGCCTCCTGGGCACCGCCATTGAGCTCGACGTCACGATTACCCTGCACCACCTCAACCAGCTTGGTCGCCTCCTGCTCCATAGCGACCACCAGTTCGTCGACCTTGCGGACAAAGAAACGATGGAAGAACAACGCCGGAATCGCCACGGTCAAGCCAGCCGCCGTAGTGATCAGCGCCTTGGAAATACCGCCAGCCAGCACTCCGGTATTGCCGGTGCCCTGGATCATGATCGCGCTGAATACATCGATCATGCCGATCACCGTACCCAGCAATCCCAGCAGCGGGGTGATTGCCGCAATGGTGCCCAGGGTGTTGAGATAACGCTCAAGCTCATGGATGACCTTGCCGGCCGCTTCCTGAATGCATTCCTTCATGATCTCCCGGCCATGCCGGGAGTTCGCCAGACCAGCGGCGAGAATTTCGCCCAGCGGTGAATCGGCGCGCAGACTCTTGAGCTTCATGGCATCGAGTTGGCCGTCCTTGATCCAGCGCCAGACCTGGCCAAGCAGATTGGGAGGAGCGATACGTGTGCTACGCAGAGTCCAGGCGCGCTCGATGACAATGGCCACAGCGATGACCGAACACAACAGAATCGGCAGCATCAGCCAGCCACCCGCACTGATCAATTCCCACACGCGCGTTCCCTCCCCCAATCAATTTAATTACTCAACTGCCGCTATCGGCGACTGTAGTCATTCATGCCAAAAACGCCGGGCGTGCTCACGCCAACGCCAGATCAACTCGGTACCATGCTCGTCCATGGCGAAGCGTACAGCGCCGGAGCCGGCAGTATAAACCGGTTCGACCTGCAATTCTTGGTAACGTGCCACAACCTGAGGATGCGGATGATTGTAGCGATTATTGCGCCCGGCACTGAACACCACCCAACGCGGTGCCACAGCCCGAATCAGTGCATAGGATGACGAGCTGCGACTGCCGTGATGCGGTGCCAACAACAACTCGGCCGCCAACGGCCGCCCCAGCATCTGGTACTCGCCACGGATACCCAGGTCGCCCGGCAACACCACGCCCCGACCAACCGGCCCGGCGCGTAGCACACAGGAGCGCTCGTTGGGCGGTGCTGGCGGCGGCGCGCTATAGAGCACCTCGAACGGCACGCCATTCCACTCCCAACGCTCACCCGGCTGACAGGCTGAAGCATCCAGTTCCGCCGGCAACCGTTCATGCTCGCCAGCCAGAACCCGATCAACCTGCATACGGCGGGTTACAGCCAACGCCCCACCAGCATGATCGCTGTCGGCATGGCTGAGCAACAGGGTATCCAGCCGGCGCAACCCGAACCGGCTCAACGCTGGATGTACCACTGCCTCGCCCAGATCAAAACCACTGGGCAAGCGTGCTCCGGCATCATAGAGCAACGCATGCTCGCGGGTCTGCAGCAGCACCGACAACCCCTGCCCTACATCCAGCACCGTAACCCACAACTGGCCTTCAGCAGGTCTCGGAGTCGCCGGCCAGACCAGTGCCGACAAACAAACAAGCGCAGGAATTCGCAACAACGGCGCCAGCGGACTGACCAACAACAGACAGGCCAGCAGCCCAATGGACCAGTTCAACCAGCCGGGGAACCCAAGATTAACCGGACTCTGCCACTGGGCTACCCAGCCCAGGCAGAAGAACAGGGCCTCCAGACTCCAGGCTGCCAGCACCAGCAACCAGTCAGGTCCACCCAGCAGCACCAACAGAGCCCCGAGCATACCCGGCGGCACCACCAGCATGCTGACCCAGGGAATCGCCCACAGGTTGACCAGCGGTGCGGACAGACTCCCCGGCATGCTCCACAACAACAACCAGGGCCATAAGCCGATGAAGATCACCCATTGCGAGCGCCCCCAACGCCACCACCAGCCCTTGATCAGCAGACGCCCACCCAGCCCCAGCAGCAACAACCCCACCGCCATGAACGACAACCAGAAGCCAGCCCGCAACGGAGCCGCCGGATCCAACGTCAATACCGCCGCCAGGGCCAGCCACCACACCTGCCAGGGGCCTGGCTGACGATAGACCAGGCGCATCAACAGCACTAGCACAACCATCAGCATTGCCCGCTGAGTTGGCACGGCAAAACCAGCCAAGGCCGCGTACAAGGCCGCAACCAGCATAGCCAGCGGCGCCGCCAGCCATAGACTGGGCCAGCGCCAAGGTAGCCAGCCAGGACGAAAAACAAGACCTATCAGAGCAAAGGCCGCGGCCGCCAGCATGCCGACATGCAAACCGGAAATCACCATCAAGTGGCTGGTCCCGGTAGCCTGCAGCACCTGCCAATCGGCGTTGCTGAGCACGCTACGATCCCCAACCAACAATGCCAGCAGCCGGGTGTCGGCATCGCGGGCTTGTAGCTGCTGTGCCAGTCGGTCACGCCAATGCGTGCGCAGCCCATGCAGATCCAGCGAATCAGGTGCTACCAGCAACTCCCCGCTACGCACGCTGGCCAGACCGCCAATGCCCTGGGCATAGAGCCAGGCTTCGTAATCGAAGGTCCCCGGATTGGACATGCCGGCAGGACGCCGTAAGGTCATCTCAAAACGCCAAAGCTCACCATGGGCCAAGGGTGGACCTGCAAACCAGTGGGCACGCAGCAGGGGCAATCCCTGCCCGCTATCAACCAGCCGGGCGTCACGCAGTTGAAAACGCCAACCATTGGTCGTGGGCTCCGGCAAGCCATGGACTCGACCTTCGACCAATAGCCTTTGCCCTTCCAGGTCGGGTGCCAGACGCTCGCCTAATTGCTGATGATGAATCCAAAGTGCCCAGCACATGGCCAGCAACAGCACCGCCAGCGGCCGGGCCTTGGCACTCAAGGTCAGCAACCCAGCCACGATCAGCAGCACAACAAGCCAAAAGAGCTCCGGCAACCCTGGTAGCAATAGTGGCAGCAACAGACCTGTCAACCAAGCCGGCAGCAGAAAAGCCAGTTTCATGTAACATCCTGTTCATTACCGTCGCTGCCAGGCAGTAGTCCATGCCTGGCATTCCATGCATAATTGGTCCACGTTCAACCCGCCGACCATTCGCTGATGCCGCGCCAGATTCTCAAACGCTACATGCCCAGTCCGGAGCGGATCAAGCGCAGTAAATCCCTGCGTTTTCTCGGCACCATTCTGCACGATCCAAACCTGTGGCACCTCAACCGTCACAGTGTGGCTCGCGCCATGGCCATTGGTCTGTTCGTTTGCATGCTGCCGATCCCGATGCAGATGCTGGTATCGGCAATCATCGCTATTCCCTGCCGCGCCAACCTGCCAATCTCCGTCGGTCTGGTCTGGTTGTCCAACCCGGTGACCATGCCGCCGCTATTCTTCATTCAGTACAAGATTGGCACCCTGCTGCTCGGCACCCCGGAGCGCACTATCCCAATGGAGCTGTCACTGACCTGGATCAGCGCGGAAATCCAGCACATCTGGCAACCGCTACTGGTCGGCTCGGTCCTGATGGGTGCGGTGCTGGCATTGATTGGCTACAGCGCCACCATGTTGTATTGGCGCTTTTGGGTCTCGCGCAACTGGGAGCAGCGCAAACTGCGACGCCGTCGGCAATCCTGAACCGACGGCGATAGGTGAGAATCAGATCTGCTTCAGAACTGATGCTGTTCGAGATGACCTTCGGTCAGAGTCAGCACCCGATCCATCTGGGCTGCCAGGTGCAAATCGTGGGTCACCACCAGGAAGGTGGTTTTCAGGCTCTGGCTCAACTCCAGCATAAGTTGCTGAACACTTCGGGCAGTATGCTGATCGAGATTGCCGGTCGGCTCATCGAGCAGCACACAAGCCGGCTGATTGATCAGCGCCCGGGCAATTGCCACCCGCTGACGTTCGCCGCCGGATAATTCCGCTGGCTTGTGGCCAGCCCGCGGCTTCAAGCCCACCCGCTCCAGCATGTTCATCGCCCGCTCGCGCGCCTCGGCAATCGGTGTGCGACCAATCAGCAGCGGCATACAGACATTCTCCAGCGCAGTGAACTCCGGCAACAGATGGTGAAACTGGTAAACAAAGCCCAGATCACTGTTGCGCAGACGCCCACGCTCCGACTCGCGCAGCGCAGAAATCTGCTTGCCAGCCAACCAGACTTCACCTTCGCTCGGGGTATCCAGCCCGCCGAGCAGGTTGAGCAAGGTGGTCTTGCCCGAGCCGGAACTGCCAACGATTGCCACCCGCTCGCCGGCCTCCAGCCGCAGGTTGACGTTTTTCAGCACCTGTAGGCTCTGCGGCCCCACCGCGTACTCCTTGCAGATCCGCCGGCATTCGAGAACCACTTCAGTCATAACGCAAAGCCTCCGCCGGTTCGGTCCGTGATGCCCGCCAGGCCGGATACAGGGTGGCCAGGAAGCTCAGACCCAGACCCGCCGAGCAGATCAGCAGCACATCGCCCCAAAGCAACTCGGATGGCAGGTAGTTGATGAAATACACATCGGAACTGAGGAATTGAATCCCCAGCAAACGTTCCAGTCCGGCCACCAGATCGGAGACATTGAGCGCCGCCAGCACACCAAGCACGCAGCCGGCCAGAGTCCCGACCACACCGATAACCGAGCCCTGGACCATGAAAATGCCCATGATCGTGCGTGGCGAACTGCCCAGAGTGCGCAAGATCGCGATATCGGCCTTTTTGTCGGTGACCACCATCACCAGAGTGGAAATGATGTTGAAGGCTGCCACCGCCACGATCAGCAATAGCAGCAAGCCGACCATGGTCTTTTCCATGCGGATAGCCGCGAACAGGTTGCCGTGGCTGCGGGTCCAGTCCTGGGCATAGTATTGGCCCGGCAACCGGGTCACCAGCTCCCAGGCTACCTGCGGCGCCTGGAACAGATCATCCAGCTTGATCCGCAGCCCCTGAACCTGCCCTGGCTGCCAGCGTGACAGACGCGCAGCATCGGCGGCGTGAATCAACGCCAGCGAGCCGTCCAGTTCGGCCCCGACCTTGAACACCCCCACAACCTCAAAACGCTTGAGCCGCGGAAACACACCGGCTGGCGTCATCGAGGCCTCCGGTAAGACGAAGGTCAGCTTGTCACCCGGCTCAACTCCGAAGCGCTTGGCCGTCAGTTCACCGATGATGATACCGAACTGGCCATCAACCAAAGAATCCAGGCTGCCAGCCTCGAGGTGCTGATCGATGATCGAGACGCCAGCCTCGGCCTCGGGCACAATGCCATTAACCAGAACCGGAGCTACACTTCCGTTATGGGTCAACATCCCCTGGAGCTGAATGAACGGCGCCGCCGCCTCCACTCTGGGATGGGCGGTCAGCACTCCAGCCAGACTTTGCCAATCGTCGATCGGCTGGTAACCATTGATGGTGGCATGCGGCACCATGCCGAGAATTCTGGTACGCAACTCACGATCAAAACCGTTCATGACTGACAACACCAGAATCATGACCATGACCCCCAGGGTCAGGCCGAGCATGGAAATCAGCGAGATGAACGAAATGAAGTGGTTACGACGTTTGGCGCGGGTGTAGCGCAATCCGATAAAAAACGGCAGGGGTCTGAACATGGAATACCAGTTACCTGAAGGATGGACCCAGTTGAGTGTCGGTTTGGGCTGCCATGTTACACTGAATTGCGTTGCGGTAAACGGGAACAGCCATGCAAACCCATAACGACGTTGACAACGACATGCGCGAATATTTCCGTATCCAGGACAATCTGGCGCTGGACTATCGGCTGATCGATGGCCCCGAGGGGGACCTGTCCGATTTCACCCGACAATCCCCCCTGTTCGGACTGCTGGGAGACCTGCACATGCTCGACTACGAGTCCCAGCATCTGTTGCGTCAGATCGCCGAGCGCGACCGGGCCCTGGCCAACTACCTGAAGATAATCAACAAGCGCATCGATCTGGTCGGCAAAGCCCTTGCTACCCAATTGTCTGAAGATCTGGGCGCCTGTGTCGACGTCACTATCAGCGAAGGCGGGATGTCCTTCCCCGCCTCCGAGCCCCTTACACCCGGCAGTTGGCTCGCCATCCGTATGGTACTGCTCCCTACTCCGCTCGGCCTTATCGTGCCAGCCAAAGTTGTGCATTGTGACCCATTTGCTACCGGCAAATGGACAATCGGGGTAAGCTTCGAGCAATTGTCCGATGCTCAGCGCCAGCTACTGGCCCGGCATATTCTGCAAAAGCAGGCCCAGGACATACGAGCTGCAAAAACCGAAGAAAGGACGCCAACATGAAAAAACTCACCAGCCTGAGCCTGGCCGTCACCCTGCTGTGCGGTGCCGCCTGGAGCCTGGCCGACACGCTAACCGTACCGGTCGGCCAGCAGGCAGGCACCAGCGCCAACCAACTACCGAACAACGGCACCAGCAGCGCCCAGGTAGTTCAGCGCCATGGACAGCCCACCACCCGTCACCCGGCCGTCGGCCAGCCACCGATCAGCCGTTGGGACTATCCCGGTTTCAGCGTCTACTTCGAACACGACAAGGTCATTCATAGCGTGCGTCAGCACCAACCTCGGATACAGTAACGTCAATGCCGCTCATCTATGGCCACCGGGGCGCCCGTGCCGAGGCTCCAGAGAACACCCTGCCAAGTTTTCGCAAGGCTCTTGAGGCCGGAGTCACCCGGGTTGAACTAGACCTGCACCTGTCGGCCGACCAGCAACTGATCGTCATTCATGACCCCACGCTCAGGCGCACCACTGGCCTGGGTGGTAAGGTTGCTCAACACCCGGCTACACACCTGACCCGCCTCGACGCCCGTCATGCCCTGCCCGACTGGCCGGAGCCCTGCCTGATCCCCAGTCTGGAACAACTGTTCGAGAGCTGCCCGGAGTTCGAGCACTATCAGCTTGAGGTCAAGAGCGGCTCGCAAAGCCAGTCACGGCTGGTGATTGATGCAATCCTGCGGCTGGTCGAACGCTTTGAGCTGCACAACAAGGTCACCATCACCTCCAGCAGCCGCATCCTGCTGCGTTACGCCCATGACAGCGGCTGCCCATTGCCAACCGGACTGGTTG
Source organism: Pseudomonas jilinensis (assembly GCF_003586265.1). Classification (NCBI taxonomy): domain Bacteria; kingdom Pseudomonadati; phylum Pseudomonadota; class Gammaproteobacteria; order Pseudomonadales; family Pseudomonadaceae; genus Pseudomonas; species Pseudomonas jilinensis. Next base: position 188,436 of record NZ_QJSA01000002.1, on the reverse strand, counting down.
AGGAGTATGGCCTGCTGGACCCGGTCAAGAGTGCTTTACGTTACGGCTGCCAGATGCTGGTATTGAACTGGACGCTATGCAGCCCGGCGTTGCTGGCTCGAGCTCAGGCCAGCGGCCTGCACGTCTCAGTATGGACAGTCAATGATCTGGATTTAATGCAGCGCCTGGCGCAGATGGGGGTGGATAGCATCATTACCGATGTACCCAGCCAGGCTGTCCGGCTACTCGGCAACAGCGGCTGAGCCCCGGCCAAGCGGCCGGGGCAACCTGCTGGTTCAGAACAGCCGGTTCAGGCCATCCAGCGCAGCAACCCGGTAGGCCTCGGCCATGGTCGGGTAGTTGAAGGTGGTGTTGACGAAATACTGAATGGTATTGGCCTCACCCTTCTGGTTCATAATCGCCTGACCGATATGTACGATCTCGGCGGCCTGGTCGCCAAAGCAATGAATACCCAGCACTTCCAGGGTTTCACGGTGAAACAGGATCTTCAGCAGCCCTACCGGCTCACCACTGATCTGCGCCCTGGCAATACTCTTGAAGAACGCCTGACCGACCTCATAGGGCACTTTGGCCTCAGTCAGTTCACGCTCGGTCTTGCCGACCGAACTGATCTCGGGAATGGTATAGATACCGGTCGGCACATCATCGACAAACCGCCAGGCATCGTTGCTGACGATATTGCCAGCCGCCGAACGGCCCTGATCGAAAGCCGCACTGGCCAGACTCGGCCAACCGATCACATCACCCACCGCGTAGATGTTCGGCACCGAGGTCCGGTAGTTCTGATCGACCTCAAGCTGACCCCGGCCGTTGGGATGCAGCCCGACGTTCTCCAGCCCCAGACCATCGGTGTTGCCGGTACGGCCATTGCACCAGAGCAAGGCGTCAGCTTTGAGCTTCTTGCCGGACTTGAGATGCAGAATCACCCCACGATTTTCCAGCCCCTCGATCTTGTCATACTCCTCGTTGTGGCGTATCAGCACACTGTTGTTGCGCAGGTGATAACTGAGCGCATCGGAGATTTCATCATCGAGGAAGCTGAGCAAACGGTCGCGATTGTCGATCAGATCGACCTTCACCCCAAGACCGCAAAAAATCGATGCATACTCGCAGCCGATCACCCCGGCGCCATAGATAATCAGGGTGCGCGGCGTGTGATTGAGCTTGAGAATGGTGTCACTGTCGTAGATGCGCGGGTGGCTGAAGTTGACATCCGCCGGACGGTACGGCCGCGAACCGGTAGCGATGATTACTTCCTTGGCCACCAGCTTGTCCACTACCCCGGAGCTATTGACCAGCTCGATGGTGTGCTCATCGGCGAAACTGCCCTTGCCGAAAAACACATCGACCCGATTGCGCGCATAGTAGCTGGTACGTGAAGCCACCTGCTTGCTCATCACTTTTTCGGCGCTGCGCAATACGTCAGGGAACGAGAACCAACGCGGGTCACCAATCTGGCGGAACATCGGGTTGGTGTTGAACTGAATAATCTGCTTGACCGAATAACGCAGCGCCTTGGAGGGGATAGTGCCGAGGTGAGTGCAGTTGCCGCCCACCACATTGCGCTCTTCAACCACCGCCACCTTGCGGCCATGTTTGGCTGCATTCATCGCAGCCCCCTCACCCGCTGGGCCAGAGCCCAACACCACTACGTCATAGTTGTATACGGCCATTCAAATGTGTTCCTTGTGCTAACGGGAAAATGCTGACAGCTCACCGATTGCCTGACTAGTCGACCTTGGTCGCGTCACGCGCAAGATCTGCACCCTTGCTGGGCACCTGGGGCACACCGGCTCTGGCACTAGCCTCTTCACACTTGGTCGTGTCACCACCACAGATGCCACAGACCTTATCCACGCCAGTCGCACCGATACCACCACAGGAACCGGCAATTGGCTTGCGCCCCATCATCACCCCGACAGCCATGCCGGCGACGATCAGCGACATCAACAGAAAAGCCAAAACCCAAACCATGAGTTACTCCTTGCCCCTTTTGAGGACCTTGAATCGGGGAGTGCTGCGGGATACGAAGCCCTTCCCGGAACGAATTACGAACAAAGCTGCTATGTCATGCTCTACAGCATACACCCATCCGGCCTCCGGCCCCTTGACCAACAGAATGGTCGACAGCCCGTCAGCCCGTGCCGTGGACGGGTCCAGCACCGTGACCGAGGCCAGGGCATGCATGACCGGGCGGCCACTGACCGGATCGAAGGTATGCGAGTAGCGCTGCCCCTCGTACTCGAAATAATTGCGATAATCTCCTGAGGTGGATACGCCGTGACCATCCAGAGCGATCACCTTGTGGGTTACCCGGTTGTCGTCACGCGGCTCCTCGACCGCGATCCGCCAAGGCCGGTTGCCTGGCTTCAGACCGGCCGCCTTGAGCTCACCGGTGATTTCAACCATGTAGCTGGTGATTCCCAGACTGTGCAGGTATTCCACCACACGATCAACCATGTAACCGGCTGCGATGCTGCTGACATCCACCTCAACGTCAGCATCCTTGCACAGCTGACGACCCTCAATCCGCAGGTGCCGCTGACCTACCCGCTGTAGTGTACGTTCAACTTCCTGCTCGGCAGGAATCACTTGGCGCCCATCGCCACCGTGGAACCCCCACAGCCGCAGCAAGGGACCAACAGTCAGATCAAAGGCACCGCCGCTCTCACGATTGAGCTCCTGAGCCAGCCGCACTAGATCCAGTACCGAATCAGGCATATCCCGGCAACTGCCGACAGCCGCAGCGTTGAAAAGCGCCAAATCAGAATCGGGACGCCAGGTCGACACCTCAGCGTCGAACTCGGCCAGCATGGCCTCGATCTCGGCATGCAGGGCCACTGCCCCCAGGGAGTCCTCTTGCGCCACCCACTTGATCGAGTAGCTGCTCCCCATAGTAGCGCCCTGAACTTCAGAAACCGGCTCTACAGAATTGAAACAGCCCGTTACGGCTGCCGCCAGGGCGACAGCTATAACGGGCTGGGTAACACGATGCAGCATGTTTATCCGCCGAAGTCGTCGAGCAGGATATTCTCGGGCTCCACACCCAGGTCTTGCAGCATCTTGATCACCGAAGCGTTCATCATCGGCGGCCCGCACATGTAGAACTCGCAGTCCTCAGGCGCCGGATGCTCCTTCAGGTAGTTCTCGAACAGAACGTTGTGGATAAAGCCGGTGGGGCCTTCCCAGTTATCTTCGGGCAGCGGATCCGACAGTGCCAGATGCCACTCGAAGTTCTCGTTCTCAGCAGCCAGTTGATCGAACTCTTCGACGTAGAAAGCCTCGCGCAGCGAACGCGCGCCGTACCAGAAGCTGATCTTGCGCGTGGAGTGCAGACGCTTGAGCTGGTCGAAGATGTGCGAGCGCATTGGCGCCATACCGGCACCACCACCGACAAAGACCATCTCGGCATCGGTTTCCTTGGCGAAGAACTCACCAAACGGGCCATACACGGTTACCTTGTCACCGGGCTTGAGAGAAAATACCCAGGAAGACATCTTGCCGGGCGGCAAGTCATCACGACCGGGCGGCGGCGAGGCCACACGGATGTTGAACTTGACCACGCCCTTCTCTTCCGGGTAGTTAGCCATCGAATAGGCGCGGATGACCGTTTCGTCGACCTTGGAAACATACTTCCATTGATCGAATTTGTCCCAGTCGCCACGGTATTCAGGCTGAATGTCGAAGTCCTTGTAATGCACGGTGTGCGGCGGGCATTCAAGCTGTACGTAACCACCGGCACGGAAGTCAACGTTCTCGCCTTCCGGCAGTTTCAGGGTCAGTTCCTTGATGAAGGTCGCGACGTTGGGGTTGGACTCGACAGTACACTCCCACTTCTTCACGCCGAACACTTCTTCCGGCACTTCGATCTTCATGTCCTGCTTGACCGGGGTCTGACAGGACAGGCGCCAGCCTTCCTTCGCTTCACGCTTGGTGAAGTGAGTCTCTTCGGTCGGCAGCATTTCGCCACCGCCCGCTTCAACGATGCACTTGCACTGGGCGCAGGTACCGCCGCCACCACAGGCCGACGACAGGAAAATGCCGTTGTCGGACAGCGTGTTGAGCAGCTTGCCGCCAGCCGGCACGGTAATGGTCCGCTCGCCGTTGATCTCGATAGAGATGTCACCGCTGCTGACCAGTTTCGAACGGGCGATCAGGATCACGGCCACCAGCGTCAAAACGACCGCGGTGAACATCCCGACGCCGAGGATGATTTCGATGTTCATGACGGGTTCAGCTCCTTATTACAGTTGTACGCCGGAGAAGGACATGAAGCCCAGAGACATCAGACCGACAATGATGAAGGTGATGCCCAGTCCGCGCAGACCGTCCGGAACGTCGCTGTACTTGAGTTTTTCACGGATACCAGCCAGCGCGACAATTGCCAGCGCCCAGCCAGTACCAGCCCCAAAGCCGTACACGACACTTTCACCCAGTGCGTAATCACGCTCAACCATGAACAGCGAAGCACCCAAAATCGCACAGTTCACGGTAATCAGCGGCAGGAACACGCCCAGCGCGTTGTAGAGCGCCGGAACATATTTGTCGAGCAGCATCTCGAGGATCTGAACCATGGCGGCGATAACGCCGATATAGCTCAGCAGACCGAGGAAACTCAGGTCGACATTCGGCATACCGGCCCAGGCCAGTGCGCCATCACGCAGCAGATAGGTGTAGATCAGGTTGTTGGCAGGTACGGTGATGGTCAATACCACAACCACCGCAATACCCAGACCCAGGGCGGTTTGCACCTTCTTGGAAATGGCCAGGAAGGTACACATCCCGAGGAAGAATGCCAGCGCCATGTTCTCAACGAAAATGGCTCTGACCAGCAGGCTAATGTAATGCTCGATCATGATTTACATGGCCTCCTTGGCGGCACGGGTCTGAGGGGCCATCTTGAACTCGACAGCCTCGACCTGGCCTTTGTCCCAGGTACGCAGGGCCCAGATGATCAGGCCGATGATGAAGAACGCCGACGGCGGCAACAGCAGCATACCGTTGGGCTGATACCAACCACCGGCATTGACCAGCGGCAGGATCTCGAAGCCCAGCAGCGAGCCGGCACCGAACAGTTCACGGATGACCGCAACCACGATCAGGATGAAGCTGTAGCCCAGACCGTTACCGATACCATCAAGGAAACTCATGGCCGGCGGGTTCTGCATGGCGAAGGCCTCAGCACGCCCCATCACGATACAGTTGGTGATAATCAGACCGACGAACACCGACAACTGCTTGCTGGCGTCATAGGCGAAAGCCTTGAGGGTCTGGTCAACCAGAATTACCAGAGAGGCGATGATCACCATCTGCACGATCATACGAATCGCACTGGGAATCTGGTTACGAATTACCGAAATGAACAGGTTGGACAGTGCACAGACCGAAGTCAGAGCCACACACATGACCAGAGTTACACTCAGGCTGGTGGTCACTGCCAGGGCCGAACAAATCCCCAGTACCTGCAGAGCGATCGGGTTGTTACTAAAAATGGGCTCGAAGAGCACCTGCTTGGCGCTTGCCTTAGCCATGATTAAGCCTCCCCTGCGCGCAGGTTATCCAGGAACGGACGGAAACCATTTTCGCCCATCCAGAAACGGACCAGGTTTTCCACACCACGACTGGTCAGAGTCGCACCGGCCAGACCATCGACCTGGTGCTGGATACGCGGACTGTTGCTGTCGACGCTGCCTTTAAGCACCTGTACAGCCACGCTGCCGTCATCGTTGTAGATCAGCTTACCGGTCCACTGCTGCTTCCAGTTCGGGTTATCAACCTCACCACCCAGACCAGGGGTCTCGGCGTGTTGATAAAAACCCAGACCCACAACAGTGTTGAGGTCGCCTTCCAGGGCCACGAAGCCATACAGGGTCGACCACAGACCAGCGCCGTGAATCGGCAGGATCAGAGTTTCGATCCCGTCTTCGTTCTCCACCATATAAACGGTAGCGAAGTGCTCACGGCGACGGATAGCTGCAATATCGTCCGAACTGTCCAGACGGCTGGACAATGCCGGCTCCTTGGCAGCACGAGCCTGATCGTAGCTCAACGGGTCCAGCTCATCGCTGAACTTGCCGGTACGCAGGTCGACCAGACGCGGGGTGATCTTCTGGAACTGCTCCTGAACCGGCACACCCGGCTCCAGCAGACCAGCGATCGACAGGATGTTACGTTGCTTGTCGAGCAACTGGTTGGTGATCTGGATCGGTTTCAGCGATACCGCTGCGGTGGACACCACCACCGAACACACCAGACAGACCAACAGAGCGACAGTAATCGTCCGCCCTACGGTTTCTTTCTTAGCTGACATGACGTGCGAGCCTCCGCTTGATATTGGCCTGAACCACGAAGTGGTCGATCAGGGGCGCGAACAGGTTGGCAAACAGAATCGCCAGCATCATGCCCTCAGGGAACGCCGGGTTCACCACCCGGATCAGGATAACCATGACACCAATCAAGGCACCGAAGATCCACTTGCCGGTATTGGTCATTGAGGCGGACACCGGGTCGGTCGCCATGAAGATCATGCCGAAAGCGAAGCCACCGATCACCAGGTGCCAGTACCAGGGCATGGCGAACATCGGGTTGCTGGTTGAACCAATGGTGTTGAACAGCAAGCTCATACCGATCATGCCGATCATCACACCAGCTACGATGCGCCAGCTGGCGATCTTGGTCAGCAGCAGAATCGCGCCGCCGAGGAAGATAGCCAGCGTCGACACTTCACCGATCGAACCCTGCATATTGCCAAAGAAGGCGTCCCACCAGGTGATGCCCTGGGCCAGGATGCCCTGTACGCCACCTTCGGCGCCCAGGCTCAGCGCGGTAGCGCCGGAGTAGCCGTCAACCGTGGTCCAAACCGCGTCACCGGAGATTTCCGCCGGATAGGCGAAGAACAGGAAGGCTCGGCCGGTCAGTGCCGGGTTAAGGAAGTTCTTGCCAGTACCACCGAACACTTCCTTGCCGATCACCACACCGAAGCTGATGCCCAGCGCAACCTGCCACAGCGGGATATCTGGCGGCATGATCAGGGCGAACAGCACTGAGGTCACGAAGAAACCTTCATTGACTTCATGCTTGCGGATCGAGGCGAACAGCACTTCCCAGAAACCACCGACCAGGAAGGTCACCAGGTAAATGGGCAGGAAGTAGGCAGCGCCGTGAACGAAGTTGTCCCAGAGGCTGGCTGGATTGAAACCGGCAAACAGCGAGATCAGGGCGATCCGCCAGTTGTCCTGGGCAGCCATCAGTTCCGGGCTGGCAGCAAGAATGCTGTTGGCCTGATAACCGATGTTGTACATGCCGTAGAACATCACCGGGAAAGTGCATAGCCAAACGGTGATCATCATCCGCTTGAGGTCGATACCATCACGCACGTGGGCGGTGGTTTTGGTCACACTGCCGGGGCGGTAAAAGAAGGTATCAATGGCTTCGTACAGGGCATACCACTTCTCGTGCTTGCCGCCCTTTTCGAAGTTGTGTTCGATCTTGTCCAGAAATGAACGCAGACCCATGGTTTAACCCTCCTTCTCGATGCGGGTCAAGTTGTCCCGCAGGATCGGGCCGTATTCATACTTGCCGGCGCACACGTAGGTGCACAGAGCCAGATCTTCCTCGTCCAGCTCCAGGCAGCCCAGTTTTTGCGCCATGTCGGTATCACCGACGATCAGATAGCGCAGCAATTGGGTCGGCAGGATGTCCAGCGGCATCACTTCTTCATAGTTCCCGACCGGCACCATGGCCCGCGGGCTACCGTTGGTCGAAGTGCTGAAGTCGAACAGCTTGGCCGGATTCAGTTTGGAAACGAAGATGTTCAGCACCGAGTGCTTGTTAACCCCAGCGCGCAGGTAATGCATCATTTCCCGCTCACTGCCTTCACGCAGTACCGACACCAGTTGATGGTAACGACCCAGATAGCCGACCGGACCACGGGCATTGCGACCACCGAACACCGAACCGGAGATAATCCGGTTGTTGCCTGGTTTGAGTTCACCAGCGGTCAGCTCTTCCAGATTGGCGCCCAGACGAGTCTTGAGCAGGCGCGGATTGTCGACTTGCGGGCCGGCCAGTGCGACAACGCGCTCGGTCCAGATCTTGCCTTCGGTAAACAGCTTGCCGATAGCAATCACGTCCTGCGGGAATACCTGCCAGACCTGCTTGTGGTCATTGACCGGATCCAGGTGATGGATATGGGTGCCGGACAGGCCAGCAGGGTGCGGACCAGCAAAGCTCTCAGTGCTGACACCGGCCACGCCCTCGCCCGGCAGGCTGACGCCTTCGGCCTTGCACAGCCAGATCTTGCCGAGACGGGCCAGAACCTTGAGACCGTTTTCAAAGTCGGCCGCATGGGCTTTGATGACCACAGCCGGATCAGCCGCCAGCGGATGGGTATCGATTGCGGTTACGAAGATTGAGCTGGGCTTGCTGTCAACAGCCGGCACCTTACTATAGGGCCGCGTGCGCAGAGCAGTCCACAGACCGGAGTTGATCAGTTGATCACGCACCTGCTGCGGATCCAGGGTGTCCAGCTTGCCAGCGTCATGGGCATCGAAGGTCACCTGCTCGTCGCCATCGATATCGATGACTACCGACTGCAGGACGCGCTTCTCGCCTCGATTGATGGCACTGACAACACCACTGGCAGGCGCGGTATAGATCACGCCGGGCGTTTTCTTGTCGCTGAACAGAATCTGACCCAATTTGACCCGGTCACCTTCGCGCACTTCCATGGTCGGTTTCATACCGTGGTAATCAAAACCGACAACGGCTACGCTGCGTACGGGACGGGCATCCTCGATACGCTGCTCGGGTGAGCCGGTGATTGGCAGATCCAAGCCCCGTTTGATTTTTATCATACGAATAGCCTAATCACTGGTTGGAATCTTTAAGGGGCGGGCAGCCAGCCAGACAAATCCTCAGGCCTCCGACATGCGGAACAGGGCATCAGAGGCGGAATCAGGGCTAGGCGACCACAAACCCCCGGAAAAAATCCCGCTAAGTATAAAGACCATGCCCCTCAATGGCTACTCAAGCCATTGGTTTTTTCAGGTTTTTTAGTTTACGAAATCAATTTGACAAATAGCCGCAGGTCCTCGACACCGCCCTACGCCCGCATACGCCCTGACGAGCAACAAAAAAGGCGCCGAAGCGCCTTTCTTGCATTACACATCAACCTCAGGCCGGAAAAGCCGGCGGGTTGACATGGGCCATATCTTCCAGGATACGCACCACCTGACAGCTGTAACCAAACTCGTTGTCGTACCAGACGTAGAGAATTACCCGGTTGTCGTTGCAGATGGTCGCTTCGGCGTCCACCACACCCGCGTGACGCGAACCTACAAAGTCAGTCGAGACCACTTCCTGCGAGTTGGTGAAGTCAATCTGCTTGTGCAGGTCCGAGTGCAGAGCCATGTGGCGCAGGTACTCGTTGACTTCGTCGCGATTGGTCGACTTTTCCAGATTCAGATTCAGGATCGCCATCGACACGTTCGGGGTTGGTACCCGAATGGCGTTACCAGACAGCTTTCCAGTCAACTCCGGCAGCGCCTTGGCCACGGCCTTGGCGGCACCGGTCTCGGTGATCACCATGTTCAACGCAGCACTACGACCACGGCGATTGCCCTTGTGGAAGTTGTCGATCAGGTTTTGGTCGTTGGTGTACGAGTGAACAGTCTCAACGTGGCCATTGACGATACCGAACTTGTCATTGATGGCCTTGAGCACCGGCACAATGGCGTTGGTTGTACAGGAAGCGGCAGAAATGATCTTGTCATCCGGGGTTACCGCAGCATGGTTGATGCCGTGCACGATGTTCTTGATGTTGCCCTTGCCCGGCGCAGTCAGCACCACCTGACTGGCACCCTTGCACTCCAGGTGCTGGGACAGACCGGCCTCGTCGCGCCAGACACCGGTATTATCGACGACGATAGCGTCTTCAATGCCGTACTGGCTGTAGTCGACTGCCGACGGATCCTTGGCGTAAATCACCTGGATCTGCACACCGTTGGCAGTAATGGTGTTGTTTTCTTCATCGATGGTGATAGTGCCCTGGAACGAACCATGCACCGAATCACGACGCAGCAGGCTGGCGCGCTTGGCCAGATCGTTCTCGGCACCCTTGCGCACGACGATGGCGCGCAGGCGCAGGCCATCACCAGCACCGGTCTTTTCGACCAGAATCCGGGCCAGCAAGCGGCCGATGCGACCGAAGCCATACAGCACCACGTCACGGCCTTGACGCTTCTCGCCCTTGTGGCCAATGACGCTGGCCAGTTCCTGACGCAGGAAGGCATCCAGATCACCGCTACCGGACTTGTTGAACTTGTCGATCAGGCGGGCCAGATCGATGGAGGCTGGGCCCAGATCCAGTTCCAGCAACTTCTGGATGATCTTGTAGCTGTCCCGCACCGACAGCTCGGCATCGTCGATCTGACGGGCGAAACGGTGCGACTTGAGGATACTGATCACCGAACGGTTAACCAGGCCGCGACCGTAGATGGAAGTGACCACATTGTGTTCACGGTAGAGACGCCCGATCAGGGGAATCATCGCCTCGGCGGTGGCTTCACGCTCTGTCCATTTGTCCAGACACTGCTCGAATTGGGCTTGAGTCACGGCTGTACCTTCCAAGTCGTTAAGAAACTGAGGGGGCGATATTATGCGTTTTACCGCCCAAGGAGGCAATCACCAAGCCCGGCAAGTGCGTAAACGCGATTGAACACAACAGCGGCACACGGAGTTAAACTAGCGGCTTTTCGCAATGGACCTGACCGGCATGCCGTCCACACCGACGATCCTCACTCTTCCCGAGCTCAGCCAGACCCGCAGCCTTTGGAGCGGGCTCCAGGGCGCCGCCCAGGCGTTGGCTATCGCCGAAGCCGCCAGCACCCACTCGGGCCTGAGCCTGGTCATCACCAAGGACAGCGCCGAAGCTGACCGGCTGGAGCGAGAACTGAGATTCTTTGCCCCGGCACTGCCAGTACTCAGTTTTCCGGACTGGGAAACCCTGGCCTACGACCGTTTCTCACCACACCAGGACATCATCTCCCAGCGCCTGAGGGCCTTGCACCAGTTACCCCAGGTCAAACAGGGCATTCTGGTCGTCCCCATGACCACTCTGCTACAGCGCATTGCCCCGCGCGGCTTTCTGGCCGGCTCGGTACTGATGCTCGAAGTTGGTCAGCGGCTGGACATGGAAGCCATGCGCCTGGATCTGGACGCCGCCGGCTACCGCTGCGTCGACACTGTTTATGAACATGGCGACTACGCCGTCCGCGGCGCCCTGCTCGATCTCTACCCGATGGGTAGTCGACTACCCTACCGGATCGACCTGTTCGATGACGATATCGAAACCCTGCGCACCTTCGACCCGGAAACCCAACGCTCGATCGACAAGGTCGAACGTATTCACCTGTTGCCGGCCAAGGAATTCCCGCTCGACAAGTCAGCCCTGACCGGCTTTCGCGCCCGTTTCCGCGAGCGCTTCGATGTCGACTACCGGCGCTGTCCGATTTATCAGGACCTGAGCGAAGGTCTGGTACCACCAGGCATTGAGTATTACCTGCCGCTGTTCTTTGACGAGCTGGGCACCCTGTTCGACTACCTTCCGGCCAACACCCAGCTTTTCAGCCTGCCGGAGATCGAAGCAGCCGCTGAGCATTTCTGGCAGGACGTGCGCAGCCGCTATGAAGACCAGCGCATCGACCCGACCCGGCCCCTGTTGCCGCCCAACGCCCTGTTTCTCGCCGTTGAAGAGTGCTTCGCCAAGATCAAGCAGTACCCTCGGGTCATCTGCCATCAGAGCCAGCAACCGGCCGCCGTCGGTCACAGTATCTTTGCCTGCCCCCAGCCCCCCGAGCTGACGGTCGATAACAAGCGTGAACAGCCGCTCGAGGCGCTGCTCGGTTTCATCGACCGGTTTCCCGGACGGATCGCCTTCATCGCCGAAACCGCTGGGCGCCGGGAGGCGTTGCTCGACCTGTTCAAGCCGGCCGAACTGAGCCCGGAGGCGTTCGAAGACTGGCCAGCCTTTCTTGCCAGTGACAGCCGCCTTGGCCTGCTGATCGCGCCGATTGACCAGGGCCTGATCTGCGAACACCCGCCAGTAGCGCTGATCGCTGAAAGCCAGCTGTTTGGCCAGCGGGTCATGCAGCGCCGTCGGCGCGGCAAGGCGACCGACCTGGGCGATGCAGTCATCCGCAACCTCACCGAACTGCGCGAAGGCGCCCCGGTGGTGCATATCGACCATGGCGTTGGACGCTATCGCGGACTGACCAACCTGGAAATCGACGATCAGCAGGCCGAGTTCCTGATGCTCGAATACGCCGACGAGGCCAAGCTCTACGTTCCGGTCTCCAACCTGCACCTGATCGCCCGCTACAGCGGTGCCGAGGACGACAGCGCGCCACTGCACCGGCTTGGCTCCGAACAGTGGCAGAAAGCCAAGCGCAAGGCTGCCGAGCAGGTCCGCGACGTAGCCGCCGAACTGCTCGACGTCTACGCCCGCCGTGCCGCACGCAAGGGCTTCAGCTTCGCCCATCCCGAGCGTGATTATCAGGCCTTCGCCGAAGCCTTTCCGTTCGAGGAGACCGCCGACCAGCAGGCTGCGATCGAGGCGGTCATCAACGACATGCTTAGCAACAAACCCATGGATCGCCTGGTCTGCGGCGATGTCGGCTTCGGCAAGACCGAAGTCGCCATGCGCGCCGCGTTCATCGCCGTCCACAGCGGCAAGCAGGTAGCGGTACTGGTACCCACTACCCTGCTGGCTCAGCAGCACTACAACAGCTTCCGTGACCGCTTTGCCGACTGGCCGGTCAAGGTCGAAGTCATGTCCCGGTTCAAATCGGGCAAAGAGGTCAAGAGCGCCATCAGCGAGCTGGGCGAAGGCAAAGTCGACATCATCATCGGCACCCACAAGCTGCTGCAGGACGACATTCAGTTCAAGGATCTTGGCCTGGTAATCATCGATGAAGAACACCGCTTTGGCGTGCGCCAGAAGGAACGCCTCAAGGCGCTGCGAAGCGAGGTCGACGTACTTACCCTGACCGCCACGCCAATTCCGCGAACCCTGAACATGGCAATGTCCGGCATGCGCGACCTGTCGATCATCGCCACCCCGCCGGCCCGCCGGCTGTCGGTAAAGACCTTCGTCATGCAGCAACAGCCGGCAGTGGTCAAGGAGGCGATTCTGCGCGAACTGCTGCGCGGCGGCCAGGTGTACTTCCTGCACAACGAGGTGGAAACCATCGAGAAGTGTGCTGCCGATCTGGCCGAACTGGTACCCGAAGCCAGGATCGGCATCAGTCATGGCCAGATGCCCGAACGCGCGCTGGAACAGGTCATGCGCGACTTCTATCATCGCCGCTTCAACGTTCTGGTGACCTCGACCATCATTGAAACAGGGATCGACGTACCCAGCGCCAACACCATCATTATCGAACGCGCCGACAAATTCGGCCTGGCCCAGTTGCATCAGCTACGCGGCCGGGTCGGGCGCAGTCACCACCAGGCCTACGCCTACCTGCTGACCCCACATGGCAAAAAAGTCACCAGCGATGCGGAAAAACGCCTGGAGGCCATTGCCGCTGCCCAGGACTTGGGCGCGGGTTTCACCCTGGCCACCCACGATCTGGAAATCCGCGGCGCTGGCGAACTGCTGGGCGATGGCCAGAGCGGCCAGATTCAAGCCGTTGGCTTCACCTTGTACATGGAAATGCTCGAGCGCGCGGTCAAAGCCATCCAGCAGGGCAAGCAGCCAGAGCTGGAACAGCCGTTGTCCGGCGGACCTGACATCAACCTGCGTCTACCTGCGTTGATTCCTGACGACTACCTGCCCGACGTACATGCGCGACTAATTCTCTACAAGCGCATCGCCAACGCCGGCGACGATGAGCAACTCAAAGACCTGCAGGTGGAAATGATCGACCGCTTCGGCCTGCTGCCCGAACCAGTCAAGACTCTGTTCCGGGTAACCTCGCTGAAACTGCGCTGCGAACCACTGGGCGTGGTCAAGGTCGATGTTGGCCCCGAACATGGTCGCCTGGAATTCGGCACCAACACCGCAGTCGACCCACTGACGCTGGTACGACTGATTCAGGACAGCCCACAACGCTACCGGCTTGAAGGCGCTACCATATTCCGCTTCAATGCCCCCATGGGCAATGCCGAGCTGCGTCTGAACACGCTTGAAGCCCTGATTGATCGCCTGCAACAACCCACAGAAACAACCGGCAAAGGAAAACGCCCATGAATCACCCCCTGCGCATCTTCACCCTGTTGCTGATCCTGGCCCTCGGCTGGGCCGGCCTGGCCCAGGCCCAAAGCGAGCAGATCTATCAGGTTGAAGTGGTGGTATTCAGCCAGGCCTCCGGCCAACTGGCAGCGGGTCAGGGCCCCGGATCGGACTGGGCTGAGCGCGCAGTGCTGCTCGACAGCACCGCCCGCAGCGATGTACGCAATATCGACCAGACCCGCTACCGGCTTGGCACAGAGGCACGCCGGCTGAACGATCAGGGTTACCGGGTCAGACTGCACAAGGCCTGGGAACAGCCTGCCGACGATAGCTTGCGTGTGGCCGTGACCAGCGGCACGGAAAACGCCCAGGGGATTTATCCAGTGCAGGGCCTGGTCCGCCTGAGTCAGGAACGGGCCCTGGAGGCCGATGTAAGCTTCTGGCTCAACCACAATGTGCAGGGCCAGGCCGTCAGTGAGCACCTGCGCCAGAATCGTCGCCTGCGCGTGGACGAAGTCCACTACCTGGACCATCAGGGCATGGGCATGCTGATACGGGTGTCACGCCTATAAGCCAGCCAGTCGGCCGCTCGACGCCCGAGTCAGAGGGTGTCGCAGCGGCTCTCCCCGTTCAGGTACCTTAAAGCGTGCCGATCACTCCAGCCAACACCGCCCCAACCCGCGCCATCCCCGCAGCCATCACCGCCTCGATATCCTCCATGCGGATTGGCCCCTGGGCCTTGCCCGCCGCTGGATTGACCACCAGGGCCAGGCAGGCGTAGGGAAGTTCCAGCTCACGAGCCAGCGCAGCTTCAGGCATCCCGGTCATACCGACAATCGCACAGCCATCACGCTCCATCCGTCGAATCTCGGCCGCGCTCTCCAGACGCGGTCCCTGAGCCGCGCCATAGATCCCATTAGAACTGTGGGCATAACCCTGTGCCACCAGGACTGCCAGCAACTTCTGGCGCAACGACTCGTCGTAGGGCTGGGTAAAGTCTATGTGAGTGACCTGCTCCAGATCGTCCTCGAAAAAGGTCGAGGCCCGCCCCCAGGTGTAATCGATTACATCATCGGGCACACAGAAGTGCCCCGGCGGCATCACTGCATCAATGCCGCCCACCGCATTGACCGCCACCACCGCCGTCGCCCCAGCCTCGCGCAAGGCCCAGAGATTGGCGCGGTAGTTGACCCGATGAGGCGGAATCCGGTGCGGATCACCATGACGGGCCAGAAACAACACCTCACGCCCGGCCAACAGGCCCCGCACAAACTCCGCCGAAGGTGAACCAAACGGCGTCTCCAGCGATTCTCGGCCCGTTACCTGCAACTCTGGCAGCCGCGTCAGCCCGGTGCCACCGATGATCGCCAGACAGCCCATCAGGCGTGTTCCGGCGTAACTGGACGCGACTCGGGACTGTGTTCCACCTCACCCGAGCGCAGCCGCAAACCTTCCGGCACATGCAAAGTCGAGGTCGGGAATGCCACCTGGGCCTCGTGCTCATCGATGATAGCCAGAATCTTCAGCAACACATCCTCCTTGATTCGGTGGAACTCGGCCCATACCGGGGTGGTGAAGCAGTAGATGAAGAAATCCACCGACGATGGCGCGCAACGGTCAAAGTAGACCATCTGAGTCTGGTCCTGGGCGATTTCCGGGTGTTCTTTGAGCATCTCCCGAACCGCCTTGACGATTGGCTCCATTCGACTGATATCGTCGTAGCGAATACCAATATGCTCATAGATTCGCCGATGACTCATGCGCGACGGATTCTGCAGCACAATATTGGTAAACACCGCATTGGGAACATAAATTGGTCGCTTGTCGAAAGTACGGATGCGGGTCAGACGCCAACCAATATGCTCAACCGTACCTTCGATTTCCTTCTCCGGCGAACGAACCCACTCCCCCACCGAAAAAGGCCTATCCAGATAGACCATCAGGCCGCCGAAGAAGTTGGCCAGCAGATCCTTGGCAGCAAAACCCACCGCCAGACCGCCAATACCACCAAAGGCCAATACCCCGGACACGCTGTAGCCCATAGATTGCAGAATCACCAGTGACGAGGTGATCACCACCGAAATTCTAAGCAGCTTGCCGATTGCGTTGACCGTGGTCTTGTCGATCGGCTTTTCCCGGCAATTTGGGTCAACCAGGCGTTTTTCCACTTCCAGCGCCAGGCGAATCAGGAACCAGGCCAGGAGCACAATCAATAGTACCGACTGGAGCTTATCCAGCACCTCAGCCAACCCGTCATCCATCTGTGCGGCGGTCACCTGGGAAGCCCATAACAGGCCCATACTCCAGATCATCACCCATAACGGCCGACGCGCAGCTATCACCAGCGCATCATCCCAAACCGTGGAGGTTTTCAGCGCCCGCTGCTCAACCCGGTCCAGCAGCAGCTTGCCCAGATAGGCTGCGACCAATGAAATGAAAATAATCGCGAAAACCTTGTATATCCAAAGTTCTCCGCCCAACGGCAGAGACTCGAGCGGCAAGCTTTCCAACAGTTCATCCATATCCACAGTTACACCAACTCCCATTGCTTCAAGTCATGCACTGCCTGCGACCAGTTCGGCAATGCCTTGTAATCCAGCCCCGGGCGCGAGCGGGCCAACATCCTGGCCAGGCGTAGCGGCTCGCTGATCCCGCGCTGCTGACAGTGCACCAGCGCCTGCTCAGCCGCCGCCCGGTCATTGCATACCAGCAGCATGTCGCAGCCCGAATGCAGAGCGGCATCGACCCGCTCCGGCATGCCACCCACGGCGTGAGCACCGGCCATGGTCAGATCGTCGCTGAAGATCACCCCATCAAAGCCCAGCTCGGCACGCAGGATCTGCTGCAACCAGCGTCTGGAAAACCCCGCCGGCAACTCATCGACGGCCGGATACACCACATGCGCGGGCATAATGCCGTCGAGCAACGGCGCCAGTGCCGCGAACGGCTTGAGATCCGTGGTGCGGATCTCGGCTTCGCTACGCTCATCAACCGGCAAGGCAAAATGCGAGTCGGCCTCAGCCCAGCCGTGACCGGGAAAATGCTTGCCAGTAGCAGCCATACCCGCGGCCTGCAAGCCCTCGATGTAGGCCCGACCCAACTGGCTGACCTGATCAGGATCACGGCCCAGAGCCCTATCACCAATGACCTGGCTGCGACCATAGTCCAGATCCAGCACCGGCGCGAAGCTGATATCAATACCGCAGGCCAACATCTCGGTCGCCATCAGCCAGGCCGCCTGACGCGCCACCTGTGACGCCTGCTCCCCGGCTCGCAAGCCGATTTCGCGCAGTGGCGGCAGGCGCAATACATCGCGGCGCAGACGCTGCACCCGACCGCCCTCCTGATCGATGGCGATCAGCATATCCGGGCGCAATGCACGGATGGAGCGAACCAGTTCACGGACCTGGGTCGGCGACTCGGTATTGCGAGCAAACAGAATCAGACCGCCAACTTCAGGCTGGCGCAACAACTGACGGTCGTCCGGGGTCAGCCAGGTTCCAGCCACATCCAGCATCAAGGAAGCATGAGTCAAGCAGAATCTCCAGTCAGGGGGCCTGTCGCCCCGTCATCAATAATTACCTGGCAACCGACCGGCGTCAGCTCGAAGAGTTCCAGCATGTCCTGGTTACGCAGGCGAATGCAGCCATGGGAACGCGCAACACCCATTGGCTGGTCGTCGGCGGTGCCATGCAGATAGATATAGCGACGCTGGGAATCACAATCGCCGCCACGGTTGAAGCCGGGTTGCTCGCCACACAGCCAGAGAATTCTGGTCAGAATCCAGTCGCGCAGGGGGTACTGCGCAGCCAGTTCCGGCGACCACAGCTCACCGGTTGGACGTCGCCCGACAAACACTGCCCGCAACGGCTGACCATCACCAATCCGCGCCCGGATGCGGTGTCGCCCCCGAGGCGTACAGCCCGAACCCTCACGCTCGCCGGCGCCATTGACTGCGGTCGAGACCGGGAAATGGCAAACCGCCTGACCGGCCTGATAGCCGGTCAGGGTCTGTTCTGACAAGGATATGCGGATCAGATCCAGTTGCATGCGCACCTCCGGGAAAGTGCACACCATAACGGATAGACGGGAAACTGATAAGGGCCGTCAGACCCTTTCGAGCAATTCACCGCGGCGCGGGTCACTGCCACCGGGCAGCCCGGAGCCTTCAGCACGCATTCCAGCGGCAAGGAAAGGTACCATCAGATGCAGCACATCATCGACCCCGGCCTGGCTGCCGAACTCAGACTCGGCAATGGCACGCAAAGCCTTCATGCTGGACATAGTGAACGCGGCACTGCCAAGCATGAAATGCACTCGCCAGAACAGCTCCTGGGGTGGCAGTTGCGGCGCCGCCTGCATCAGAAAGTGCATATAGCGGTGGAATACCTTGCCGTAGACCTCTCCCAGGTATTTGCGCAAGTGGCCCTGACTCTGACTGAAAGCCAGCCCGAGCAGACGCATGAAGATCGACAGGTCATTGCCGCTGCGAGGCTTAACTGCCAAGGCCTGGCGCACCAGCATCTCCAGCAGCTCCTCCAGAGACAACGAACTGCCGCCTTCACGCTGATGACGATCAAGCTCCTGCTCAAGGCTTGCAACGAAGGGGTTGAGAAAACGCACGAAGACCGCTTGAATCAGCGCCTTCTTTGAACCGAAGTGGTAATTGACCGCCGCCAGGTTGACCCCGGCCTTGCTGGTAATCAAACGCAGGGAGGTCTCAGCAAAGCCTTTTTCCGCGAACAATTGCTCGGCGGCGTCCAGGATACGTTCAACAGTTTCCGACTGGGCCATTAAGGCAGCTCCCAAAATACAAACAGATGTTTGAAACATACGTTTCAAACATCCTGACTGTCAAGTCAATTCAGGAACCAGTACTGTTTTTATCCGGTAGTTACCTTTTAACCAGTAGAACCGTGTCTGACAAGACTCTTGCCTCACGGTGATAACTGTATATAATCACAGTTACTGGATAAAAACACAGGTTAGTCTCCATGCAAAAACTGACGGCACGGCAACAACAAATCCTGGCCTTCATCAAGGAGTACATGGACGCCAATGGCTATCCGCCGACTCGGGTCGATATCGCCCGGGTTTTGGGATTCAAATCGCCCAATGCAGCAGAAGACCACCTCAAGGCGCTGGCCCGCAAGGGCGCGATCGAAATGATTCCCGGCGCCTCACGCGGCATCCGCCTGCCGGATCAGGGAACTGAGGTTGATGAAGACCGCCTACCCGTGATCGGCCAGGTCGCCGCCGGCCAGCCGATCCTTGCCTTGGAAAACATTGAAGACCACTGCCGGATCGACCCCTCCTTTTTCCGCCCCAAAGCCGACTACCTGCTCAGGGTGCGAGGCATGAGTATGAAGGATATTGGCATCCTCGACGGCGACCTGCTGGCAGTACACCGCACCAGCGAAGCCCGCAACGGCCAAGTGGTAGTCGCCCGCGTCGGCGACGAAGTAACAGTCAAGCGTTTCCAGAAACAGGGACGCAAGGTTTCGCTGATAGCCGAGAACCCGGAGTTCGCCCCCATTGAAGTAGATCTGGGCGAACAGGAACTGACCATCGAAGGTTTGAGTGTCGGCGTCATCCGCCGCTGAAGGAGTTGAGCATGCAGTACCGCCAAAGCCACCCCCGTATTGAACAGGCCGAGCTCTTCCACAACGCCCTGATGGCATCACGCAGCCGTCTTGAGTCTCTGACCACCCCGGTCAGTGAAGAGGCTCTCACCAACAACGAGGACGCTGGCGGTTTCAGCGAAATCAGTCTCAACGGCGCACCTCGCCATTGCCTGCAGTGGCTGGCTCCGGTCCTGAGAGAGCTGAGCCAGGCTCGGACCCCGGGCTGGCTGACCCTGGTCGACCCTCCTGAAGCTGTCAGTCACGGCTGGTTGCGCCAAGCAGGGCTCGACCCCTGGCGCATTCTGATCGTGCGCTCCAAAACCGGCATGGATAGTTTCAAGCTGACTTGCGAACTGCTGCGCCTGGGTTACAGCCATACCGTAGTAAGCTGGCACCAAACCAGTCAGCAGCAGGCCGCCCTATTGGAGAATGCTGCTCGCTCCGGTAGTTGTCGTAGCCTCAACGTGCGCATGGAAAGCACTCAAGCCGCCGCCTGAAACAAAAATGCCCGCAACGTTTGTTGCGGGCATTTACCCTTGAATGCCGGGTCGCCAAACCCTGAGCGCAGCATCAGTGCAGTACGCGGTGCTCCGGAATGTAGTCATCTTCGTCCTCATCCATGACCTGCCCGGCGACCTGCATCCCAGCACTGATCATAGCCTTGGCCACCTCAATGTAGTGTCCTTGCAGATATTCCTGAGCATCGGCAGAAAACTCGATGGTCAAGAGCGGCTCGCCCTCCTCGTCCGAACGACGAAGGGCCACTTTACCATCGGCCAGCTCTACGATTTCGAGAAAGGGTGAAGGCATGACTGTATTCTCCTGTAACGGGGGCAGTGTACCACAATCACCACAGCCCTCGCAGACTTACCACTCCTGCATCCCATCTCTATAGCAACTCACCCGCTCATTGAGCGCCGCCAGTGCTTCCTCAGCCTGCGCCATGCCCCACTCCTTCGCAGGCTCCAATGCGCTGCTGGCGATGATCTGCTCATCAGCTCGTGGTTTGCTTTCCTGCGGCTTGGGCGGCGCCTGCAATTGTTGCCAGGCGGCCAGCAGACCGGCCAGCCAGGTTTCCTTGTGCAGCGCCAATTCATTCAGCTCGGCCAGCTCGGGGCCCGGATAGCGCTCAGCGACCCGGCCATCGAGCACCTGCTCTACCGTGCGCACATCCAGCAACGGCCAGCGGTAACGATCAGCCACTTCGTGAATGACCGCCAGCACCGCCCGGTACAGGTGAAAGACCACATGTTCACGGTGATAACGAGCCTGGGTCACGGCATCAAGTGCACCCGACTCAGCCGCCTGGTGCCAACTGGCCAACGACCAACGGGCAAAGTGCAAGGCCTGATTGGTGCGGGTATAAACTTCATTGGCCATAATTCACCTCTCAACGCTTGGCTTTGCTGCGGCCATCGTCCACCGACCACTGCTTGCCGTCATAGAAGGCCCGCCAACCCGTCGGCTTGCCTTCCACCTCACTCTGTACATATTGCTCTTTTGTCTTGCGGCTGTAACGCACAACCGTCGGATGACCATCCGGGTCTTTTACCGGAGCATCGAACAGGAAGTGGTATTTTGGATCGATTTCAGCCTGATGCGGCAGCAGCTCGGCCACCAGCGGCGCCCGGGTCTCGCGGTTCTTCGGGAACTGACTGGCAGCCAGGAACAGCCCAGAAGCGCCATCACGCAGCACGTAGATATCATCAACCTTTTCACAGCGCAGCTCAGGCATCTTCACCGGATCCATCTTCGGCGGCGCGGCCTCACCATTTTTCAGTAGCTTGCGAGTGTTCTTGCAGGCGCTGTTGGTGCAGCCGAAGTACTTGCCGAAACGACCGGTCTTGAGCTGCATTTCACTGCCACATTTGTCGCACTCAAGGGTCGGGCCATCATAACCCTTGATCTTGAACTGCCCTTCTTCGATCTCAAAGCCGCTGCAATCCGGGTTATTACCGCAAACGTGCAGCTTGCGCTTCTCGTCGACCAGATAACTGTCCATCGCCGTACCGCACAGCGCGCAACGATGACGGGTACGCAGTACCCGTGACTCACCTTCGTCATCATCCTCAGCCACTTCGTTGCCCGGCACCAGGTTGATGGTCGCCTTGCAGCGCTCTTTGGGCGGCAGTGCATAGCCAGAGCAGCCGAGAAACACCCCAGTCGAGGCGGTACGGATCATCATAGGCCGGCCACATTCGTGGCAGGCGATATCGGTCAGGGTTGGCTGATTAGCCCGCATTCCCTGCCCTTCGGTACTTGCTTCGGCTGCGCTGAGCTTGCGCCGAAAGTCGGCATAGAACTCATCCAGCACCTGCTTCCAAGGCACCCCGCCCTGAGCCACTTCATCCAGCGACTCTTCCATATTGGCAGTAAAGCCGTAGTCCATCAGGTTGGGGAAGCTTTCGCTGAGCCGGTCGGTGACGATATCGCCCATCTTTTCAGCATAGAAGCGCCGATTATTCAGGGTCACGTAGCCGCGCTCCTGAATGGTCGAGATGATCGCTGCATAGGTCGACGGCCGGCCGATACCGCGCTTTTCCAGCTCCTTGACCAGACTGGCCTCGGAGTAGCGAGCCGGCGGCTTGGTAAAGTGCTGCTTGGGGTCAAGCTTGTTGAGCTTGAGTGCGTCCTGGACCTGCAGATCCGGCAACACCTCGTCCTCGCCGCCCTTGCCTTGCGGCGGCATGACCTTGGTGTAACCATCAAACTGCAGGATACGGCCCTTGGCGCGCAGTTCGAACTCACCAGCCTGCGCGGTGATGCTGGTCGACAGGTAACGGGCTGGCGGCATCTGACAGGCCACGAACTGACGCCAGATCAGCTCGTAAAGGCGCTCAGCGTCACGCTCCATGCCCTTGAGGTCAGTAGCCTTGAGCTTAACATCAGAAGGACGAATCGCCTCATGCGCCTCCTGAGCGCCTTCCTTGCTGCTGTAGACGTTGGGTTTTTCCGGCAGGTACTGCTTACCGAAAGCCGATTCGATGTAACCGCGGGCCATGCCGATGGCGTCGGCCGACAAATTGGTCGAGTCGGTTCGCATATAAGTGATATAGCCCGCTTCGTAGAGACGCTGGGCCATCATCATGGTTTTCTTGACACTGAAGCCCAGGCGAGTACTGGCAGCCTGTTGCAGCGTCGAGGTAATAAAGGGCGCACCAGGACGCGTACTGGTTGGCTTGTCTTCGCGCTTGATTACCTGATAGCTAGCCGCTTTGAGCTTTTCCAGCGCCGCATCGGTCTGCGCTTTGTTAAGCGGACGGAAGGTCTCGCCATTCTGGCGCACCACCTCGAACCGTACTGACTCGGCCTTGGGCGTATCCAGCAGTGCATGCACTTCCCAGAACTCTTCCGGGACAAAAGCGCGGATCTCCCGCTCACGATCAACGATCAGCTTGACCGCTACCGACTGCACCCGACCAGCCGACAGACCACGGGCAATTTTCTGCCACAGCAGCGGCGAGACCATATAGCCCACTACCCGGTCGAGGAAACGTCGGGCCTGCTGGGCATTAACCCGATTCAGATCCAGCTCACCGGGCTGGGAAAAGGCCTCCTGGATGGCCTTCTTGGTAATTTCATTGAACACCACGCGTTTGTAGCGGCTCTCATCGCCGCCGATGCTTTCGCGCAGGTGCCAGGCAATCGCCTCCCCCTCACGGTCCAAGTCCGTTGCGAGGTAGACGGTATCGGCATCCTTGGCCAGACGACGCAGCTCGTCGATGACCTTTTCCTTGCCCGGCAGAATCTCGTAGCGCGCCGCCCAGCCATTCTCAGGGTCAACCCCCATGCGATTGACCAGTTGGATACGTGCCTTGGTGGCCTTGTCGAGCTCCTGGGCCGACGCCGCCTTGCGCCCATTTTTGGGCTTGCTCTCGGTCTTGCCCCCGCTGGTGGGCAGATCGCGGATATGGCCGATACTCGACTTCACCACGAAATCATTACCAAGATACTTGTTGATCGTCTTGGCTTTGGCGGGCGATTCCACAATGACCAGTGCTTTTCCCATGGGTAACTGTATTCCTGACTCAATCGATTCTGGTTGGCGGCGCTCGGGCCGGCCCACTACCGGTGCAGACCGGAGGGCCAGAGCCTACACGTCTTCGCTGATAAAGGTAAAGCGTGGATGCAGCGCGCCGTCAACTTCAACCTGTTCACTGAACATGGCCAGCGGTCGGACCCAAAGACTGTAATCACCGTACAGGGTGCGATACACCACTAGCTCTTCCTCGGTCTCGGAGTGACGGGCAACGCCAATGACCTGGTAATCCTTTCCTTTATAGTGACGATAGCGACCGGGCTTCATAGGGCCTCCTGACAGTGGAAAAGTCGCGAGTGTAGCCGAGGATGCCACGCTCAGGCATTCAGGCATAAACCGGTAACGCTCGCAAATAAAAAAGCCGGGGCACAGGCCCCGGCTTTCTCCGTACCGATTGCGTCAGACGCGTTCGAATACGGTAGTGATGCCCTGACCCAGACCCACGCACATGGTGGAAACACCAATGCGGCCCTGGCGCTGTTTCATCACGTTCAGCAGGGTGCCGGAGATACGTGCGCCGGAGCAGCCGAACGGATGACCCAGAGCGATGGCGCCACCGTGCAGGTTGACCTTCTCTTCCATCTTGTCCAGCAGCTTCAGATCCTTGAGGACCGGCAGCGCCTGGGCAGCGAAGGCTTCGTTGAGTTCGACGAAATCAACGTCATCAATGGTCAGACCTGCGCGCTGCAGCGCTTTCTTGGTCGAAGGTACCGGACCATAACCCATGATCGACGGATCGACACCGGCCACAGCCATGGAACGGATCACCGCCAGCGGCTCCATACCCAGATCCTTGGCACGCTGAGCCGACATGACGATCATGCAGGAGGCGCCGTCAGTGATCTGCGAGGAGGTACCCGCAGTCACGGTACCGCCCTTGGGATTGAACGCCGGGCGCAGTGCGGCCAGGCTTTCCAGGGTGGTGTCCGGACGGATGGTCTCGTCTTCGGTGAACACGCGCAGGAAGCCGTTCTCGTCGTGACCTTCCATCGGGATGATCTCGTCCTTGAAACGACCTTCAACAGTAGCCTTGTGCGCCAACTGGTGCGAACGGTAGCCGAACTGGTCCTGCTGCTCGCGGGTGATGCCGTGCATCTTGCCCAGCATTTCGGCAGTCAGGCCCATCATGCCGGCAGCCTTGGCCGCATACAGCGACAGGGCCGGGTTCGGATCAACGCCGTGCATCATGCCCACGTGGCCCATGTGCTCGACACCACCAACCACGAACACGTCGCCGTTGCCGGTCATGATCGCCTGAGCGGCGGTGTGCAGCGCGCTCATGGAAGAACCACACAGACGGCTGACGGTCTGGCCGGCCGCAGTGTGCGGGATCGGAGTCATCAGTGACGCCATGCGGGCAATGTTCCAGCCCTGCTCCAGGGTCTGGTTCACACACCCCCAGATTACATCTTCAACTTCAGCCGGGTTCAGCTTCGGGTTGCGCTCCAGTACGCCGGTGATCAGCTTGGCGGACAGGGTTTCGGCGCGTACATTGCGGTACATGCCGCCCTTGGAACGGCCCATCGGGGTGCGGCCGAAGTCGACAATTACCACATCTCTCGGATTCAGGCTCATAGCTTTACTCTCGCTCCGTATTCCGCATTAACCGAAGAATTTCTGACCGTTCTTGGCCATTTCACGCAGCTTCTCGGTCGGGTGATACATAGGACCGAACTCCGCGTACTTATCGGCCATGGCAACGAACTCGGCCACACCCAAGGTGTCGATGTAGCGCAGTGCGCCACCGCGGAAGGGAGGGAAGCCGATACCATAGATCAGGCCCATGTCAGCGTCCGCAGCGCTTTCGACGATACCGTCTTCCAGGCAGCGTACGGTCTCCAGACACAGCGGAACCATCATGATCTCGACGATTTCCTCATCAGTCAGCTCGCGCTGCTCCAGCACGATCGGCTTCAGCAGCTCATAGGTCTCGGGATCAACAACCTTCTTCGGCTTGCCCTTCTTGTCCATCTCATAGGCATAGAAGCCCTTGCCGGTCTTCTGACCCAGGCGATTGGCTTCGTACATGACGTCAACAGCAGTCTTGGTCTTGTCAGCCATACGGTCCGGATAACCTTCGGCCATCACGTCACGGCCATGGTGACCGGTATCCATGCCAACCACGTCCATCAGATAAGCCGGCCCCATCGGCCAGCCGAATTTTTCCATCAGCTTGTCGACGCGCTGGAAATCGGCGCCCATGCCCAACAGGCGAGCAAAGCCGCCAAAATATGGGAACAGTACGCGGTTGACCAAGAAGCCGGGGCAATCGTTGACCACAACAGGGGTCTTGCCCATCTTCTTGGCATAGGCCACGGTAGTGGCAACAGCGCGATCACTGGACTTCTCGCCACGGATCACCTCAACCAGCGGCATCATGTGTACCGGGTTGAAGAAGTGCATGCCGCAGAAGTTTTCCGGACGCTTGAGCGCCTGGGCCAGGTAAGTGATCGAGATGGTCGAGGTGTTGGAGGTGATGATTGCATCCTCACGCACCTGCGACTCCACCTCAGCCAGCACAGCGTGCTTGACCTTGGGGTTCTCGACGACGGCTTCGACCACGATATCAACATTGCCGAAATCGCCATAGGACATGGTCGGGCGAATGGCGTTCAGCGCTTTGGCCATGTCGGCCGGCTTCATACGGCCCTTCTCGACACGCTTGCCGAGCAGCTTGGAGGCCTCATCCAGACCCAGTTGAATACCCTCTTCACGGATATCCTTCATCAGGATCGGAGTGCCCTTGACCGCCGACTGGTAAGCGATACCGCCGCCCATGATGCCAGCGCCCAGTACCGCAGCCAGATTCACGTCTGCAGCAGCCTTGTCGTACTGCTTGGCTTTACGCTTGAGCTCGGTGTCGTTCAGGAACAGACCCACCAGCGACTGAGCAACGGTGGTCTTGGCCAGCTTGGCAAAACCGGCAGCTTCGACTTCCAGAGCCTTTTCACGAGTGAAGTTGGCAGCTTTCTGGATGGTCTTGACGGCTTCCAGCGGGGCCGGATAGTTCGGACCGGCCTGACCAGCGATGAACCCCTTGGAGGTTTCGAAAGCCATCATCTGCTCGATGGTGTTGAGCTTGACTTTTTCCAGCTTGGGCTGACGCTTGGCCTTGAAGTCAATCTCGCCGGCAGCGGCACGCTTGACCAGATCCAGTGCGGCGTCCTTAAGTTTGGCGTCTTCGACTACAGCGTCAACCGCGCCAACTTTCAGGGCCTTGTCGGCGCGCTGCTCGGCACCGGCGCAGATCCATTCGATAGCGTTGTCGACACCGATCAGACGCGGGGTACGTACGGTGCCGCCAAAGCCCGGGTAGATGCCCAGCTTGACTTCCGGCAGGCCAATCTTGGCGCTGGCGGCCATGACCCGGAAATCACAGGCCAGACACATTTCGAAACCGCCACCCAGGGCCAGGCCATTGATGGCGGCCACGGTCGGGACGTTCAGGTCTTCAAAGGCATTGAAGATCTTGTTGGCTTCCAGGTTACCAGCCACCAGGTCTTCTTCCGGCAATTGGAAGGTGTTGACGAACTCAGTGATGTCGGCGCCGACGATGAACACGTCCTTGCCGCTGGTCACGATGACACCCTTGATGCTGCTGTCGCCCTGCAAAACCTCTACGGCGGCTTGCAGTTCAGCCAGGGTGGCACGATTGAATTTGTTGACAGACTCGCCCTGCAGGTCGAACTTCAGCTCGACGATGCCGTCTTCGAGGGCCTGAATCGTGATGGCTTTACCTTCGTAAATCATCAACTGATCTCCACGCTGTGAAAGCACTTGAGAGACACCAGCCATGCCGCCCCACCCCTAGTAGGTGCCGCGGTGCCGATATCATGAACGTTCCCGAGACAGAGAATGCCGTGGGTTTGACCACAACAATTCATACGCTTGTTTGATTCGGGTGCGCACACCTTCGGGGAAATCGCTGCAATTGTCAATGCACGCTACGGCATAAAGCCATACTTCAGCTCGAAAAAGTCTTATATGAAAAATTCAAAGACCTTTAATAACAACAGGTTGCAGAACATACCCAATACCGTATCCATGTACCAACGACGCTTTGAACCTAAGCATTCAAACCCTGACCCCAGCTTCCAACAATGACCCTATAACCATGGGTACGCCCTGCCAACGATATTCCAGTCAGCCAAACAGGGTTTTAAAATGGTTCTTCACGTATTACCGGCAAAGACTGCTACTATCAGCGAAAAAAGGGGAGAACCTGCATGCTCTATAAACATGTACTGGTAGCCGTCGACCTGATCGACGAGTGCCGCTGGGTAGCAGATCATGCCATGGCGCTGGCCAAGGCGTTGAATGCCCGCCTGACCTTGCTACACGTGGTCGAGCCGCTTGCGATGGCCTACGGCGGAGACGTTCCTATGGACCTGTCGATGCTGCAACAACAGCAGTTTGAGCAGGCCCGTGAGCGCATGCAGTTGTTCGCCGGTGATTACGGCCTGTCCGAAGACCAGCTACAGATAGCCTTTGGTCACCCCAGGCAGGAAATCCACCGGGTCGCCAGCGAGCAGGATTGCGATCTGATTGTGGTAGGCAGTCACGGCCGCCACGGCCTGGCCCTGTTGCTGGGTTCGACCGCCAACGATGTGCTCCACGGAGCGCCCTGCGACGTGATTGCCGTAAGACTGGGCAAGAAGAAATAATCTCCTCCCCGTCGCGGAGCGTTCAGCGAGCGCTCCGCAAACGCGAAGAAACGAGCCCCCTACATATCCTCCAGCTCAGCCCAACGCTCCATGGCTTGATCCAGCTCGCCCTGCTTGGCAGCAACCTGCTCCAGCACCAGTGCAGTCTCTTCATGCGGGCGACTATAGAAGTTCGGATCGTTGAGCTGGGCCTGCAGCGCCTCCAGCTCACCTTCGAGCTTCTCCAACAACGCCGGCAGAGCGTCCAGCTCGCGCTGCAGCTTATAGCTGAGTTTGGCCTTGGGCGCCGCCGGGACTGGCGTACTGGACGCGACCACAGCAGGTGCCGGCTCGGCAGCGGGCTCGGTGGTTTTATCGAGAGTCATGCGCTCAGCCAGCAACTCGATATTACCGCCCTGGCGCAGCCAGTCGGCAAAGCCGCCGACATATTCACGCACCCGGCCATGACCTTCGAACACCAGAGTGCTGGTGACCACGTTGTCGAGAAACGCCCGGTCGTGACTGACCAGCAGCACAGTGCCATCAAAGCCGGCCAGCACCTCTTCCAGCAATTCCAGGGTTTCCACGTCCAGATCGTTAGTCGGCTCATCCAGCACCAGCAGGTTGGCCGGTTTGCTGAACAGGCGTGCCAGCAGCAGGCGCGCCCGCTCACCACCCGAAAGTGCCTTGACCGGGGTGCGGGTACGCTCGGGCGAGAACAGGAAGTCTCCCAGATAACTGATCACATGCCGACGTTCGCCGTTGATCTCGATAAAGTCACGGCCCTCGGAAATATTGTCGATCACGCTCTTTTCCGGCTCCAGTTGGCCGCGAAGCTGATCGAAATAGGCTACCTCCAGCTTGGTACCATGCTTGACGCTGCCACTGGTCGGTTCCAGTTGACCAAGCAACAGCTTGAGCAGAGTACTCTTGCCCGAACCGTTGTTGCCGATCAGGCCAATGCGGTCACCGCGCATCACCACCGTACTGAAATCACGGATCAGCGGGACCTGATCAGGCCAGGCGAAACTAATGTCTTTGACCTCGATGACCTGTTTGCCAGAGGACTGGGCGGTTTCCATCTGGAAACTGGCCTTGCCTTGACGTTCAATCCGCTGCGCGCGCTCCTCACGCATGGCCTTGAGCGCACGAACCCGGCCTTCGTTGCGGGTGCGCCGGGCCTTGATTCCCTGGCGAATCCACACCTCCTCCTGGGCCAGTTTCTTGTCGAACAACGCATTGGCTGTGGCTTCGGCCGCCAACTGCTGCTCTTTATGCGCCAGAAAGCTGACATAGTCGCCCTGCCAGTCGATCAACTGACCACGATCAAGCTCCATAATCCGGGTAGCCAGTGCCTGCAGAAACTGACGGTCGTGGGTAATGAACAGCACCGCCCCGCGAAAATCCAGCAGCACCTGCTCCAGCCAGGCAATGGTATGAATATCCAGGTGGTTGGTCGGCTCATCCAGCAACAGCACATCCGGCTCGGCCACCAGTGCCTGGGCCAGCAGTACCCGGCGACGCCAGCCACCGGACAGCTCGGCCATGGTCTTGTCTGCAGGCAGCCCCAGCCGAGTCAACGTGGTTTCAACCAATTGATCAAGACGCCAGCCATCTTTGGCCTCCAGTTGCGCCTGAACCTTTTCCAGCCGCAGCATAGCGGCATCATCCATCTCGCCACTGATCAGATGGTGGTACTCGGCCAGCAGGTCACCAACCCCAGCCAACCCAGCGGCCACCACGTCATAGACCAACGCATCACCAGCCTCGGGCAGTTCCTGGGGCAATTGGCCAACCTTGAGTCCAGGCGCAAACCACAACTCGCCCTCATCCGCCGGCTGCTCCCCGGTAAGGACTCGGAACAGGCTGGACTTGCCAGTGCCGTTACGCCCGATCAGGCATACCCGCTCCCCTCTGTCGAGCTGGAAACTGACCTTGGACAGCAGCGGATTGAGCCCGTAGGCCAGGGAAACATCGGTAAACGAAAGCAGAGCCATAAACCACCTTTCAAACTATAAGACCGGCATTCTAGCGCTTTCGCAGCCAGCTGTAACAAACTGCGATGATTTCCTCTGCCGGCCTCTTCTCGCTGCCAGGGCAACTCGCTAAGCTGTAGCGATAATACCGGCCAAACCGGCCAACGATTTCGAGAGAGCAGGCATCATCATGCGCCGCACCCTATTGCGTTTCTGTTTTGCCCCGGCCGCTCTGGCCTCCCTACTGTTCACCGCCCTGCCCGCTCAAGCTGACCGCCTGCAGGAACAACGCCGCCAGTACGACCAGGCCATGAGCGCCCTTAACAGCGGGCAACAGGCCCGCTACGAAAGCCTGGCCCGCGGCCTGAGCGACTACCCGCTTTACCCTTACCTGCTGCTGAACGCCCTGGATAAACGTCTGGACAGCGCCAGCCACCGGGAAGTCGAAAGCTTTTTACTGACCCACGGCGACCTGCCTGCCGCTCAGCGCCTGAAATCCCGCTGGTTGCACCGCCTGGCTCGTGAAGGTGAATGGGAACGGCTGCGTGCGCACTATGACAGCGATAGCCAGAGCACCTCGCTGGATTGTCACCTGGCGCTGCGCCGCTGGCGCGAGGGCGACCAGGCCGGAGCCATGCGCCAGGCTCAGGAGCTATGGACCGTTGGCCGCTCCCAGCCAAAGGATTGCGACCCGCTGTTTGAACGCTGGCGTGCCGCAGGCGGCCTGACTGAAGACGTCGCCTGGCAGCGTATTCGCCTGGCCCTGCTGCATCGCCAGGACGCCTTGGCCCGCTACCTGACCCGCTACGTCGCCAGCAACAAGCCGCTGGCTGACAAGTTCGTGAGCACCGCAACCCAGCCCAGCCTGCTGAACCAGCCTGGCAACTATCGCCCCAGCGCCAACCAGCCGGCCAACAAACTGGCCGATATCGTCACCGTATCCCTGCGACGCATGGGCCGCGACGACCCGCAGGCCGCCCTCGGGCTCTGGCACCACTATCGTGAACTTCCCTTCGCCGAAGAGGACCGGCTGGCCATCACCCGCGATATTGGCGTGCGACTGGCCAAGCGCTTCAACCCTGATGCATTACCTTTCATGGCCGCCAACGACCCACAAATGCGCGACGATCAGGTCAGCGAGTGGCGGATCCGCCTGGCACTGCGCACCAACCAGTGGCGCATGGCTCACGACCTGACCCAAACCCTGCCCGAAAGCCTGGCCCAGCAAAGCCGCTGGCGCTACTGGCAATTGCGCAGCGCTCAGCTTGCCACCCCGAATGTTGGTGAACTGCAAGACGACTATCGACAACTGGCTCGCGAACGGGATTTCTACGGCTTCATGGCCGCCGAACGCACCCAGCAGCCCTATGCACTGAACCACCAACCAGCCAATATCGACCCACAAACCATAGCCAGGGTCAGCCAGACTGCCGGTATTCGTCGAGCCAAGGAGTTTTACGCACGCGGCCAGATAGTAGACGCCCGCCGCGAGTGGTATCACGTCAGCCGTCTGTTCAGCCGTGAGGAACTGATAGCCCAGGCAAAACTGGCCCGCGACATGGACTGGTACTTCCCGGCGATCCGCAATATCAGCCAGGCCCAGTACTGGGATGACCTCGACATCCGCTTCCCGATGGCCTATCGCGAACCGATTCTTAATCAGGCCCGTGCCCGCCAGCTTAACTCCACCTGGGTATACGCCATCACCCGCCAGGAAAGCGCCTTCATGGCCGACGCCCGCTCTCATGCCGGCGCCATGGGTCTGATGCAGTTGATGCCTGCCACCGCCCGGGAAACCGCCAGGCGCAACAACATCCCGCTGGGCAACCTTAATGAGGTACTGATTCCCGAGCGCAACATTGCCCTGGGCACAGCCTATCTGGCGCAGCTAAACAATCAGTTCCAGGGTAACCGGGTACTGGCTTCAGCAGCCTACAACGCCGGCCCCGGTCGAGTACGGCAGTGGACTCAGAATATCGACAACCTGCCCTCGGACGTCTGGATCGAAACTATCCCCTTCGACGAGACCCGCCAGTATGTGCAGAGCGTATTGAGCTATTCGGTGATCTACGGCGACAAACTGGGCATTCGCCAGCCGGTGATGGAACAACATGAGCGCTATCTGCGCGGGCGCTAGGACTGAGCACCTGAACGGGCTGAAGGCGGACTTCAGCCCCTGGCCTGGAGATTACTCAGCCGCTCGCGGACCACTTCCACCAGTTGATCGGGCTGGAACTTGGACAGAAAGCCATCGCAACCCACCTTCTCTACCAGCGCCTTGTTGAAGTTGCCCGACAACGAGGTATGCAGGACCACGTGCAGATCACTCAGACGCGGGTCCTTGCGAATTTCGGCAGTCAGCCGGTAGCCGTCCATTTCCGGCATTTCAGCATCGGTAATCACCATCAGCAGCCGCTCAGACAACTTACCCTCGGCATCGGCCCAAGCCTGCAGCTGACGCAGCGCACGCAGCCCATCGGTGGCCACATGCAGGGTCAGATCGAGCTGAGACAAGGTTTCCTTGAGCTGATTGATACCGGTTTGTGAATCATCCACCAGCAGCACTTCACGGCCACGCGCATTATCCAGCAATTGCTCATCGAGCAGTTCCTCAGAAATACGGGTATTGAACGGCACGATTTCGGCCAGCACTTTCTCGACGTCGATAATCTCGACCAGGCGCTGGTCTTCAAGGCGGGTAATGGCAGTCAGGTAATGGGCCCGACCGGCGCCTCTGGGCGGCGGCTGCACAGTATCCCAATTGAGATTGATGATGCGCTCGACCCCACCAACCACAAAGGCCTGCACCGAGTTGTTGTACTCGGTAACAATCACCGTGCTGTTTTCGTTGACCTGCTGCGCGCGCATACCAATGGCAGCGGCCAAATCGATTACCGGAATGGTCTGACCGCGCAGATGCACCACACCCACCACATGCGGATGGCGCTGCGGCATCTGGGTCAGCCGCGGCAGTTGCAGTACCTCACGGATCTTGAACACGTTGAGAGCAAACAACTGCTGCCCAGAGAGCCTGAACAGCAGAATTTCCAGACGGTTCTCACCGACCAGTCGAGTACGCTGATTAACGCTATCCAGTACACCAGCCATGGGGCCCCTCGCTGTCAGATTCAGGTGAAGTAGCCACCTGCCATGACGCAGTGTACCCAGTTATGCCTACTTTCGCAGCCCGCGCTTAATAGTAGGCATTTTCCTTGACTGTGTGATCGGTTACGTCACGCACGGCAGTAATTTCCGGGATTCGCGCTACCAGAGTCTTTTCGATGCCTTCCTTAAGGGTGACATCGACCATACCGCAGCCCTGACAACCGCCACCGAACTGCAGAATCGCCACACCACCCTCAACCACATCGATCAGCTTGACCTCACCGCCATGGCTGGCCAGCCCGGGGTTGATTTCGGTTTGCAGCAGGTAGTTGATGCGCTCATTGAGCGGGCTGTCTTCATTGACCATCGGCACCTTGGCGTTTGGTGCTTTGATCGTCAGTTGCCCGCCCATGCGGTCAGTGGCGTAATCGACCACGGCGTCATCCAGGAAAGGAATACTGATCGCATCGATCCAGACATTGAAGGCATCCAGCACCAGCAGTTCATCCTCGGGCTTTTCCTCGCCAGGTTTGCAGTAGGCGATACAGGTTTCCGCGTAGGGAGTACCCGGCTGGGTAATGAATACACGGATACCAACACCTTCGGCGTCCTGCTTGGACAGCAACTCGGCCAGGTACGACTGGGCCGTGTCACTAAAATGAATGCCTGCCATGAAATGCCTCTTGAGCAGTGACTGATGGCCCATAGTGTACGGGATAGCTGCCCGCGAATAAAGTCCTACCTTTATACTAGGTTATTTGCCAGGCATGCCGAAATGCAGCCCATCGCCATCGCGCGTTCAGTGTTGGCCGATGTTCTGCTAAGCTAGCGGGCTTTTCTCAGCGCTAACCCCCCGGAGCATCCATGTCAGACCTGAGTACCCGCTTGACCGCCCTGCATGAGGCCCTGCGCCAGCGCATCCTGATTCTCGACGGCGGCATGGGCACCATGATCCAGAGCTTCAAACTGGAAGAAGCTGACTATCGGGGCGAACGCTTCGCTGACTGGCCGATGGACCTAAAGGGTAATAATGACCTGCTGATCCTGACCCAACCGGACAAAATCGCCGCGATCGAGCGCGCCTACCTGGATGCAGGCGCCGACATCATCGAAACCAACACCTTCAACGCCACCCGAATTTCCCAGGCCGACTACGGCATGCAGGAACTGGCCTACGAGCTGAATGTTGAAGGCGCTCGCCTGGCTCGCCGGGTCTGTGATGAGAAAACCGTCGAAACCCCGGATCGTCCGCGCTTTGTTGCCGGGGTGCTGGGGCCAACCAGCCGTACCTGTTCAATCTCGCCGGATGTAAACAACCCTGGCTACCGCAACGTCACCTTCGACGAACTGGTCGAGGACTACAGCAGTGCCACCCGTGGCCTGATCGAAGGTGGATCGGACCTGATTCTGATCGAGACCATTTTCGACACCCTCAATGCCAAGGCGGCCATTTTCGCCGTGCAAGGGGTGTTTGAAGAGCTCGGGATCGAGCTGCCGATCATGATCTCCGGCACCATTACCGACGCCTCCGGCCGCACCCTGTCGGGCCAGACCACCGAAGCATTCTGGAACTCGGTACGCCATGCCAAGCCGATCTCGGTGGGCCTGAACTGCGCACTGGGCGCTAATGAACTGCGACCTTATTTGGAAGAACTGGCGACCAAGGCTGATACCCATGTCTCGGCACACCCCAACGCCGGCCTGCCGAACGCCTTTGGTGAGTACGACGAAACCCCAGCACAGACTGCCGCGATCATCGAGGAGTTTGCCGCCTCAGGTTTCCTGAACATTGTCGGCGGCTGCTGCGGCACTACCCCCGGACACATTCAGGCGATTGCCGAGGCGGTGGCCAAGTACCCGCCCCGAGTCATTCCCGACATCCCCAAAGCCTGCCGCCTGTCGGGGCTCGAGCCGTTCACAATCGATCGCAGCTCGCTGTTCGTCAACGTCGGCGAGCGTACCAACATCACCGGTTCTGCCCGCTTTGCCCGGCTGATCCGTGAAGAGAATTACACCGAGGCCCTGGAAGTCGCCCTGCAGCAGGTCGAAGCCGGGGCCCAGGTGATCGACATCAACATGGATGAAGGGATGCTCGACTCCCAGGCAGCCATGGTCACCTTCCTCAACCTGATTGCCGGCGAGCCGGATATCGCCCGCGTGCCAATCATGATCGACTCCTCCAAATGGGAGGTGATCGAGGCCGGCCTGAAATGTATTCAGGGCAAGGGTATTGTCAACTCGATCTCGATGAAAGAAGGGATCGAGCAGTTCAAGCACCACGCACACCTGTGCAAGCGTTATGGCGCTGCCGTGGTAGTGATGGCCTTTGACGAGCAGGGCCAGGCCGATACCGAGGCGCGCAAGGCGGAAATCTGCAAGCGCAGCTACGACATTCTGGTCAATGAGGTGGGCTTCCCGCCGGAAGACATCATCTTCGACCCCAACATCTTCGCCGTGGCAACCGGCATTGACGAGCACAACAACTACGCCGTCGACTTCATCAACGCCTGCGCCTACATCCGCGACAATCTGCCCTATGCGCTGAGCTCTGGCGGGGTATCCAACGTCTCGTTCTCGTTCCGTGGCAACAACCCGGTGCGTGAGGCCATTCACTCGGTCTTCCTTTACCACGCGATCAAGAATGGCCTGAACATGGGCATCGTCAATGCCGGCCAGTTGGAGATCTACGACGAGATCCCGGCCGAACTGCGTGACAAAGTCGAAGATGTGGTGCTCAACCGTCACCCCGGTGCAACCGAAGCCCTGCTGGCAATTGCCGACCAGTACAAGGGCGACGGCAGCGTCAAGGAAGCCGAGAACGAGGAATGGCGTGGCTGGAGTGTGGAAAAACGTCTGGAACATGCGTTGGTCAAAGGCATCACCACTCACATCGTCGAGGACACCGAGGAGTGCCGCCAGCGGTGCGCACGGCCGATCGAAGTGATCGAAGGGCCGCTGATGGCCGGCATGAATGTGGTGGGCGACCTGTTCGGTGCCGGCAAGATGTTCCTGCCTCAGGTGGTCAAATCCGCCCGTGTGATGAAACAGGCAGTTGCCCATCTGATCCCCTTTATTGAAGAGGAAAAGGGCGACAACCCTGAGCCCAAGGGCAAGGTGCTGATGGCCACAGTCAAAGGCGACGTCCACGATATCGGCAAGAATATCGTCGGCGTAGTGCTGGGCTGCAATGGCTATGACATTGTCGACATGGGCGTCATGGTCCCGGCGGAGAAGATCCTCAAGACCGCCATCGAGGAAAAGTGCGACATCATTGGGCTGTCCGGACTGATCACCCCATCGCTGGATGAAATGGTCCATGTCGCCAAGGAAATGCAGCGCCAGGGCTTCAATCTGCCGCTAATGATCGGCGGCGCCACCACTTCCAAGGCTCACACCGCGGTGAAGATCGAACCGCAATACCACAACGACGCGGTGATCTATGTAACCGATGCCTCACGTGCGGTCGGTGTGGCGACCAGCCTGCTGTCTAAAGAGCTCAAGCCCGAGTTCGTCGCCAAAACCCGCGCCGAGTACGAAGTGGTCCGCGAGCGCACTGCCAACCGCAGCGCCCGTACCGAGCGCCTGAGCTACCCGCAGGCAGTGGCCAACAAGCTGCAACTGGACTGGCAGACCTACCAGCCGCCAGTTCCGAGTTTCACTGGCGCACGGACCCTGGACGATATCGATCTGGCGGTACTGGCCGAGTACATCGACTGGACGCCGTTCTTCATTTCCTGGGATCTGGCTGGCAAATATCCGCGCATCCTTGACGATGAGATCGTCGGTGAAGCCGCCCGCTCGCTGTTCGCCGATGCGCAGGCCATGCTGAAAAAGCTGATTGATGAAAAGCTTATCAAAGCCCGGGCGGTGTTCGGCTTTTGGCCGGCCAATCAGGTCAATGACGACGACATTCAGGTCCGTAACGAACAGGGCCAGCCACTGGCCACCCTGCACCACCTGCGCCAACAAAGCATCTTCCCGGACGCCAAGCCAAATCTGTGTCTGGCCGACTTCGTCGCACCAGAAAGCAGCGGCCTGACCGACTATGTCGGCGGCTTCATCACCACCGCTGGTATCGGCGCCGAAGAGTTAGCCAAGCAATACGAAGCCAAGGGCGATGACTACAACTCGATCATGGTCAAGGCCCTGGCCGACCGCCTGGCCGAGGCCTGCGCCGAATGGCTGCATGAGCGCGTGCGCCGTGAGTACTGGGGCTATGCCAGCGACGAGCACCTGAACAATGAAGACCTGATTCGCGAGAAGTATCGCGGTATCCGCCCTGCTCCCGGCTACCCGGCCTGCCCGGATCATACCGAAAAGGCTACCTTGTTCAGCCTGCTCGACCCCGAGGCCGAATTCGGCAAACCCGGTCGCAGCGGCGTATTCCTTACCGAACACTTCGCCATGTTCCCGGCCGCCGCCGTCAGCGGTTGGTACTTTGCTCACCCCGAGAGCAAGTATTTTGCCGTAGGCAAGATTGAGCGTGATCAGGTGGAAAGTTACAGCCAACGCAAGGAGCAGGACCTGAGCGTCAGCGAGCGCTGGCTGTCGCCCAACCTCGGTTACGACAACTGAGGTCGGCGTGAGCCTGCTACCTGCCCGCAGCCGCCTGCGCACCATTACGCTGCTGGGCCTGCCGATTATGGGCGGCATGCTCAGCCAAAGTCTGCTGAACCTGGTCGATGCGGCCATGGTCGGCAGCCTGGGCAAGGAAGCACTGGCCGGGGTTGGCCTGGGCAGTTACGCCAATTTCATGGCCATAGCCCTGGTCATGGGACTGGGTGCCGGTGTTCAGGCTATGGTAGCGCGGCGCCGAGGCCAGGGTCGCGAAACTGAAGTCGCCGCCCCACTCAACGAAGGGCTGTTGATCGCCGCCCTGCTGGCCGTGCCGCTGACTCTGCTGTGCTGGTTCAATGCCGAGCGCATCATTGGCTTTCTTTCCTCGGATCAGGGCGTGGTCGAGATCGGTGTCGACTACTTCCACTGGCGCAGCCTGGCGATCATCGCTGTAGGTGCCAATTTTGCCTTTCGCGGCTACTGGAACGGTATTCGCGAGTCAGGGTTGTACCTGCGTATTCTGGTGGTCATGCATCTGGCCAACGTGGCAATCAGTTACGGCCTGATCTTCGGCAAGTTCGGCCTGCCGGAAATGGGCGCCGAAGGCTCGGGACTAGGCACCTGCATCGCCATGTTCCTCGGCTCGGCGCTCTATCTGAGTATTACCCTGCGACGTGGCCGCGCGCACGGTTTTCTTCAGGCCCGCCCGCAGTTCAGTGGCATCGTGTCGATGCTGCGGCTGTCGATGCCCAACTCGCTGCAACAGCTCTTCTTCGCCACCGGCATCACCACCCTGTTCTGGATCATCGCCCAGGTCGGCACCGCCGAACTGGCCATCGCCCACGTACTGGTCAACCTGGCGCTATTTCTGATCCTGCCCGGGGTTGGTCTGGGCATGGCCGCCACCACGCTGGTCAGTCACAGCCTGGGAGCCAACAAACCGGAAGATGCCTATCGCTGGGGTTGGGATGTGGTACGTGTGGCAGCTGTGGCACTATTTATCATGGGCATGCCATTCTGGCTGGCGCCGCACTTCGTGCTCAGTCTGTTCACCCAGGACCCGGCGCTCATCGCTCTGGGGGAATGGCCGCTGCGTATTACCGGCCTGGGCATGACCCTGGATGCCACTGCGCTGGTTCTGACCCAGGCCCTGCTCGGCGCCGGTGCCAGCCGTACGGTGATGTCGGTGAATTTGGGTAGCCAGTGGCTGATATTCCTGCCCTGCGCCTACCTGGCCGGACCGGTACTCGGGGGCGGGCTGTTATTGATCTGGCTGCTGCAAAGCGGCTACCGAGCGCTCAACTCGATCATCTTCGCCATCATGTGGCGACGCAGGCACTGGGCGGACATTCACATCTGAGCGGGCTATGCTAGGGTCTGTTGACGCCCCAGAGCCAGAGCAATGACAGCGAGCCAGCCATGAGCAACGATCAGCACAAGCAGCAACAGCCAGAACAACCGCAGCCCCCCATGCGCTTTCGCGACACCCTGTCCAGCGTGCTATGGGCCGCGCTCGGGGTACACAGCAACAAGGCCCGAGAGCGCGACTTCACCCAAGGCAAGCCGAGTCACTTCATCATCCTGGGTATCGCCTTCACCGCCCTGTTCGTGCTGACCATCTTCGGCCTGGTCAAGCTGATCCTGCACCTGGCTGGTGTATAACCCCTATGGAAATACTGATTTCAGTTTCGGTGTTAGCCCAATTGGCGCTGACCTGTTCTGGACACGCCGTAAACCCGTCCCTGGGGGCTTGACGATGCCCATCCGGGGCATCGACAGTCCAGAACAGGTCAGCGCCAACAGGGCTCCAGGGCTTGTGCGCGATTAGTCAGTGTTGTCCTAGCGCTGACTGACCCAAAACACTGCTGTCAGCACGGCAATCAGAATCAGCGCCACCGCGGCCCAGGCATCGATCCGGCTGTCGGTTGTTGTGGCTTCCTGTAGGTCGTGTTCACTCATGGGATGCTATCCTCTTTTTGTTATCACAAGCCGATGCCCGGCGGGCACAGACAATACCAGTAAAGACTAGCAATCCAGACACGGCAAGCCTTTGATTGATACGCGCCTATATCGGAATTTCCGCATAAACATATAGATAAACATTACTTTTGCGCATATCGAAAAACTGCTATTGTCTGCCGCCTTAGCCTGAGCCTGACCAGGGCCAACTCCACGAAAAAAGGGGTACAAAGAAACCCCGCTGACAGGTTGCCTGCATGTATATCTACGACGAATATGATCAAAAGATCGTCGAGGACCGCGTCAAGCAGTTCCGCGATCAGACCCGCCGCTACCTTGCCGGCGAGTTGAGCGATCCCGAATTCCTTCCGCTGCGTCTGCAGAATGGCCTCTACATTCAGCGTTACGCTCCCATGCTGCGTGTAGCCATTCCCTATGGCCTGATCTCTTCGCGGCAGATGCGTAAGCTGGCGTTCATCGCCCGTCAGTATGACAAGGGCTATGCGCACTTCAGTACCCGCCAGAACGTCCAGTTCAACTGGCCGGAACTGGAAGATGTGCCGGACATTCTCGCCCATCTGGCGGAAGTCCAGATGCATGCCATCCAGACCAGCGGCAACTGCATCCGCAACACCACCACCGACCAGTTCGCCGGCGTTGCCGCCGACGAAATCGTCGATCCGCGTCCCTGGTGTGAAATCATCCGCCAGTGGTCGACCTTCCACCCGGAATTCGCCTTCCTGCCGCGCAAGTTCAAGATTGCCGTCAACGGTGCGGCCGAAGACCGTGCCGCGATTGGCGTGCATGACATCGGTCTGAACGTGGTCAGAAACGACGCCGGTGAAATCGGCTTCCGGGTTCTGGTTGGCGGCGGTCTCGGCCGTACCCCGATGGTCGGTAGCGAAATCCGCGCGTTCCTGCCCTGGCAGCACCTGCTGACCTATCTGGACGCTATCCTGCGCGTGTACAACCGTTACGGCCGCCGTGACAACAAGTACAAGGCGCGGATCAAGATCCTGGTCAAGGCCCTGACCCCGGAGGCCTTTGCCGAGAAGGTCGAAGCCGAATGGGTGCACATCAAGGACGGCCCGGCCACCCTGACCGAGCAGGAGCTCGAGCGGGTAGCCAAACACTTCACTGCGCCGGCCTATG
Source organism: Pseudomonas jilinensis (assembly GCF_003586265.1). NCBI lineage: Bacteria > Pseudomonadati > Pseudomonadota > Gammaproteobacteria > Pseudomonadales > Pseudomonadaceae > Pseudomonas > Pseudomonas jilinensis. The sequence continues at coordinate 147,148 of NZ_QJSA01000002.1, read as the reverse complement.
AGAGTTTCAGCACCGATGATGCCGGCTACCTGGCCAAACGCGGCAGCGACAAAGGCTTCAACAACTGGGCGCTGCGCAACGTCACTGCACACAAGGTACCGGGCTACGCCGCAGTAACCCTGTCGCTCAAGCCGACCGCCGTGGCTCCGGGCGACGCCACCGACAAGCAGCTCGAAGCGGCTGCCGATCTGGCCGAACGCTACAGCTTTGGCGAACTGCGCGTCACCCACAACCAGAATCTGGTCCTGGCCGACGTCAAGCAAAGCGACCTCTACGCTCTGTGGCAGGAGTGCCGCGAGCAAGGCTTCGCCACTCCGAATATCGGCCTGCTGACCGACATCATCTGCTGCCCCGGCGGTGATTTCTGCTCGCTGGCCAATGCCAAGTCGATCCCGATTGCCGAAGCTATCCAGCGTACTTTTGATGACCTCGACTACCTGCACGACATTGGCGACCTGGACCTGAACATCTCCGGCTGCATGAACGCTTGCGGTCACCACCACGTCGGCCATATCGGCATTCTTGGGGTCGACAAGAAAGGTGAAGAGTTCTACCAGGTCTCGCTGGGCGGCAATAGCGGCCGCAAGGCCAGCATCGGCCAGATCCTTGGCCCGTCCTTTGCCGCCGATCAAATGCCGGAAGTAATCCAGAAAGTCATCGGCGTTTACCTCGAAAGCCGGACCGACGAAGAACAGTTCCTCGATACCTTCCAGCGTATCGGCATGGCCCCCTTCAAGGAGCGCGTGTATGCAACGAATAATTAAAGGCAACCAGGTTGTCGTGGAAAACTGGCACCTGCTGGACAAGGACGCCAGCCTCGACGGGCTGCCCAACAGTGACGACCTGATCGTCCCGCTGGCCCTGTGGCGCGAACATGCCCACGCCCTCAAGGCCCGTGATGGCGGGCTTGGCGTATGGCTGGACAGCGACGAGCAGATCGAGGAAATCGAAGGAGATCTTGAACACTTTCAGGTCATTGCCCTGAATTTCCCGGTGTTCAGTGACGGTCGCCACTACTCCACCGCCCGCATCCTGCGTGACCGCTACGGCTACAAAGGTGAAGTACGCGCCATCGGCGACGTGCTACGCGATCAGCTGTTTTTCATGAAACGCTGTGGCTTCGATGCCTATGCCCTGCGTGAAGACCGCGACGCCGATGAAGCTTTGGCCAGCCTGCAGGACTTCTCCGAAGTCTACCAGGCCGCCACCGATCAGCCGCTGCCGCTATTCCGCCGTCGCGCCTGAGTCAAAAAAGCCGGGGCTTACGCCCCGGCGCTCTCCCAGCCTACCTGCAATGATCTTTCCAGCCAGGATACCGTGTCGGCAACGACAGCCATCAGGGCGTATACTTACGCCACATAACGACTCGTGAGGGAGAACCCAGCATGCGTCTCACCGGTAGTTGTCTGTGTGGCAAGGTCCGCTACGTCATCAATGGCCCACTCTCCGAGGCCAGCCACTGTCATTGTTCCATGTGTCGACGCCAACACGGCGCAGCCTTTTCTACCTATGCAAAATGCAATCCCGAGGATTTTAGCTGGGTCTCTGGCCGAGATTTGGTCAAGGTGTATGAGACTGCTTCCGGCGCAGGCTGGTGTTTTTGTCTCGAGTGCGGTTCCACCTTAGCTGCAAGCGATCAAGGCAGAATCACCTCGGTCACACTGGGCAGTATTGAGGGTGACCCTGGCGTCAGACCGCAATTGCATATCTTCACTGGCTCCAAAGCCCCATGGCATGAAATAACCGACAATTTGCCGCAATTCGAAGCCTGGCCCCCCGGCTGGTGATAAATAGACTGCGGTTCAAACCGCACGATACTTACTGCAGGCCGGGGGTGGACCTTCCAGGCTTGCTCCACCTCTATTAATGCGTAATCATGCACCCGGCCACCAAGGATTAAACACATCAGGGAAAGACCATGTCAGAAAGCCGCGACTACCTCGAAATGTCATTTCACTCCATCCAGTGCTTTTCCAATGACGGCCGCCTGGATGCCGAAGAACTGGGCAGAATTGTTGCCATCGCCGAGCGCGACGGTGTAATCGATCAGAACGAGATCCGCGTACTGAAAAACATCATTGCGCGTATCAAGCCTGAAGAAATCGATCAGGCCATGGCGCTCAAACTGGCCGAGATCAGCCGCAAGATTAGCTAACAACCCTGCCGCATACCTCATCCAGAACTCAAATCAGCGTCGGCTGCGGCACTGGTAGCACTGCCATTATCCATGCCCCCTTTGTCAGGCACATTGTTGCCAGCGACATATCAAGCAGGATGCTCGAGATTGCAGAGATCAAAGCCGCAGAAGCCGGTATTGGTAACATCAGCTTTCAACAAGGAACTCTGGAAGAGCTCAAGCTGCCCCCGGAAAGCTTTGATGCCGTGCTGGGACTGAATGTACTGCACCTGCTCGAGGACGTAAACGCTGCCATGGCGCGGGTACACGACCTGCTTAAACCCGGGGGCATCTTTGTCTCCAGCACGGCGCTGGTGAATAACGTATCACCCTTCTGGCGCCTGGTGATTCCGCTGATGCAACTGCTAGGCCTGGCCCCACACGTAAGCCGCTTCGGTAAACAGGAGCTGCTGTCCATGCTGGCCAAGGCTGGCTTCACGCCAGAGTTCGAGTGGCAGCCAGACCAGGCATCGGTATTCATCGTTGCCAGAAAACCGGCTGCGATCCCTGCGAACCAATAAGCCTGGCCTCAGAACACCAGTCCTGTACTACGCCCCACTTCACGGCACAGAGCCTCAGCAGCACTCTGACCAACAATGCCTTCAGCGACCGGCAGGCGCTTATCGCCAGCCACAACATAAGCCGTATAGTACTCAGTACTGACCGGACGGTTGCCGGTACTTGATAACCTGCAGCGAATTTCCAGACGCGAGTTGGTGTCAAGTACAGCCTGCCGCCGGTAGAGCGGCATACCGAATAAATAGCGCACAATACGTATCTGTTGACGACTGATCTCGACCTTCAGGCTGCGCCCCAAAAACATGATACCGGTCATGACTGTCATCAGCCCCGGTAACAGGAATACCGGCCCGACTACCCAGAGCATGGGCTCACCGTCCAGCGCCAAGAACAGCATAAAACCACCCGCAGCACTGAACACGGTCCCAAACAACAGTAGCGCCAGGCCCAGGGCGGGTATACGACCAGCCTTGCTGTTCAACTGGTATTGGCCGGACACCTGGCCGGGACTCAGGTAAGCATCAATATGCGCACGAGCCTGTTGCTGTTCGGCCTGCTGCAGAATAGCCGGACGAGCGAGACTGCTCTGGGCACTGCCCTGCTCAACCGGGATGCTCCAGTCGCGCACGAATTTCACAGACTTTCCGTTGTTGGCCGCGGAGCCAGCCGGCGGTCGCCACCGCCCCTCACAGTGCACCACCCACTCGACACGGCCAACCCTTGTGGGATGTCGGCCATTGGTCGGGAGATTTTGCGGCACATCAAAAACAAAACGGTTCTCAGTCTTCATGCCCTGCGGCCTGACCCAGGCAATCTGCTCAGACTGCCAGAGCACATCGCGACGGGTTTGACGCTGTTTGCCCGTGCCTGTGCTGTAGACATACACGCAGTTCAGCCAGATCTGTGGTGGCCCGACCCAGCTACCATGACTGAGCTGGAAGCTCCCACCGATCTGACCACCAACCTGCCCTGGCAATGGGTCGAGAAACAGTCGTGTAGGACCAATCAGCAAATAACGTCGACGCAACATCCAGCCCCAGACCAACAGGCCAGAGCCAACCACCAACAACGGCAGTATGGCCAAAATCTCATAGTTGCCTTGCGCAAGCTCACTGGGAATGAGCAGCACCCACGGCAAAACAAACAGACTCAACCCTGCGCCCATGATCAACGCAAGCCAATAGCCAACGTCACGGTTGCTGGCCAGCCCATGCTGCGCCAACTCTTCAGCTGGAGCTGACTTACCCTGCCAGCTCATGATGCCACCGCCAGCATGGGTATCAGGCCGACACAGAGGACGATAAGAGAAAATGAAATAACGCGCATTGAACGTTCCGTGTAGTAATTGCGTAGGGGGCCGAACCTTAAAACATCGCTCCCCCCCTGGCAATAGAGCACGTCGCCGTGCTGTGCTACCGTTTGCCTGCACGAGAGATTATGAGAAGCATGGGCAACACGGGCGCGAGGTTTGCTGAAAACTCTATATGAATGAAAACCGCCAGCCTGTATTTTTCCGACCCAGGCCGTTTCCCGCCACCTGGACCAGGATCAGGGCCTGCATTGAGCCAGGCGGCGTCTTCGCTGGAGACTTTATGGGTCTGAACGATAGCTGGGTAGCGAATTCACAGCACCAGATCAATGCTATGACCGAGAGTCAGATACTGGCGCTTTTTGAGCAGTTCGAAGTGGTGCGTTTTCAGGAGCATGACGAACCCGGTACAACCGCGCTGGGCAGGCCCAAGCACTGGCACACTTTTTCGGTCGTAGCCATCAGGCAGGCCTCAGCATGAGCATGCACGAAGCAGCTACCCTGTTCATGATGATGGCCATACTGGCAGTGGTACCGAGTACCAGTGTAGCCTTGGTTGTGACCCGTTCTTCCACTGCAGGCCTTGCTCATGGTGCAGCAGTGGCTGCTGGTATCGTGCTGGGTGATCTGATTTTTGTGCTCCTGGCGGTTCTGGGTATGACTGCGCTAGCCGAACTGCTGGGCAGTCTGTTTCTAGCTTTGCGCTACCTGGCAGGCGCCTATCTGATCTGGTTCGGCATCACGCTCTTGCGCTCAGGAGCCGCTTTAAAGTCGGCACCATCAGAAAGCCCGGCCACATCCCTACCGACCAGTTTGCTTGCTGGTCTACTGATCACCCTGGGTGATGTGAAGGCCATCTTTTTCTATGCCAGCCTGCTGCCAGTATTCGTCGACCTGAGCAGTATCCAGGCGGCAGATATTGCCATGATCGCGACCCTGACACTGGTAGCTGTGGGTGGTGTGAAACTGGGCTATGCCTTGGCCGCCAGAAAAGTGGTAATACTGATCAAGAGCCCCCGACTTAAGCGCAGCACCAGGCTGGCAGCCGGGGGACTGATGACAGGTGCTGGCTCGTATCTTTTGATCAAGACCTGACCAAGTCCTTGCAGGTCGCCCGCATATTGCCCGCATATGCATCAATGCTATTTTTCAGCCCCGGTATATCGGGTTTGAGTCTTATACACCATGGTTGCTCAGTCTAGGCTGTCATTATCCGCAACATACCGCTCCACCCCCGCGCGGATACCCAATGACGCACACAAGGAGACCCCCATGGCTTTTCAATATAAGCGTCTAGACAAGAACGATGTCGCACTGCTGATGGTCGACCATCAATCCGGTCTGCTGTCACTGGTACGGGATTTTTCCCCTGATGACTTCAAGAACAATGTGCTGGCCCTGGCAGACATCGCCAAGTTCTTCAACATACCAACCATTCTGACCACAAGCTTCGAGTCTGGCCCCAATGGACCGCTGGTCCCGGAACTCAAGGCCATGTTTCCCGACGCGCCCTACTTTGCTCGCCCAGGCCAGATCAATGCCTGGGACAATGCCGACTTCGTCCAGGCCGTCAAAGCCACAGGCAAGAAGCAATTGCTGATTGCCGGGGTGGTAACCGAAGTGTGCGTGGCCTTTCCGGTACTGTCGGCCATTGAGGAGGGTTTTGAGGTGTTTGTGGTTGCCGATGCCTCTGGCACTTTCAACCCCACTACCCGGGAAGCCTCCTGGAGTCGTATGGCCGAAGCCGGCGCCCAGATGATGACCTGGTTTGCGGTTGGTTGTGAGCTGCACCGGGACTGGCGCAACGACATCGAAGGTTTCGGAGGACTGCTCGCCAGCCACCTGCCCGCCTATGCCAACCTGATACAGAGTTATAGCGCCCAGAATGGTTGATGTTTCACCCGCCAGATCTGCATGAAACAGGTCTGGCGGGTTACCACAGAGGCAGGCCAGTCATGAACCAGAGCAACGACAATAACGGCGACTCGAGCAGCCATGGCAACCAGGGTGCTTCAATCATCATTCGTCACCAGGTCTCCCCCGATGACCGCAACCGCTATGAAACCTGGCTCAGACAGATCATCACCACCGCCGCGCGGTTTCCCGGCCACCAGGGCGTCCACATTCTACGCCCGGTTGGCACGGATCAGACCTTCGAGATTGCCGTACGCTTTTCCAGCCAGGAGCAGGCTCAGAGCTGGCTGGACTCGGACCAGCGCCGGGAATTAATTGCCGATATCCGCCCCATACTGGCCCAGACCGAGCACATAGAAATACACAGCGGTATCGACTTCTGGTTCACCCCACCCACCGCCCAGAGCAAACAACCCACACGCTGGAAGCAGTGGCTGGTGACCACCTCCGTGATCTGGCCCCTGACCATGCTGGTTCCGCTGGCATTTCAGCCGCTGTTCCGCCAGGTACCAGTGCTGTCCGCCTGGGGTATCAGTCATGGTCTGATAGCCGCCACCATCGTTGGTCTGGTGGTCTATGTCATCATGCCCCGGGTTGTCAGATTGGTGGCCGGCTGGCTGTTTCGCTGAGTCCAGGGTTGACTCAGCAAGGTTACATTTCCTGCCCGGTTTCGTTAAGATTTCCGCCTTGCCTGTGCCCATGACGGCACTTCTTTACACCGAAAAGGACTTTGCGCATGTCTTTCTCCGCTATTCCCGGCGTCGAATTCATCGACAACACCAATCAACGCACCCCGTGCGTACTGGTACTGGACGCTTCCGGCTCCATGGCTGGCGAACCTATGGCCCAGCTCAATGCCGGACTGGAAATCTTCGCCCAGGAACTCAAGAATGACGCCATGGCCGCCATGCGGGTCCAGGTGCTGGTCATTGCCGTCGGCGGTTTCGAAGATGTTCAGATTCTCCAGCCCTGGACCGATGCGGTGGACTTCAAGCCACCGGTGATTCAGGCCAACGGCATGACGCCGCTGGGCAAGGGGATGGATCTGGCGCTGGATGAGGTGCGCAACCAGAAGGCCGTATACGACGCCAACGGCATATCCAGCACCCGCCCCTGGGTCATCATGATCTCCGATGGCTGCCCGAACGATTTTGGCTGGGAGCAGGCAGCCCAGCGCTGCCGTCAGGAAGAGTCCGACAAACGCGTGGTAGTGTTCCCGATCGGCACCGAGGGCGCGGATTTCGCCGCACTGGGGCAGTTCTCCAACAAGACGCCGAAAAAACTCAAGGGTTTGCAGTTCCGTGAGCTGTTCATTTGGCTGAGTCGCAGTATGTCGACCGTATCGGCCAGCGTACCCGGTGAGCGGATCAGCCTGCCGGCGACCGACTCCTGGGCCGAAGTCGAGATCTGAGCATGCGGATTCTAAGTGCCGGCGCTGCGGTGACCGGCACATCGCATGTCGACAACGGCCAGCCCTGTCAGGACGCCTTCGAGATCGTGACCAGCTTCTCCGGCGTAGTGGCCTGCGTCTGTGACGGCGCAGGTTCAGCAGCGCGGTCGGATGAGGGTGCCCGGGCCCTGGCCCAAGGTGTCTGCCGCACACTGTCTGCCGACCTGGAACGCAGCCTGACTGAGGCCAATGCCTTCGAGCGAATAGCCGGCGCCATTCAAAGCGTACGCGAGCAGTTGGCCAACCGTGGGCCGTTGGAGGATTTTCACTCGACTCTGTGCGGGGTAGTGATGACTCGCCAGGGCAATCTGGTGTTTCACCTGGGAGACGGACTGATCTTCGGCATCAATCCAGATGACTGGGATGATTGCCTGGTCAGCGAGCCAGAAAATGGCGAGTTCGCCGAAACCACCTATTTCTTCACCTTGCCTGGCTGGCGCCAGCACCTGCGCGTGCAATGCGTACCGCCACGGTTTAGCACCTGGTTTCTGATGACCGATGGCACCGCCAGCTTCGCCGCCCGCAGCCAGCCCTACCGGCCTGAACGAGGCTTTTTGCAACCGGTCCACAACTATTTGAGCAGCGTGACGCAGTTCACCGGCCGCCAGGCACTTGAAGGGACACTGGCAGACCCTCGTACCCACCGCATTACCGCTGACGACAAAACCCTGGTGTGGCTGCACCATGGCTCGTAAGGGCCACTACACTCTGAAATTTGCCGACGGCCGCCAGGAATCTCTGGCGCTGTCGGGCAAGGCTTTGAACCGTGGCGCCGACGGAGCAATCTACCGCTCCCCTGATGGCCACTATGCCCTGAAGTATTACCACGAGCCAGGCAAGGACCCCGAGCGTCAGCACAAAGTCTGGCAAATGATCCTGCATCCACCCGAAGACACTCAGGCCAACCACTTTGCCTGGCCCTGCGCCCTGCTGTTCAACCCACGCGGGGTATTTGTCGGCTTTGCCATGCCGCTGCTGGACATTGCCAGCTATGCCTCTTTGGATATGGCTCTGAGCGCCCGAGGCCGAAAGATCGAGTCATTGCCACAGTCCAGCGCCTGGCGCCTGCAAGTGGCAATCAACCTGTGCAAACGGGTGGCCGAACTGCACGAAAAGGGTCACTGCATCATCGACCTTAAACCAGCCAACCTGCTGGTGCATCGGCGCAGTGGTGATGTCGCAGTAGTCGACTGTGATGGTTTCGCGGTGCAGGGCAATGACGAATACTTTCCGGCGCACCAGTTCACCATGGGATTTATCGCACCTGAGGCGTTCAGCAGCCGGCAATCGCCCCAGGTATTACGTCAGCCGCAGGACCAGTTCGCCCTGGCGGTTATCCTGTTCAAACTCCTCAACAATGGCCTGCACCCCTATCAGGGGGTGCCAACCCGGCGACGCGAAATCCCGACAGACAATCAGAACCGGATTGGCGGTAGTTTCTATCCCTATGGCATTCAGGCCCATGCCGATATCAAACCTTCACCCTGGAGTGTGCATCAGGACTTTCCGGCAATTGTGCGCCAGACCTTCGATCACAGCTTCACAACCCGCCAGCGGCCCAGTGCCCGGGAATGGGTTGGACTGCTGGAGCAGGCCGCACAGCGGCTTAAACAGTGCAGCCAGACTCCTGAGCATGGGTACTGGGGCAAGCAGTGCCCGCACTGCGCCCGGGCCGATACCAGGGTCAAGGTCAACAAGCCCAAGCCCACGCAGCGCCCGCGTCCGCCGCTACCACAGGGCCAGGCCCCACTGTATATTCCGGTGCCCGCTCCCACCCCACCGCCCCCCGGCATTGGTTTTGGAACCATTTTCAGCGTAGTGATCGCGCTCTTCGTCGGCATCTTGCTGTTCAGTACCGGCGACAACCGTTCATCACGCAGCTATTCACCACCACCCGGCATAACCCAGCCAGCGCCCGTGCGCGAGCCTGTGGTGCTGCAACCACCAACCTACTTCGATCAGGGCCCGGCACTGGTCAGCGATATGGCCACAGAGGGCAGCGGCCTTTATCGTGAACGCCCTAACCCCATGGCACTTACCTTCAGAGAAGACATTGTGCGTGATGCAGTGCCCTTCTATCGCCTCGGGCCGTTCACCACGCCTCAGGCATTGCCATTGATTCTCAGCGCCCCGCTCAACAACCAGTTTGCTTCACTGGCGCCTGATGGAGTGAAGCTGGCCCACCTGGATGCCACCAATGGGACGCTCTCAATCATCAATGACCACTCCCAGGACGAGCAGATCTATGGTCTGGAATACTGGCAACCAGACCAGAACCAAGGTGTGTTTGTACCGCGCTGCAACGCTCGCATGGCTTGCAGTGCATTGCACCATCTGCAGCCCGGCAAGCAACCAGTCGCCTATGCGTTTCCCAAAATCGACGACGAAGGCTCTGGCGGCCACTGGCGCTTCGCCGTCAGTCCGGACGGCCGCTTCCTGGCGCTGGCCAATCGTCAGCAAGTGGTCACGTATGCGCTGGGCAGACCCAACAGCCCGCTGGCCGCAGCCCGGATACCCGAACACCTGCGCAGTTATGCCATTGAAGCCCTGTCGCTGAACAACAGTGCCAGCCGCATATTCCTGAGCATGGCGCGTTCCGAAAACTATGGAGTCAATTTTGACGCTCTGCTGCTTGAACTGACCCGTGACGGCAACCAGCTGATTATGGATGAGTCATTTGCTAAACAGGCTCGGCTCGCCGGCACCCAAGTGCTCGGCGCCTATCATGCCATTGATGCCGAGGGCAGCACCCTGGCTGTAGCCGAGTATCAGGAACATGAAATCAATAGCACCGACTACCGCTGGCTCAACCAGCCGGTAACCGCTGCAGTCGCTTACCCGGCCATCAGCATCTGGCAGCGCGACGAACTCGGCCAGTGGCGTTTCAGCTATCGTATCGAATGGCGAGAGCTGCGCGGCAGCCGCAAATTGCAACTATCCGGCCCGCGCCGGATGGCTCTGTTCAACGGCCTACAGCTAAACAACCGAAAGGTCAGCGGCGATAGCCAGCCCCATCACGATTTTCAGCTTTCTGCCGATGGAAACCTGCTGCTCAGCGGCCTGGAGACAGAGGAACGCAACAACCGGATGACGGCCAGTGCCTATCTGTTCGATATCCGCAGTGACAACCCCGGCTTTATCGGCCGCCTGACCTCCCGGGTACATGGCGAGCGGAACTGGGTAAAAGTCGCCTACCCGGATGTGCGCCTGTCGCGCAATGCCGACTACGCCGCCATTGGCTGGTTCCTGTACGAAGAGCAGTTGAGGGGCAAGGAACTGAGCCAGAGCTATCAGATCGAGATTTTCCGCTTGCCCGAAGGCAGGGCCACTCCAGCCCTTGCCCGCCAGACGCGGCAGGAATAAGCGACTACCTCTGACCCACCAAGCTACTCCCAGTGGTGGCCTGCCCCACACTGCTCTATGATCAAGCCATATGTGCCGTGCATACACTCACATGGGAACGATGGCGTGACAGACAACCAACCAGACAGCCTGACCGGGTATAACGGCGAACTGCTCGACCCGGCCGCCATTGATAGCGCCTGGCCGCTACTGGATGCACTGCCTTTCCCGGTCATGCAGATCGATACAGATTACCGCGTGGTCGCCACCAATCGCGCTGCCGCTCAGCAGTACACCAGCGTTCATGGCCACTGCTACCAGGTCAGCCATGGCTACGACAGCCCCTGCGATGAGAACGGCGAAACTTGCCCGAAACTAAGTGCCCAGAGCAGCCGTAGCGCCAACGCGGTGCTGCATATCCACCAGATGAAATCCGGGGTCGAGAAGTTCAAGGTTCAGGCAGTCCCGATTGAGGGAGGCGGTATTCTGGAACTGCATATTCCGCTGAATGACGTTACCACCATCGATATCCTGACTGGGCTGACCAACCGCGCCGAAGGCGAGCAGCAGGTACGCCGCTATGCCGCGCTGATGAAGCGCACCCAAGCACGCTACGCTCTGGTAATGCTCGATCTCGACCGTTTCAAATCAGTCAACGACACCTACGGCCATCTGGCTGGCGATCTGGTTCTTGCCAGCTTTACCGAGGTACTACGCAACACCGTGCGCGAGTCGGATATCGCTATCCGCTATGGCGGCGAGGAATTTCTAGTCATGCTGCTCAACGCCGATCAGGCAGCCGCAGAACAATTTGCCCAGCGGGTGCTGGAAGCCACCCGTGAGCTTGAGATTGTCTATGAAGAACATACCCTGCGGATTACCGTCAGTGCCGGGATTCGCTGTCTGGAAGCTGAAGAGTTGCAATCGGTAGCAATCGATCTGGCCGTAAGCCAGGCCGATGCCGCCATGTATCGGGCCAAACAGGCCGGGCGCGACCGTTTCGAGGTGTACGCAGGATAGATCACCGGCATCAACTCAAGGGCCGATCCGGACGTACCAATCCCAGTTTCTCGATTCGATAACGCATCATGTCCCGGGTGATACCGAGTAAACGGGCGGACTTGGTGACGTTCCAGTCAGTTTTCTCCAACACCCGCATTACAGCCTCCCGATCATTTACACCCGGACGCTCATCGGCTGTATCCAGCTCCTGACCTGGATATCCCGGATGATAGTCCAACCCGGACTCAACGCTATTGACCAGTCCCGGACAAAGACTCAGGTGCTCGGGTTTGACGCTGTGATTCTGCGCCAGCAACGCCGCCTGCTCGAGCATGTTACGCAGCTCGCGTACATTGCCAGGCCAACTGTAGTTGCGCATCCGGGTTTCCGCCTCGGAGCTGAACACCAGTTCAGGTTTGCCGTAACGGCGGCCGTGCATACGCAAAAAATGCCGGGCCAGCAGCAGGATGTCGTCACCACGTTCATACAGGCTGGGCACTTTCAGGGTGATGATATGCAAACGAAAGAACAGATCCTTGCGGAACCGGCCCTGCTGTACCATCCGCTCCAGATTGCAGTTGGTGGCGCTGATAATCCGCACATTGACCCGCCGCTCGCGAACCGAGCCAAGTCGACGCACGCTACGATCTTCCAGCAGCTTGAGCAGTTTGGCCTGCATGCTCAGGTCCATTTCACCGATTTCGTCCAGGAACAGAGTGCCACCATCGGCCGCCTCTACCAGGCCAACCCGGCGCTCCTTGGCATCGGTAAAAGCGCCCTTCTCATGTCCGAACAGCTCCGCCTCCAGCAAGTCGGCGGGGATCGAGGCGCAGTTGAGCTCAACGAACGGCCCCTTGGCCCGACAGCCTTCGAAATGCAGGGCGCGGGCGACCAGTTCCTTGCCGGTGCCGGTTTCCCCTTCAATGAGTACCACTGGCAGGTCGTCACATTCCATGCCGCGCTCGGCCTCCAGCAACTGACGTATCCGGCCCTTCAGCGCCTGCATGGGCTCCGACTCGCCCAACAATTGCGCAAGATTTCCATTCTGCGCCTCACGCTCCTGATAGAAGTTCAACTTGCGTTCCAACTGCTGGGCCTGCAAGGCCTTGTCCAGCATCAGTTTGATTTCCGTCAGAGCCACAGGCTTGGTCAGGTAGTGATAGGCCCCGGCTTTCATCGACTCAACCGCATCTTCGATATTGCCGTAGCCAGTCATCATGATGCATTTGAGTCCCGGCTCACGCTCGTGCAGCTGGCGTACCAGTTCAACCCCGCGCATACCCGGTAATGAGTTGTCAGTCAGCACCAGGTCCGGATGAAAATGCTTGAGTACATCCAGCGCCTCTTCCGCGGTATGGCAAACCTGGGCCTCGAACTCTTTGCGCTCCAGATAGGTCTGGATATTGGCCGCAAGTTGCTGGTCGTCCTCGACAATCAGAATACTATGCTGCATTGGATTCTCCTTCGGTCAGACTGAAGCCGAGACAGATAGTCGTGCCAGTATTCTCGGTACTGTTCAGTGAGACCTCACCACCAAAACGCTCCATGATCCGTTTGACCATAACCAGGCCTACGCCCAGACCACCCTGTTTGGTCGTGTAAAACGGCCGGAAGGCCATCAGCTTCTGTTGCCGCGACATGCCCTTGCCGGTATCGGCAATGGTCAGCCACAACTTGCGTTTGTTTTTGTCGCAATCGAGCCGCAGACGCAGCCAGCCACCATCCGGCATCGCCTCGATGGCGTTGGCCAGTACGTTGTGCAGCACCTGGCCCAGTAACACGGTGTGGGCCATCACCGGCGGCACTGACGGCAAAGTGGCTTCCACTCTGATCCCCGACTGCTTGAGCTGGTGCTCGAAAGCAGCCAGGCAGTCTTTGAGTACCGCCGGCAAGTTGACCGGTTCCGGGTGGGTATTGACTGGTCTTGCCGACACCAAAAGTTCACGCACCCAATGCGACATGCGGTCAACCTGACCGATGATGTCGCCAATGCTTTTGCGCGCATCTTCTGGTTCCAGCTCCAGTGCCAACTCGGCACTGGAACGGATCGAGGCCAGCGGGTTGCGCAGGCTATGAGCGATGGCCGAGGACATTTCTCCAAGCAGCACGAAGGTTTCATTATCGACCAGTTTGTGCTGCTGGTAGCTCAGCAGCCTTGAGGCCCGGCGCACAATCCGGAACAGACCGAAAAACAACACCGCACCGCCCAGCAGGGTGGCCAGCCAGATCATCGCCAAACCACGCTTGATCCGAGCGATCAGATCGTGAGGCTCCTTGTAGATTTCGACCACCGCCCCGACCCTGCCCTGGGTATTGAACAGCGGAATGTAGTTCTCGATGAAGAACTTGTCGTGATGACGAATGAACTGCTGCTCCTCACGGTTGTGCGGCAGATGGATATAGGTGGCGCCCACCCGATCTTTGAACCTGAACACCTGCTCAAGATCCTGATTGTCGGTAAAGCGCTCACCGATAAGATCGGGATTGCTGGACCACACCACTACCTTGTCCGGGGCATAAATATTGGCCAACAGAGCATCGGGCAGGTGTTCGATATGGTCGAGAAACTCATCACGTACTTGCCGGTGAAGCACTGCCGGCACATCGGGATGCGGAGGCTGGCGCAGATCGAGCAGGTCGGCGATGGTTACAGTCTGAGGCAGGCGGGCATGACGTATTTCAGCCTCGGCCACAGCCTGAACAAACTGGGCGCTGAGCATGGAGTCCCGCTCGATGCTTTCACTAACTACAAAATGGGTGGAGATGATTCCCAGCCCCACCGCAACGCTGGAGATCAGCACCAGACTGAGCAGGGAAAACCAGCGGATCAGATTGAACGATGACTCTGCGGCCACAGTCGCAGTCCCTTTCCCATCCTTCTGCCGCTGTGCAAAGAGGGCCATCATCGGACATTTCTCTCGTTGTTATACCTAGGGTTATAGCGGAGTGGCATCAGTGGTCAAGAAAGACTCCATACCGCCCGTCCGGTTGCCCAAGGCCCGGCCCAACCCCCACCCCAATCCGGGGAAGAGCTTTCCCCACCGCCCCCACCTGGCCTTTGATAAAACAGATAAAACCGCTCTAGAACAGCGCATAGAGACAACAAAACCAGTCTGGTACGAAAGTTGCGACATGGCTTTAGAGCCTGTCTGCGGCGCGCTCATTCCCCGCCGATGGCCATCCCCAACGCAGGAGGATAACGATATGCATCACCCAGCCCTCAAGGCCTCGGCTCTGGCATGTACGGTGTTGTTCGCCAGCCAGACACTGCAGGCCGAACTCTACCGTTACGATAGCGGCCCTTACCTCAACGAATTTGGCGGCTTCCCTGCCTGGTACCAAGACACACACGGGCGCGCGCTCGAATTGTGCCGTTCGCTGGCGGTGAGCTCCCGCGCTGGCGCCGGCGACCCTGAGGCCAGCAATATGTGCGCCCTGGCTTCAGAGCCCGATCTTTACGATATCAGCCAACCGCTATCATTCCCCGATAATTTCCCCAGCGAGATGTTCTGGTTCACCGCCGACGCCTTCATCGAAGATCCGGTCAGCGGGATCAATCTGATCTGGATCGCTGCTCTGGAAGCGGCCTTTGCCAATGAAGAGCCCGCCGAGGGTGATCAGGTTGCCTTCGGTCGCATCCGCATCCGGGTCGACCTGCCCTTCCCTGGCGTTTACACCATCACCCACCCCTACGGCGTCGACGTGTTCGACGTAACCGAAGAAGACATGGGCGATGATGGCAGGCGGGCCATCAACATGACCCGCGACATCGGCATTGGCGATCCCGGTGATTACAGCGGCGCCCTGACCAGCGATGTCGGCCCATTCCTGCGCAGTGTCAACGGCCCCTATCAGGAAACCAACCCGGACACCGGAGAACTGGAAAGCTTCATCGGTGACCCCAATCTGGAAGAGGCGGTTACCGGTAGCCCGTTCAACACCAACTATGTGCGCATCGAAGGCCCGAACGGTATCGATCTGCGTACCGAGCTGTTCGTGCTGACCGGCAAGCTGTCGACGGTCGAATTGCCCACCCCGGTCGTGGCCGAGCGAGCGACCTTCTCCCGTCAAGCCGGCCCCAATGGGGTTGAGCAACGCTCCGACATATTCGCCCTGGCTCCGCCGCCACCGGCGCAGGTGAGCTTCAGCGCGGGCGGTCAAGCCGCAACCAGCATGAGTGAAGCCGATGCCACCGGGCGCTGGTATGGCCAGAGCGATGCCAGCCTGGCGCCGCACACCACGGTTGAAATCCATGCCGACAACAGTCTGGCGATACCCACCAGTACTGCCGATAGCACCACCATCGGTCTGGTCGATCAGGTGATCATCCAGCGCGCTGAGTACAACCTCAGCAACGCTCAGTTGACCGTGGAAGCCTACACCAGCGACGAGACCGGCGGGCCGCAACTGACCCTGCGCGACGGCCACGGCAACCTGATCGGCCAGCTCAGTGGCAGTGACCCGGTCAAGAGTCTGAGCACCAGTATTACGCCCATTCCTCCAGCCTCGATCCGAGTTGAATCGGCTCATGGCGGGGTGGATATCGAAGAAGTCGTGCTCCTTCCCTGAGCCCAACAGCCTAGCCCTATGACAGGAGGCAATATGAACATCTTCAAGCAATGGCCAGCACTGCTGCTCGGTGCGTTAGGTCTGGGTGTTGGCCTGGCTGGCAGCGCTTATGCCGGGCTCCAGGACTTCGACCGAGGGCCCTACACGCCAGCCAGCGGCGGCTACCCACTATGGTACATGGATGAGGAAAACGTGACCCTGGAGCTGTGTCGTACTCGAGCCACCAGCTCACGAGCTGGCGGGGGGTTGATGTGCATGATCTCTGCCGAAGGTGATGAGTACGATGAAAACTTCCCTTTGGTGTTTCCTGACAACTGGCCCGGCGAGCTGTTCTGGTTTCTTGCTGAAGCCAGCATTCCAGCAGCAGGCAACAGCGGTTACGAGCTGGAAACGTTTACTGCAGCGCTCGAAGCTGCTTTCACTGACGACGTTCCAGTCGATGGCGACCAAGTCAGCTTCGGTCGGATCCGTATCCGTGCCAGCATCCCACAACCAGGCATTTACACTGTGACCCACCCCTATGGAGTCGATGTATTCAACATCACCACCACAGGGCGCCGCGCGATAAACATGACCCGAGACATAGGTATCTCCGCCGGGGATTTCTCGGGAGCGCTGTCTAGCGACATTGGTCCCTTCCTGCACAGTGTCAACGGCCCTTATGAAGAAGTGGAGCCGGAAACTGGCAATGTGGCCACCTTCATTGGGGATCCAAACCTGAGCGAGGAAGTCATCGGCAGCCCCTTCGACACCAACTTTGTGCGTATCGAAGGGCCGGCCGGAACGATCCAGACTAATGTGTTCACGGTCTTTGGTAAGGTATTCAACCAGCAACAGCCGCTTGCCCTGGAGGTTGAGCGCGCCAGCTACAAACGCAATGCCAACGGCACCCGGGTTGAAGTGTTCGCCGGCTCAAATGCCAATGCCGAGGTGTGCTTCCGTGAATCCCTGGCCTTGGTCGGCGATCCGGGCTCACCCTGTCTGATCGACATGGTCGCCGATGGCAATGGCCGGTTCTTCGCCCATAACTCGAATGCCGACGAGCTACCGGACGTAGTCGTGGTCACCGCCAGCGATCCCAGCGGAGTCTACAGCCCGAGTTCCAGCTCAAAACGCTTGATTGACGTGGTCAAGGTTGACCAGGCGCACTACTCCTGGGCTGACAACAGCCTCAGCATCAGTGCTCGTTCCAGCGATGAGCAGGAAGTGCCGGACCTGTTCGCCGAAGGCTATGGCCGCCTGAGCAAGTCGGGTGTGCTGCAGACCCTGGTCATTGAGGGTCTGAGTCAGCCGCCAGCCAGCATCCGCGTGGTGTCCTCAGCCGGTGGCAGCGACAGCGAACTGGTCAGCATCAGTGGCCAGGCCCCGGATATGGGGGGGAACCAACCCCCGGTAGCCGTCAATGACAGTGCCCAGACCAGCGCCGGGGTTCCAGTGCTGATCAGCGTACTGGCCAACGACAGCGACCCGGATGGCGATCTACCACTCAGCGTAGTCAGCCTGACCCAGCCGGATGTCGGCAGCGTCGCCCTCAGCGGCAGCACAGCAGTGGTCTATACCCCGCCCGCCAGTGTCGATGGCGTAACCGTCACCAGCTTCACCTATCGGGCCAGAGACATTCGTGGCGCCGAGTCGGAGCCGGCCACGGTCACCGTCACCATCAACCCCAACCAGTCACCGGTAGCCGTCAATGACAGCGCCATCAGTCAGGCCAATACCATCACCATCGATGTGCTGGCCAACGACAGCGACCCGGAAAACAATGTGCCGCTGAGCGTGGTCAATCTGACCCAGCCGCCAGCCGGTCAGGGTTCGGTGAGTACTGACGGCAGCATCGTCACCTATGTGCCACCCGCGACGGTCACCAGCACCTTCACTACCAGCTTCACCTACCAGGCCATGGACACCCTTGGAGCGGTCTCCAATGTCGCCACTGTGAGTGTCGAAGTACGGCCGCCGCCAGCGGTTGGCGAGGTGATCAACGTCACCCAGGCTCTGCTGCGTGAACGCAGCAACGACCGGCATAGCTGGGAACTGCGCGGCACCACCTCACAGGTTGCCGGCAACACCATCAGTGTCGAGGTCGCCACCGTAAACGGCCCGTTCTCGCTGGGTAATGCCACCCTGACCCCAACCGGTCAATGGCGAATCTCGGCCAACACCACCGGGCTGACACCCACCACCCCGGCCACAGCGACCATTCGCTCGGCTTTGGGCACGGTGCTCACCGTGGAACTGGAGGTACGTTGAGCTGACAGGGGCTCCGGCAACGGAGCCCCGACAGCCTCGAGGACATGCCATGAATAGCCTGATACGCCGTGTGCTGCCACCACCCATGCTCCTGCTGCTCGGCCTGAACCTGGCCCAGCAGCCGGCAGCCGCAGCCGACCTGATGAACAACTTCGACCTGCTTCAGGGCGCCGATCTGGTCGAAGCTCAGGTCGGCCCCGGCTCCCTGGCCTGGGTGGAGCAGCACGGCGACCAGCATCAGGCTCAAATCAACCAACAGGGTGAAGCGTTGCGCGCTTTGATCGTGCAGCGCGACGCCGGTAATCAGGCCCTGATCAACCAGCAAGGCGTGGACCTGCTCGCCAGCATTGTCCAGCAGGGCTACGGCAATCAGGCCAGTATCGATCAACTCGGCGCCCATAACCGCGCCCACATCGAACAGCACGGTGCGATCAACAATGCCCGCATCGAGCAGTCCGGTCAGGGCCTGAACAGCAGTATTACCCAGCACACCACCGGCCAGAACGTACTGGTAAGACAGTACCAATGATCGGCGGCATTTAATGCGTTGCCAGAGTGGAACCACCCAAGGAGATGAGACCATGTTCAAATTCAGCCCCCTCGCCGCCGCGGTACTGACCACGTTCAGCATCCAGGCACTGGCCGACGACAGCTTGTCGAACCAGGACCAGATTGGCGATTTCAACTATGCCGAGGTCAATCAGGACTTCACCGGTCCCAGCTCGGCAAGCCAGACCCAGACCGGCGCGGACAACTACGCCCTGATCTATCAAACCATGACCGACAGCACCGCAACCCAGAAACAGACCGGCGTGCTCAACGCCACATTTATTGAGCAATTCGACAACTTCAACAGTCACAGCAGCCAGACCCAGCACGGCGATCTCAACGATGCCGCCGCGCTACAGATCTTCAATATGGACACCACCGCCACCCAGACCCAGTCCGGGGTAGGCAATTTCTCGGCAATCTGGCAGGAAGGCATGATCCAGGGCGAGACCACCATCGACCAGAGCGGTATCGGCAATACCGCCTACGCCGATCAGCTCTACAGTGAAAACACCCAGATCGACATTACCCAGGATGGCGACGACAACTTCGCCGCAGCCTGGCAAGACAGCTCGATGGACAGCCAGATCGACATCACTCAACTGGGCATGGGCAACGAAGCCTTCGGCGATCAGTTCTTCGCCGACAACAGCAACACCAGCCTGAACCAGGCCGGCATGTACAACTACATGGAATCCTGGCAGGACAGCCAATCCCAGAGCACCAGCAACCTGCAGCAGAACGGTGACTTCAACGAGCTGATCGTCGACCAGTCCTTTGGTAGCAACAACCAGGTCACTGTCTGGCAAAGCGGCAGCGAAAACGCCCTGGAAGCGTTGCAATTCCAGGTTGATGACGCAGTTATGAACCTGAGCCAATCGGGTGTCGGCAACTACGGTGAGGTCTACCAGGAAGGGGTTGGCCATGTCATGCAGCTCAGCGCCAACGGTGATGGCAACACCTGGGATGTTCAACAATTGGATGACTACAACGTCATCAACTTCAGCCAGAGCGGCCCAGGCAACGAACTGGTATCGCTGCAAAGCGGCATGGACAACTACGCCAGCGGCTCCAGCAAGGGCAGCAACAACAGCGTGGATATCGATCAGTCTGGCAACGACAATCAGTTGTTGGTCAGCCAGCTGTATGGTGAAGGCAACCTGATCCAGGCCACCCAGACTGACATGTTCAACTATGCCAATGTCATCCAGGGCGGGATGTACAACGAGGCTTACGTCAACCAGGCCGGCATGTCACACAGCGCCTACATCAGCCAGTACGGCACCGGCAACCAGGCAGTAGTCAACCAACAATAACCCCCTGCCCCACCAACCATTCTGCCGCCCGATTGGGCGGCAGAATGGTAAACGAACAAACCTCGTTTCTACTGAACTGTTGATGGTTTACCAGCTGTCTTAGGGGATGCCGTGGGCTTCGATATACGCACGGCTAACTTCGCTTGGGGGGCGATAGTACTCGCCACCCGCTGTACCGCCATAAGGCCCCTACTGACCAGGCCTGTTCCCCACAGGGCTACAGGCCAGGCAGCTCAGGACAACATCAGCGCTGCAACAAGGCAGCGGACGGCATATAGCGATTGAGGGTGGGGTTATCCAGGCTTTGGCTGTCAGCCACCTGCCACAGCCGCCGTTCGATACCCTGGGCAATCAGGTGGGCCACCGCCGACTCGATGGCCGACAGCACGCAGAGCTGGGCAGGCTCATTGCTGGTATAGCCAGCCTCGGCTTCCAGCAATTTCTCGAACTCAACGAACTTGAACACCCCGGCGCTTCGGGCTATCGAGTAGATGGTCTTGGTGGTCATGACATTAGCCAGGACCTGACCAGTGCGTACATCCACCGCCCGCAGGTTGACCGTTACCTGATCGACCCGATATTCCTGCGACAGCCCGATGCCGAGATACCGCGCCCCGACTCCGCCGGTACGCACATTGGTGTCGTAGGCGGTTACGCCACCCTCAAGCAGCAGGTTGGCTGCGTGCAGGGATGGCAGGTCGTCAATGATATTGACCGGGGTATCGGGCTTGTTCTGTGAGGCACGAATGATCTTGCGCTCGGTCAGAATATTCTGCAGCCCTTCACGCTCAAGCACCATGAACCAGCCACTGGCCTGCAAAGCGTCGACCAGCATGCTCGCGGCACCCTGGGTGACGCTGGTGGAAAAGGAGCTGGCCGGGGTCGGCTTGTACTGTCCGGTCTGATCACGGAAGCCATAAACCGCTACCATCAGCCGGCCGCGCGGGCGGGGCAGTTCGAGCAGGTCATAGTAAGTGGATGCCCGCGGGGTCAGGGTCGGGCTTTCGACTTCCTGATTGGCCGGCATCGGTTCTCGCACGGCGCAGCCGCTTGCCACTGCTGCCACAATCAATACTGCCGCTAGCTTGTTCATGGCTGTTGTCCTTTTCATCTCGGCGTCTCAGGGATTGGTCAGGCCGTTAACGATGATTTCCGACACCTCACCGGTCTGCCGGTCGGTGATCAAGATACTCAGTTGCCCGGAGTCATCGATGATGTTGATGATGAAAGCGTCGGTAGTCAGGCTGCCGGTGTTGCCGGCCTGAATGTCGCTCAACAACTGCGACAGCAGGCGCGACTCGAGCTGGCTGGTAAAGCGCTGCAGCGCGGTCAGGCTACTGGGTGATGTGCGGCTCAGGCTCGAGGATCTGTGACGATTCTGTGCCTGGGCATTGTTGAGCATCCAGGTCCCGTTCAGCGGATTGCCGCCGAACGCCGGATTGACCGGGGTATAGACCAGTTCGGTAGCCGACAGCCCGCTGCTCAGGCAGGCTCCGGCAAACAGCATCATGTAGCGTTTCATAGCTCGTCCCTCTCCATGTCGAAGGTGTCGTACAGCAGGCTTTCCAGGTCTTCGCGTAGTAGTAGTTCCAGCACACTGTCAGCCGCGTCGTGGGCCACCAACTGCAGTTGGGCGGTGTTCGGCGCCAGCATTCGGTGATAGAGCACCCGGCCATCGCGCTCGACCCAGATCAGGCTGCCCCAGCGGGCTGACGGCCGTTCACGTATCACCAGATTGAACTCCAGTTCACCGCCATCACGGATGCGCTCGGCAAAATAGCGGTAGAACTGATGACCGATATGGGAAATGCTCTGATCGATGATGAAGCCACCGATATGCTCTTCCAGCGCCTGACTGGCCGGCAGCGGAGCCAGGCCAAGCAGCACCGCCAGGCCCAGACGCTTAAGCAGTGCACGAGTCATGGCTGCCTCCCGCTGTTGCTGCGCGGCACATTGGGCTGCCCAGCCTGTGCCGCAAAGGCGTTCTCGGCGACGAAATGCCAGTCCGAGTAGTGCTGCATACCGGTGAAGCCCTGCCATTGGGGAACAAACCCCGCCCGCTTGAACGGCTGGGTCTGGGAACGGCTGTAGACTCCGGCGATGCCGCCGTCGACACTGCGAATCAGTCCCCAGTCGGCCTTGCCGCTTATGGGGTCTGGATACAACCGGCGCAGG
The DNA here is from genome assembly GCF_003586265.1 of Pseudomonas jilinensis. Taxonomy (NCBI): domain Bacteria; kingdom Pseudomonadati; phylum Pseudomonadota; class Gammaproteobacteria; order Pseudomonadales; family Pseudomonadaceae; genus Pseudomonas; species Pseudomonas jilinensis. The sequence goes on along the minus strand of NZ_QJSA01000002.1, from coordinate 124,577 downwards.
TGCCGACGTGGTTGCGGGTGGCGGTTGTCTTCCAACAACTCGGCCAGTTCCCGGGGATACACCGCCACCCCTGGCGAGCTGTAGTAGTAACTGCGCAAGGCACGGGCATACTGGGTGCCGGTCCAGAGCAGATCCTGCTCCTTGGCCCGCTGACTGGTGACCGACCAGAGCTGTCCGGTACCCGCCAGAGCAGCACCCAGTAGGGTCACCAGAAACAGTGTCCCCAGGTAGCTGAAGCCCCGTTGGGCTTTACCAGTGTGCATACCAGCTCCCGTCCCGGGCCTGACCGGTCGCGGCACTGTGAATATCGGCTACCCGCCCGACTACGCCATCAGGCGGCGGCACCTCGATCCAGGTCACCCGGCTGCCGGTGAAGGGGTCTTCGGGTAACTGGCGCAGGTAACGCTGTTCAACCAGCTCTTCGATCGATTCTGGGTAGCGCCCGGTGTCGCCGTAGTACTGATCCAGCATGTCGCGCATCACCGCCAGACTCTGTTTGAGGGTGGTTTCCTTCGACTCCTCCAGGCTGTTGAAGTAGCGCGGCGTGGCGATGCTCAGCAGGGTCGCGACTATGACCATTACCACCAGCAGTTCGATCAGGGTAAAACCGCTTTGAGTTTTCATGCTCACCACTCCCGGTAGGCGATGCCGTTGAGGCCGACCCCGCGTGCCAGCGAGTAGACGTCGAACACGTCATCACCTTCACGCGGATCCTCAACGGAACTGGTTGAGGCACGCAGCCCCCAGTGGCGCTGAACATCAAGTTCCGCCGCGAAGGGGTCACGGGGAATGCGGCGCAGGAAATAGAACGCCTCGCCACGGGCGCTACGCTTGTCACGCACGCCCTCGACCAGCACCGTCAGATTGGGCGGATAGCCCGAGCTGCCGGCCGGTTTGTCGATATAGCCAGCATCGGCGTAGAGCTTGTAGCGGTCGATCGCATCGCGCATTTCATACAGTGCCCGCTTGAGTTCACGTTCCTTGTCGCGGCGTACCAGGGTCTCAGCCAGCGGTGCGGCCATCCCGGCCAACAGGGCCAGAATCGCCAAGGTCACCACCAGCTCGATCAGGGTAAAGCCTGAGCCGCGACGCCTGTTCATGGTGCCTCACCTCCCGGGTCCTGAATCATCCCGAGGCCGTCAAGGCCACCCTCACCCAATTGGACCGGCCGGCTGCGCATGAAGCTTTCAGTACCCATCGGGAACTCCATGTCGACCGGGCTCTGGTATGGCAGGTTGCGCACTACCCTGGGCGTGATCGACAACACCAGTTCGGACTTTCCGGTGGTGTCGCGGTTGCTGCCGAACAGCCGGCCGACGGTCGGGATATCGCCCAGCCCCGGGATCTTGTTGCCGGCAGCGCTGTGATCATTGCGCACCAGGCCAGCCAGCAACTGGGTTTCACCGTTATTCAGGCTCAGGGTGGTGGTGGCGTTGCGGGTATCGACCTGAACCGGAATGGTGCCCTGGCGGGTGGCCTCCAGCGGCGTGGCGTTGCTCACTTCCAGGGAAATCCGGATGGCGACCACATCGTTGAGGTACACAGTCGGCTGAACTTCCAGTTTCAGGCCGACATCGAGGTAGGTGATGCTTTCAGTGATCACCGGCCCCTGGGTCGAGGGCACCGACGTAGCGCTGATAATCGGCACCCGCTGGCCGATATGAATCCGTGCCTGCTCCCGGTTGCGCACCCGGATCACCGGACTGGCCAGAGTGTTGATATCGTTGTCCTGGGCATTGATCCGCAGTTGCGGCGACGGGCTGATGCTGATCCGCCCGGAGTTGATCCCGCGCAACTGGTTGAGGATGGTGACAGCACTGCCGTCGGAGTTGACCACCCCGAAGGTATTGGGCCACTGCAACCCCAGGTCGAGAATCCGCTGGCGCGAGACCTCCATAACCTCGACTTCCAGCACCACTTCAGGGTCGGCCTGATCCTGCAACTGCAGCAGTTTCTCGGCCATCCGCACGGCATCCTGGGTATCACGCATGGTCAGGGTGTTGAGCCGCTCATCGACATGGACGTCGCGGGTCTTGAGCATGTTCTTGATCAGGTTCAGTGCCGAGTTGGCATCGATATGGGTCAGGTAAAAAGTCCGCAGCACCAGCTCCTGATACTCCTTGAGTTTCTGCGGCGAATCGGGATAGATCAGGATGGTATTGTCGTTCACCACTTTCTGGTGCAACTGGTTCTGCTGCAGCAACAATTCAACTGCTTCGGCAATAGTGACCTCTCGCACGAACAGGGTGGCCTTGAGGTCCTGGCGGATATCCTTATCGAAGATGAAGTTCAGGCCCGAGGTCTGGGCCAGCACTTCGAAAATCACCTTCAGGTCGGCATCCCGAAACTCCAGGGTCACCGGACGCCCCAATCGGGTCAGCAATTGCTGGCTGATCGGCTGTTCACGAACCCTGAGTTGCTCGATCGAGCGCATCAGCGCCTGGCCTTCCGGGCTTTGACTGTCGATTGCCAGCATCGCCCTGCCCTGGCGTTCGGCATCGAGCAGATCACCGCGGCGCAGCGCCGTCAGACCTTGGCGATGATAATCCGCCAGATGGGCCTGGCGCTCGAGTTGACGCAGCCCTTCATGGGCTCTGGCATTGTCAGGCTCAATCGCCAGCACCCGATCAAGCAGTGCCCGGGTCATGGCCGGGTCTCGCATCAGCCTGGCCTGTTCAGCCTGGGTCAGCAACAGAGTAACCACCCGGCTGCGCTGGGTGGTCAGGGCGATTTGCAGGTGAGTATTGCGTGGCGACTGGCGCGCAGCTTCCTCCAGTTGCGCCAGACCGGCTTCATAGTTGCCCTCGTCGATCAGGGCAATCGCCTCGCGCTGAGGACTGACACTGGCGCAGGCACTCAATACAAGCAACAGCAGCAGGATATACGGCATCCGCAGGCTCATAACCGGCTCCCTACAGTCAACGACTGGCTCAGGTCCATGGGTAGGTACAGCAGTTGCAACTGATCACCAACCAGCCCTTCGACCCGGTACAGACCGTCGATCACATCGCCGGGGCTGACCACGTAGAGAGTGTCGTCACGCAGGAGAAAGACTTTGAGCTGGCCGTCATCAACCATCCGGCCGATAAACCGATACGGCATCGGTGGCGCGGCCATCTGGACCGGCGCAGCGACTTGCGGGCGCACTGCCGGCGCGGCAACCGGGGCCGGGGCCACATACCAGCTACGGCTGGCGAACAGGTCACGCAGCGGCACCTGACTCAGGTCCGGCTGGCCGCTCTGCTGGTTCTCTGGTGACAAGACCGGCAAGGCGAAGTCAGCCAGGGCTTCGGCCACATCCCCCGAGGCGCTGCGTTCGAGTTCAGGCGACGACCGGTCGGTATCATCGAACAGCCACTCGGGGATCAAGGCAATCACCAGCGCCACACCGAAGAACCCGGACCAGAACAGCATGCGTTTGCGGCTCATGATGGCTACCTCGCAAGATACAAGGTCATGCGGATACGCCCATCTAACTGGCTGTCGTTGACCTGGCGGCGTTGCAGGTCAACGTCCTCCAGTGCCAGAGCGGGAATATCAGCGAGGATGGCATGAATGAAGCGGCGAATCTGCGGATAACTGCCACGCACCGGCAGCATGATCTGATAGCGGGCCAGGCGACTGCCGGGCTCGCTGGCCAGAGCGTATTCACCACTGGCCAGGGCAATGCTCTGGTGTCCGGCCAGGTCATAGATACGCTGGATCACCAGAGCGGCATCCTGCTGGCCCGGCAAGGCCAGGTGGAAGCGCTCCAGCTCCTGGGCGCCGTTGTCGGTCACTGGCGCCACCACCAGAGCGTCATGCTGACTCGGCAACACCACCCGGCTGCCGGGTAGCACCAGCGGCAGCATCAACAACAACGCCAGCAGTAGCAACAGCGCACCACACAAACCGGGCCAGCCGATGCGTTGAAACTGTTCGAGCACTATCAGTCTAGAGTACAGCATCGTCGTCGAGCCTCCAGGTAAGCAGCAGGCTGAAACGCACGGGGCGGCCGGGGTTGCGCTCAAGCACTTCGTGGTTGAGCAGGTAGACATCGCTAAGCGCCTCACCCTCTTCCAGACGCCGGTGGAAGGCCAGCATAGCCTCCAGATCACGGGCTTCGGCCTGGATCCGCAGTTGCCCCTTGCGCGCGTCGGTAGCCAGACCGAGCAGGCCGATGTCCTCCATCGGCAGAGTTTCCAGGGTCACGAACAGGCGCTCCCAGGGGCGGTTCATCTGCGCCGAGACCCGGCGCATTTCATTCAGCATCTGGGCTTGCAGGCGCATTTGTGCCGGACTGCGCACCAGCTCGGTACTGGTCGAGGACGGCGCGCGCGGCAGCATCGCCGGCTGCTCATCGCGCCAGGTGTAGAACGACAGGCTGATCAGGCAGGCCAGCCCGCCAACGCCCAGTGTCATCCAGCTTTGCCAGCCCGGCTTGCGGGTCTGGTTGAATTCAAGAGTCAGCGATCGCATGTCAGCAGCCCACCCGCGCCATGTCGGTCAGAGGGTCAACGCTGTCAGCCGGGCTGCCCAGTTGCAGCCGCTGGCAGTGCAGTTCTTCAGGTAATGCCAGATCATCAAGGGTTTGCCCGGGAGCATGCAGGAAGGCCTGGCGCTTGCTGCCAGCTGCCAGCCCCAGCAGGGTGCTTTGCCGCACCACCAGATCGGCCAGCGCCTCGCGGCGTTCGGCGCACCCCTGGGAGTACACCCCAACCCAGGCACCATTACTGACCTGCAGCAGACTGCCACGCCCTGGCTCAGCCAGGATGAACAGGAAATCGTCCGGCTCCAGACGGTTACGAAAGCGGTTGAAAGCCACCGCCAGATAGGGTTGTACCGAGCCCAACTGATTACCGCTCTGGCTCACCAGTTCACACCAGGATTTCAACAGCTCGTCCGGCAGCGCGGCCGACAGCCGAGGCTTGCCAGCCGACTCGCTGGACAGCGAGAAACGCCAGTTGCGCACATGTTCGCCATAGATCAGTTCGTAACGCAGGCGAACATAAGCGGCCAGTTCAGCCGGGCTGTGGATGTCATCGCTCCAGGGCACCAGCGCGTAACGCACGTAATGGCTGGCCAACAGCAGGCGCAAGCAGGTGCCACGCCGCACCTGTTCAAGCAACTGCGCCATGGCCTGCAGTAAGCCAGCCTCGTCACCCAGGTTGAAATCAACCCGCGCCAGGCATTGAGCCCGCCCCTGACTGGCACGGAACAATCCGGCTTCCGATCCGGTCAGCACTATGGTCCTTTGATCAGGCAGCAAAGGTGACACGGTTGATCTCCTCCAGCGAGGTGCGACCACAGGCAACCAGCTGCAAGGCGCTTTGGCGCAGCAACTGCAAACCGTGGACACTGGCATATTGGCGAATACGGCTGATGGGCTGACGTTCAACGATCATCTGCCGCAACTCATCGTCCAGACGCAGCAGTTCGGCAATGGCGGTACGCCCGCGATAACCGGTACCACGACAATGGTGGCAGCCCTTGCCTTGGGTAAAGCGATAATGCTCGCGCTGCTCCAGGCCAATTCCCGAGCGCAGCAGTTCAGCATCGTCCGGGCTGGCCGCAACCCGGCAGTGCGGGCAGACCAGCCGTACCAGCCGCTGCGCCAGCACCGCGTTGAGCGCGGCAACCAGGTTGTAGGGGTCAACCTCCATCTGGGCCAGCCGGCCAATCACGTCGAACACGTTGTTGGCATGCAGGGTGGTGAATACCAGGTGACCTGTCAGAGCCGATTGCACCGCGATCTGGGCAGTTTCGGCATCGCGAATCTCACCAACCATGATCTTGTCCGGGTCATGGCGCAGGATCGAGCGCAACCCCCGGGCAAAGGTCAGGCCCTTTTTCTCGTTGACCGGAATCTGCAGAACGCCGGGCAACTGGTACTCGACCGGATCTTCAATGGTGATGATCTTGTCCAGGCCGTGGTTGATCTCGCTGATCATGGCGTACAGGGTGGTGGTCTTGCCGCTACCAGTCGGACCGGTAACCAGCACCATGCCGTAGGGGTCAGTCGCCAGTTCGCGCATCTGCCGCATGACCTCGGGTTCAAAACCCAGGGCATCAAGACAGACGCCTTGCATGCGGTCGGCCAGATCCTGCTTATCGAGCACCCGCAGCACCGCGTCTTCGCCGAAAATGCTGGGCATGATCGAGACCCGGAAATCGATCTGCCGACCCTTGATACTGACCTTGAAGCGGCCGTCCTGCGGTACCCGACGCTCGCTGATATCCAGCTCGGCCATGATCTTGATCCGCGAGATCACCTGCTCTGCCAGCTCATTGCCGGCGACGCTGCTGATGTTGTTGAGCACTCCGTCGATTCGGTACTTGATACTCAGCCCACCAGGGCTCATACCCAGATGAATATCACTGGCATGGGCCTTGAGGGCATCATAGAGGGTGGCATTGACCAGCTTGACCACCACACTGGCGTCTTCGCTGATCCGCGCCAGCGACAGTTGCTCGGCATCCTGCTCGACTTCCAGACTACCGCCCTGCCCCTGCATCCCGGCCACGGCGTGAAACCCCTCCTCGTGGGTCGCAAGAAAGGCGTTCAGGCAGTCGAGATGCACCAGGTAGAGGGTTCCACCGTCGACCAACTGATCGAGCCGGGCCAGACGAACATCGTCGAAGGGATCGGCCAGCACTCCAGCCAGTTGGCCGTCCAGCTCGATCAGTGCGCATTCGTGTTTGAGCATCCCGGCCAGAGACAGCCGGTCGAAATCGGGAGTGGCCTGAAACAATTGCTCGCGTTCGAGCACCGGGTAGCGCAGCAAACTGCCAAGGGCTTGAACGAAGGCGTCGGCAGGCAGGCCGCTATGCCGCTCCAGCGCGCTGATAAGCCGTTGCCCCTGACTGGCCGCTTCCTGGCTGGCCTGCTGCATCAACTCGGCCGTCAACCAAGCTGGCGGGTGTGCCTCCACCAGTGCCGAAGTACCCATGAGCCGTCCTCCCCAATGCCACAGTCAACATGTGCCTGTAGCTGAAGACGGTGACCCTGCCCTGGAAACTCAGGCTTTGCCGGCCTTGCTCCCTGGGGCATCCGGCTTTGGCGGGGATTGGTCATCATCTTCGGGGCGTTTGCCACCGTGACGCCGATCGGCCAGAAGCCAGGTACCGTCATACAGCCGCATTGGGAACGTCTCTGTGCCGCTATCCTGTCGTCGCCGTTCGACCGGCACTTGACCGTTGCCGTCGGACCGGGCCTCGACGCTCAGCATCTTGGCCACCAGGCTGCGCAGCTCACCCAGGGGAAAGGGCTTAAACATGATATGGGTAATGCCCCGTTTCCCCGCCTCCTCGCAGACTTCGTTGGTCGGGTGACCGGTGATCAGAACACACTGGCCGTGCCAGGTGTTCTGTACCGCATCCAACACATCGAAGCCGACCATGTCAGGCAGTCGATAATCCAGAATGATCAGATCCGGGGGAAACTTGCCGGCCAAATCGATGGCGCGTGCACCATCGGTAGCCAGCATGGCCTTGCATGGAAGCTTTTCCATGAAAGCCTTGAGGTTCTCCGCCAGGACCGGCTCATCCTCGACTATCAAGATTCTGTATGACAAGGCGAACTCCATTCAGAGTGTGCTACTGACAACTACAGCAGGAGTACGCTCCCACTTGGGGTCTCGCATACTTCATGCCAGTTTTGGCGTCCTGCCGGGAGGCCCGAGCTGTCTGGGTAGTGCAGCTTTGAGGCTGAAAACCCGGTGCCAGAGGGAGCGTTTTCCCCGGGGAATCGGCTCGCTCAGCACCCAGTTATGGGGGCATATTTGCAGTCTAGCGCTGTTCCGGGGGAATGTAATAGCCGGTGTGATGCAGTTCACGATTTTCCAGATCCAATCGCACGATATGCGCCCCGGCACCCACCCGACGCCCGCCACTGAAGCCCACCCTTGGAGACATTCCGGTAGGGTGATCGTACAACCCTTCCAGCGCCCGTATCAGCGCCTCGCGGCTGAGCTGGCGGCCAGCCCGGCGCAACCCCTCTTCGAGTATCGCCAGCGCCACACTGGCCGAGACCCGGCGATTCAGATAACCGTTGCCAAGTATTGCCCGCTGGCGGGCCAGCCGCTCACGAAAAGCCGGAGTCCAGTCATCGGGTAAAAACGGATAGGCAACGAATACCCGGGCGGAAAAGGCCATCGGTAGCTCGAACAGTTCAGCCTGAGCCTGTTCGCCCGCCAACAGCAGATAAGGCGGCGGGCTATGCGACGCCAGCAGGCTGACCTGCGATGAAGACAATCCGCTACCCAGTAAAAACAGTGCTGACAGTCCATCACCCAACACCAGCGGTGCCTCGGCGCCCTGAATAGCTGGTGCTGGCCAGCCCCGCTGCACCAGCCAGCGGCTCAGCGACTCGGCCTGGGCCTGATGGGCCGGCTCCGGCCCAACCAGAATCAGCGCCGCCCCCCTGGCGGACAGCGCCTGTTCGGCGAACAGCCCCAGGGCTTTCATCTGATCCTGAATACCGGCCAGCGGCTCGAACGTCCATGCGCTACCCGGTCCCGGATCATTACGCAGCAAGGTGCCAACCAGCGGCACTCCGGCCTGGCGCAACTGCTCCTGCTGCGCGGCGCTGCTGGTCTGCACAGCGACCAGGGCGAAGACTTCATGCTGATCCAGCAGCTCATCCAGCACCGCCTGCTCATCCCGCTCGGCACTGTCAACCACCACCAGCGTCAGCCGCCTGCCATGGATGCCGCCATCCAGATTGATTTGGGCAATCGCTTCACGCAGGCTCAGACTGACGGCCTGACCGCCATCGGCCTGCGCTCCGCTCAAGGGCTGCCAGGTACCCAGCACCAGGCTCTGATCGCTGATACCGGGGTCGAAGTCTTCTTCGATCCGCTGCAGATAGGCGATCAGATCACGCACCTGACGTTGGCTCAGGCTGTAGCGTGGCATCGCTGGCGACAGCCTGTTGCCCCCGGGGTCAACGCCTTCGCGTATCGCCCTGGCCAGGCTGGCTTCGGTATAAGGCGGATGTTGACGGGCGCCGGGCAAGCGTTCGCCATAGGGTTTGCTCAGCCGCGCCCAGGTGATATCCGGCGGGTTGAGCCCGCCTTCGGCCCGTCCCCGACCATCGCGACCATGACAGCCAGCACAGGGCAACAGGCTGGCATCGACCACGGTGTCAGCCGCTTCCAGTCGAGCCTGCACCGGGCTATCGGTATTGGCCTGGCCATAACGGTACAGCTGCTGCCCGGCCTTTTCGTTGTCGCTCAGGCCCCAGGCCAGTGCCGGCAACAGTGCCAGGCTCAGCAGTGTGCAGAGTCGAGCGCACATGGACGCGCGGCAGCCGGTGGTTGATGTAACAGTAGAAGACGTTCAGCGATTGCTGTGACCGGCGCATCCGGGCGGATCTTGCTCCAGCGCTTGTTGGCCACATCCCCGGCGATCAGCAGGGTCGAGTGGTTCTCCACCGAGCCGGTGAACTGACCTAACCGGCCCAGTAGCCGGGCCATATCGGCCGGATCACCGGTCACGAAATGCCAGTTGGCGTCTTCGACACCGTGTTTTTTCGCATAGACCTTCAGATCTTCTGGCGTATCGTTCTGTGGATCACTGCTTAGCGAAATGAAGTCGATACCCTCGGCCCGCTCGCCCAGTTGCCGGCGAACCTGCTTGAGCTTGCTGGTGATCACCGGGCAGGCATCCTCGCAGCGGGTGAAGATCACATTGAGCAGCACCACCCGGTTTTCCAGCAGATCACTGTAGAACCGCCGCTCCTGACCGTGCTGATCGATCAGCACGGTATCGGTGAAATAACTGCGGGCATCGGGAATCATGCCAGGGCTCAGCACCTCGGGCTGACTCTCCAGCTCGGCATCGTGCCCATGCCCAGGGTGAGCCGCCAGCGGCAGGCTCAGCAGCAACAGGCTCACGAGCAATAATGATCTCATGGCTGGCTCTCCCAACGACCAACCGGCAGCACCGCCAGTTTGGCCTCTGGTTCTCGCTGCAGGCGTTTGACGCCAGCAACGATCTGCAGCGGATCGGCAAACCCATAGAAACGCAGCCAGTGGCCCTTGAACCCAACCATGATGACCGGCTGATGCTCCTCGACGTTGGTGCTGTAGACCCGGAAACCACGCAGCACCGCCTCGATATCGTCCGGCGCGCCAGTCACCCAGTTCCAGTGTTCACCGGCCTCATACCGGCTGGCCATCTCGGCCATGCGTTGGGGGGTATCACGCAGCGGGTCAACGGTAATCGACAGCAGCCGAGCATCGATGCCATCGCTGGCAAGGCGGTCACGGACCTTGGCCATGATCGCCGAAATGACCGGGCACACCGTGGTGCAGGTGGTGTAAACAAAGCCGACTACCACCGGCTCATCGCCCAGCAGATCGTCAGGCAAGCGCCGCTCCCGCTGATGCTGGTCGATCAGCGGCCGATCCACCAGCCGCACGCCCTGAGCTGTTTCCTCACTGCTGGCTGGCGGTTGGTGATGATGCTCCGAGTGCGCCAGGCTCAGGCTGGCATAACCGAGCAGGCCGAGCGCGCACAGCAGTCTCAACGGATATCCGAGTTTCATATCGACCTCCAGACGGTCAATCACCATTCAGCAATTTGCGCACACTGGCGTAAGGCAGATCCCCCCAAGTCAGGCCCAGGGATTCCGATGCCAGATGCAGGTAATAGGCACCGGGCTGTTCCAGGCTAAGGGTCGCCTCGTAGAGGCCGTCTCCCAGTTCCCGAACCGGCTGCTCCCTGCTACGTGAGGCCGGGGCCAGGAAGTAGCGCAGACGCAGATCGTCCACCCCACTCCAGGGCTCCTGGCTGTCACCGCGCCATAGCCGGAAACGTACCGGCTGGTTGGGTTCGCCGCGCACCACGCCGGTCTCCAGCAGGTATTCGACCCGAGGGCTCATGCGTCGCGAGGCCAGTTCCGGGTCGGCGGCAACCTGAAAGCTGAAGCACTGGGTCATGTCCGGCTGCGCCAGCACCATGGCCAGATCCAGTTCACCAGCCGATGGCACACGCACACGGCCCTGATAAACCCCCGGTTCAACCTCCTGAAGGGTCCGGTCGACGACTCGCACCGCCCGTGAGGTGTGGCCTCGATTGATATAGGCCGACGAAGGCGCGTTCATACCTTCCATGTAGAAATAGATGCTGTTGTCCACCGGGTTGACCACGAACACCGCATTGTCATCCACCGCCAACCCCATCCCGGATGCCAGCGGCAGGTTGCCGGCCAGACCCGGAGCCGGGACACCGGCTTCGAAGTCCTGAAATACCGGAGTACGGCCCGTCCCGAGCGAGCCCAGGGCGATCATGCTGACCCGGTTCGATCCGAGCGTGCGGACATAGGCGTAGGTCTTGCTGAACGTCAGTTGATAGGGTTCACCGCTGATTTGCAACTCGTGAATAAGCCTGTCGCTGGCAGTATCCAGTACCAATACCCGGTCTTCACGGGGGTTGAGTACCAAGGCATGGCGACCATCCGGGCTGAGCTGCAACGGCCCCAATCCTGGCTGGCTGAGAATCTCGGCGCGGGGCTTGAGACTGCGGGCGTCGAACACGCTGACCCGCCCGCTGGCACCATCGACCACATAGAGCGCACCAGACAGTTCAGCATACGCCAGCGCCAACAACTGGCCACCAGGCTTGAGTTCGGCCAGTTGCTTGAGTGTAGCGGTGTCAAATACGCTGACCGTGCCGGAGTCGCGGTTGCTGACGAAGGCTCGGGTTGAATCGCTGGTGAAGGCAATCTCGTGATGTCCGGCCCCTGTCGCCACCTGAAGTACCGGCTCCAGCGTTACGGTATCAAGCACGGTGACGCCGCTCAGCGCGGGATCACTGGCATTGTTGCCGACCCACAGGTAGCGCTCGTCGGGTTGCAACGCTACCCGCACGGGTTGCGCCCCGGCCGGTACACTGGCCAGTACGTTGAAACTTTCGGTATCGATCACCGCAACTTCATCGGCGCTGGGCATTGACACATACAGGCGTTTTTGCCGGCGGCTCTCGACCCAGTCCATGGGTGAGCGCTTGAGCACTATCCGGGCCAGGGTACTGGTCAGCCCGCCCAGCGAGACCGAGGGGTCAATCACACTGATACTCGGATCCTGATTGAGTACCAACATGTAGTAGCTGTTCAGATCCACCACCGGCCGTACGCCCAGGGTGCCCTTGAGGTAATGGGCAATCCGCTGACGGCAGGCCATGGCCGGGTCGTCCGACCCGGCGCCATGCAACACCTGCTGATCAATCCAGGCACCCGGTGCCAGACCGACCAGCGGCTGGCCACTGCCGACATCGCGCAGATGGATCCGGAAGTCGGCAAACACGCCTTCAGTCAGGGCCGCAGCAGTGCCGGATGAAACTACTTCCAGGGTTATATCCACACCATCGCGCTGGGCCTGCCCCAGCACCTGACCTCGTAGTTCTGGGGCTGGAGCCGGCAGCAGCGCCGGCTCCTCGTCACTTTGCGTCAGCCAGCCCAGTGTCCCGGCCAGCCCCGCCACAACCACCACCGCTACTGCATACCCTAGCCTGCTCATCACGGCACCTCATTGCTCAGGGTTCTTCCTCGGTCACGCGCAGCAATCCCCAGAGCCCCGAGGAGTTGCCGAAGGCGCCATAGTCGCGATACAGGTAGTCGCCGGGAATCGCGTTGACGCCACCGGCCGAGGGGAACGGGAAGCTGAAGTGAGCCGCCGGTAACACGCTTTCCTGAGCACCGGTGTACTGCGCCATCGGGTTGTGGCCATAGCGCACCGAGCCGATCCCCGGATATTTCTGCGGGAAGCCCAGGCTGTCGGTGAACTCCGGCACGAAGGGATCCTTCGGCCACAGGTGACCGGCCAACTGGAAGATCGAGCCACGGCTGCCACCAGCAGGCATGGTCAGGTTGATACGGAACGGCTGGCCCTTGCGTACCCGCAGGATCGGGGTTACCGGGTCACCGCCAACCAGCGCATTGCTGTAGGCCATGTGGGCGTTGGGAATGTCACCCCAGCCTGCCCCACCGGCCCGACCGAAGGGCGCATCCGGTGGCACGTTGAAGCGATACCAGAGCGGCTCGGTACGGTAGTTGACCGCCATGCCCGAGTTGTCCTTGGGATCGTTCGGTACGCCAATCCCTTCCACTGCGATGTTTTCCACCGGTCGGCCATCGGCCCAGCGCGGATTCATGCCCTTTTGCCAGATCAGCGAGAAGTCGCGGAAGCTCGGCCCGGAATGCGGCTTTATGGTCGCAGCAGCACGGCTGTTGGCGTCTTCGGTCCAGGTTGCGTCCATGCCCAGGATCGACATGGCCCCGACCAGCCCTTTCTGCGGCTGCTTGATCACATCGGCTGGCAGCAGGTTAAGGGCTCCGAATTCGATCGGCGTGGCGTTGATGTTGTCGATATTGCGGCCCAGCCGCGCCAGTGGCCGCCCCTCACGTTCATGATGGCCGACGTAGAACTGGTACTGCCGGGTTGGCCAGTTACCGCTGTTGCCCACCCGCGGCGGCACGGTCTGGACCGGGTTGAGGCCAACGTTGAAGCCGTCCGAGGTGGTGACATCGTAGGCCAGCAACTGGGCATGAATACCGACATGCGCCGATGGCTTCATCAGATTGTTGTTGAAGGTGGTCGAGCCCTGGTCACCAAACCGGTCACGCTTCACAGTACCCTGCATAATGGTGTAGTTGGGCAGGTCGAGCATGTCCGTTGGCAGGCGGTTTTCCAGCGTGATCTGCAGGCAGTCGCCAGCGGCGGCACGCAGTACCAGCGGCTCGACCGGAACGCCGGGCTTGAGCTTGCCAGTAACCGGGTCCAGATCTGACTTGCGGACATACAGGATTGCCGTCGGGTCATGCAGCGGCCCGCTTTGCCCGCCAACGGTGAAGGAAGTCCCATGCTCCGGGTCATAACCGGACATTTCTGGAATATTCACCAAGCGCGGATTGAGTACCAGGGTGCCGCCATCGGCCCGTGGCGTGGCGCCGACATGCAGGCCCTCGCCCTCGGGGTCGACCAGGCTCAGGTTCAGCGGGTTGTCGAGCACATCATTGGCCAGTACCGCAACCACCTCGTAGTTGCGCTGCGGCGTAGTCCTTGTGCCGATCCCGCTCGGGTTCGGGCTGAAGCGCGGGCACACCCCGTTAAACGACACGGTATTGCGCGCTGCCACTGGCAACGGGTTGTTAGGCAGCGGCATCAGATCGTTGCGGCTACTGCCATAGTTGCGCAGGATGCCCCAGATACCGCTCCAGTAACCCTCCATCGCCGCATCCATGGTGTAGAGGTGATCGCCGGTATCGCTGGCGGCACCGGACATCAAGGCTACCGGACTGACGAAGCCGAACTGTTCGGAGATCCCGACCATCTGCGCCGCGCGCCAGCCGGACGTCGAACTGTTCTGGTAACCGGTACCACGGTGCAGCCACTTGATGCCATGCAGACCGACGATGTGCTCTTCCTCATGCCCGCCAGCGATCACCCGCAGCCGCACATTGTCACCGGTGTAGGTGCGCAGCATCGGGGTGAAGGGATCACCCGGCTGGTCGCCAGCCCGGTTGATATGCGGCGGCAAGCTGGTATTGGCCCCGGTCGGGCCCAAGGCGTTGAGCACCTGGCTGGGTGCCAGATTCAGCGCCGCAATGGCCCGGTCAGTGCGACTCTGCATAGCGAAGGCCAGGTCGCCAGCCAAGCCAGCGGCCTGCATGCCGGGCTTGCCATCAGGGGCAATTCGCTCGGGATCATAGATCCGCATGGCCAGCGGCTCATGCCGGTAGTTGACCACATAAATACCCGGGTCCTCAGCGGAAATTGCCTGCGGACACGGACGGTTCGGGCAACCTTCCAGCTCGCCACCGGCAGCCTCGACCACCGACTCCAGCAGTGAGGCCGCGCTCTTGCGTACCGGCGGGTTGATCGCATAACGGAAGGTTTCGCTGGTTACCGGATAGGCAACCGGATTTGGGATACCATCGGGCCCGGCACCGACATAGACCCCAGCCTCGTAGGCATGCTGGAAGTCGCTGAAGGCCAGGAAGAACTCCCTATAGCTGTCGTTTTTGCCATCGCCATTCAGGTCACCGGCAGCAATCACTGCCTGCCAGGATGTCGGTCCGCCGTCATGCCTGGTGTATAGCGGCTCGCCGGTTTCAGAGTGGAACCAGCTGGAGCCGGCCGGCTCGATCAGTACAGTGGCGTACAGCCCCATTTGCTGGTGGGTCGAGGGCCCGAGGTGGTCGTGGGTGAAGATGTTGCCCAGCCCCCGGTCGATGTTGTAGACATTGACGATCGGGTCGGCGAACCAGCGTTGCTGCAAGGTTCTGGCACCAATCCAGTCGCTGCGGTTATAACGCCCGAAGAACGGATGCTCAGCCGCCAGCGGGCATTCCAATTGACCGTCACGCGGGTCACCGGCCTGGCAACCATGATAGGCACGGATGGCCTTGATCCGTTCGACCACTGCGCTCGGCGACAGGGCACCATCCTCGTAGTTCCAGCCATTGGCCGAACCATCGGCAGCCACCAGGTCCCACTTGGGCAAATGGATATGCTGACCTATCACATCAGTCGGGGTACGTACCTGATAGTCGTCCAGCTCAAAGTATTCCGGGATCAGATTGGTCTGCTGATACATCGCGCAATCCAGGCTGTTCAAGCGCATAACCAGCGGTTCCGGTGGCTGCTGCTTGGTTATGACCGGCCAGGCATCCTCCCACAGAGTCACGATCCGTTGTTGCGGATAGTGATAACCGGCCTTGTTGAATACTGCGTTGAACTGGATATTGGCCGCTTTGTAGATCCGTGGGCGGTCGGCGGTGAATGGCGATGAGCCCTTGAACGACAAGCCATCGAGTTTCTCGCCGCTGTAGAACCGGCCCTCGCCGTAGTCCTTGGTCATGGTTCGCTGGCGGTCATCCATGCACGGCTCAAAGAATGGCGCTCCAGCCATCGGCAAGCCGCCATTGGTACGAAATACCGCGCTCTTGACATTGCCATCAGGCAACACGGCATAGCTGGAGTGCTTGTCCTGGGCGTGGAACAGCATGGCTGCCTGCTCGACGTCAGTGCCCTCTTCCGGGAAGTAAACCGGTTTGGCCCGGCTGATCACCTTGGAGAAGTCCAGAGCGCTGGTGGCTACCTCGGCCACTCCGCCGTTGGCCCAGCCATCCAGCGCATGGCGCGGCAGCCCGCCGTCCCAGCCGTCGACCTGCTTCGGATCCAGTGCAGCCCATAGTGCGTTGCCGGAATCACGCAGCGCCTCGGCCTGCTGCGGCCCAAGCATATCCAGCGGCGGGGTCGGCGGACGCTGACCGACACTGTGCTCAATCCCTCCGATCCAGAACGGGAAGCCGGGGTTGCGCAGCGTGCCATCGGGCAGTCGGTTGTCATCACTACGATCAACCAAAGCAACCGAACCAACTATGCGTTGCGAGCCGCCATCATTGCCCGGCGGATAGCTGCTGCTGTTGTAGCCGTGATCAGCCAGAGCTTCACTGTCGGCCAGCTTCGGTACTACGCTGACCCGGCCCGGCATCGGCGGCAGCGCCTTGCCCGGCAGCGGTACCACAGCTGGGATCGGCGTGCCGGCAACAATCTCGCCATCGGGCAGAGCCCGGGCTCCTGGTGCCGGTAAGCCTTCGCGCAGGGCAAAGGGCTCCTGGTGGAAGCCATCGTCACCCTGCTCGGAAACCGCCAGCCGGGTGCCCTCTTCAAACACATCATGAATCCGCCACAGGTTCCACATGCCCTGGGCAAAATGCGGATAGAAATGGCAATGGTAGATGGCATCGCCGGCTACCCGGTTGCGATTGCCCGAACCGCCAAAGGCAATTTCATAGGTCTGCCCGGAACCTGGGCCAATCCCCTGGGCATCGACATAATCGGAATTGTCATCATTGGGATTGAAGATCCATTGGTGGGCATGCAAGTGAAAAATGTGATGTTCATGCCCGGCATGGGTATTGCGGAACTTGACGAAGTCGCCGATGTAGCTGTGGTTGACGCTGGACGGATCGGCCGGATACAGCGCCATGCTAGCCTTGATCCCGACATTGTCCGGATGTGGCGTCTGGCCTGGCTTGAGGTTTTCCAGCCCGACGTTGGCTGGCACATCGACCAACATGGCAACATCGCCAACGGTATGCGAGCTGAGGAAGAATTCCTCATAGGAGCAACTGAGGCAGTCATGCATAGGACCCACACCCAGCCGGTTGGCGATGATTTCCGCGCCAATCCCACCCGATCCATAGTTGATCATGAAGGCGTCGCGGGTCGGCTCGAGAACGTGACCAAACACCTCGTCTTCCCAGTAGCCCGGAAACGCTTGGGCAGCAGCCACTTCATCGTGCCAGGCCGAAGCAAAATCACGGAACGGCTCAAGCCGGTTGGGGATCGATGGATTGCGCTTACCGATGCTTTCCAGTGGGTAGGTCGAAGGCGGGAAGCTGCCATCAGAGTTGGGCCCCATCACCACAGCATCAGGCTCACTGATCTGAATCTGGTTGCCATCGAGCATGCTTAGGATTGGCCGCCCGGCCTTGCCTTCACTGATCCAGGGCTCTGCCTGCGGATAACGAGCCTCGTAATCAACGACCGGATGACCTGCAGGCGTCCGGCCAGTGGTAGCCAGCCGCATTTCCTCTTCGGTCAGGGTGTTGCGATACATCCGCGCACCCGGTGGCAGCACGATAACCTGGCCAAACAGGCCATTGCCGATGTTGCCGCCATTGCCCTGACCACCGAAGGTGGCCCCATAACTGGTGGCCAGAAAGGTGCCTTCACGCTCGGCGTAAAGGGTATAGCTGCGGCTCATGCCCGGGGCCAGCAGCATATTGTCATTGGCCCCGGTATTGGCTGACAGATCTTCTATGCTGTTAACCGCCTGCAGGCCGTTGACCAGAAAGCCGACATGACGGTCGGCAACCTGATCATCGATCTGCAGCTCAGGCTCAACCTGACCGCGCCGCGGGTTGTCCTGCGGATCCAGCAGATTCTGCAAATGGATGGTCAGACAGTCGCCAGCGGCGACCCGGAGAATCAAGGGCCGTGGACGCTTATCCGGTCGCAGCAGAACCCGACCGGGAATCGCCGCGCCGCCCTGGCTCAGAAGCTGGTGGTTTTCATCGACCACATCCGAGCGCAACGCGAACATCATGCCGTTGATATTCTGCGCACCCAGCCGGTTGAACATCAGCGGCTGGTCGAGCGCCACTACATGGGCTTCGAGGTGTCGCTGGCAACTGGCCGCAGCCTGGGCCCCTGGCGACAGTGCCAGGGCCAGCAGAGCCCACAACAGCAAGGCCAGGGGGCCCGAAGAGAAGAAAAATGTCGGAGCGAGAACGCTCCTGTCGGATAACACCTTGGCCCGGTTCATTGTGAGGCCTCCTGTTATGCATGACTGTGCCCGTAACAATACTGGCAGCAATACTTATGCCAGTGCCTGGCGGGTCTGCTTCGCGGCTGCGGGCCGCTGTGCGGGTTGCCGGCAGCGCCTTGCAGGCGCGAATTGCGGATGCTCATAGCCAGCCCGATTCTGCCGACCACGGAAACGCTTCAGCTCGGGTAAAACCCTACCCAGCACCGGGGATTCCCCACCCATTTGGGGCTCGACTCAGCCCCTCAGTCGGTGCCGCGCCAGGCCAGATAACGCTGCATGACCAACGGTACATAACGCTGGGTTTCACCGATGTCAGGAATTCCTCCGGCGCGGCTGACCCGCCCTGGCCCGGCGTTGTACGCCGCCAGACCAAGTTCCAGATCACCCTCGAACAACTCCATCATCTGTTTGAGATAACGCGCTCCACCGGCCAGGTTCTGGCCTGGGTCCCAGACATCCTCAACCTCCAGTTCACGCGCGGTTGCCGGCATCAGCTGCATCAGCCCAGCCGCGCCCTTGGGCGAGAGAGCCAGGGGGTTGTAGCCCGATTCGGTCTGGATTACCGCATGCAGCAGGCCTTCCGGCAGGTCATGCTCGGCGGCGGTCTGGCGGACCAGTTCGGCCAGCTCATGTGAGGGGATGGGGGCTACCCGAACGGAGGCTGACGGCCCGGTCCGGGCATGCAGCACAACAGGTTCAAGCCCCTGTCCCGGGCGGTGAACATTGGTCAGGATCAAAGTGCCGGTGGAGGACTCACCACGGTAGAACGTTTCACCGGCCCCGCTTTCCAGAGCCAAGCAACCCAGTGATAACAGCGCAGTGCAGCAGATGCGACGCATAGGCCGTCCTCCCGATCGACTCGGGTAGCCAAGCAAGGGGCGTGCCGTTGATCGTTCGCGACTGCCCCCCCAGAAAACACAACAATCGTGCACAGCTCTTGCATGGTGACTAACGTACCTTTGTCCCCCAGGAGATTTCCCCATGTTCCGCACTCGTTCACACAGACGCCATCGTGGCTTCACCCTGCTCGAACTGCTGGTGGTTCTGGTCGTGCTGGGCATGCTGGCCGGTATTGTCGGGCCGCGCTACTTCAACCAGCTCGGGCGTTCGGAAGCCCGGATCGCCCATGCCCAGATCGAAACTCTGGTAAAGGCCCTAGATATCTATCGATTGGAAAACGGCGACTACCCCACCACCGAGCAGGGCCTGCAAGCCCTGGTCAGTCCGCCGGGTGGCGTGACCAACTGGGGTGGCCCGTATCTGCGCAAAGGGGTTCCCCAGGATCCCTGGGGGCGTGACTACATCTATCGCTCGCCCGGCGAGCACGGCGAGTTCGACCTGCTCAGCCTGGGCCGCGATGGCCGCCCCGGCGGCGAAGGCGACAACGCTGAAATCACCAGTTGGTAGTGGAGGGTCGTCCATGCGCTTCCTGATCAAGGCCCTGCGCCTGCCCGATCATGTCGTCCAGCTCGAATATGAAGCGGCCAGCGCCGAAGAGGCCGGGCGCCGGGCCGAGGAACAAGGTTTGAGGGTGCTTGGGATTCAGCGCCAGCTCGACTGGAACGTCAGCCGCTGGTTCAGCCGCGAACGTTTCCCGCTGGCGCTGTTCAGCCAGGAACTGGCTATTCTGCTGAACGCTGGCCTGGTCCTGACCGATGCCCTGGAGAGCCTGGAAAACAAGGAAAGCGACCCGCAGGTCCGCAAGATACTCGCTGGCCTGATTCAGGCCCTGTATGAAGGCAAATCCCTGTCCGGGGCGCTAGCCGGCTACCCGTGGATCTTCCCGCCCCTGTTCATTGCCCTGATCAAGGCCAGTGAACGCACCGGCGAACTGGGCCCGGCACTTAACCGTTATGTTGGCTATCGCGCCAGCCTTGACGCCATGCGCCAGAAGGTCATCAGCGCCTCAGTCTATCCGGTACTGCTGCTCGGCGTCGGTGGCCTGGTCCTGCTGTTTCTGATCGGCTATGTAGTGCCGCGCTTCAGCCTGGTATTCGAGGGTATGGAGCATCAGTTGCCCTGGCTGTCGCAGGTGCTGATCGATCTGGGAAATTTTTTGCAGCAACATCAAATACTACTGTTGCCCGGATTGTTGGGAATCATTGCCCTGGGCCTGTTGGCGGCGCGCAGCCATACCTTGCGTCGGCTTCTTGGTCGGCAAATTCAGCGTATTCCACGCCTGCATAAAGCGCTGTTGACCTTTGAACTGGCCCGTTTCTACCGCTCTCTCGGCATCCTATTGCAAGGCGGGATTCCGGTGATAGACGCACTATCGATGGCCAGCGGCCTGCTCGGCGAGCAGTCACGCCAGCACCTGCTACAGGCCCAGAACCGGGTGCGTGAAGGCTCTTCCCTATCCATGGCCCTGGAGACCTATGGCCTGTCGACACCGGTTGCCCTGCGCATGCTCCGGGCCGGAGAGCGCTCAGGCAACCTGGGGGTAATGCTGGAGCGGACCGCCGACTTCCATGAGGCCCAGACCAGCCGCTGGATCGAATGGTTTGTACGACTGTTCGAACCACTGCTAATGGCTTTTATCGGCCTGCTGATCGGGACCATCGTAGTGCTGATGTATATCCCGATCTTCGAGCTTGCTTCCAGCATCCAGTAGCGTACTGGTCAACCGAGGTTGACCAGCACCCGCCCGATCATCTTGCCGGCCAGGATTTTCTCGATCTGCTCCGGCAGCTCCTCAAGGCTCACTTCGTGGCAGAGGCTGTGCAGGTCGGTCTTCCACTGCAGCGACAGGCGATCCCACATCGAGGCCTTGACGACCAGTGGCTGCTCGACCGAGTCGATCCCCAGCAGGTTGACGTTGCGCAGAATGAAGGGGAATACGCTGGCCTGGAACTGACCGCCTGCGGTCAGTCCACAGCAGGCGACACTGGCGCCATAGCGCAGTGACTTGACCACGTTGAACAGAATGTCGCCGCCGACGGTATCGACCGCCCCGGCCCACTGCTCCTTGAGCAGCATCTTGTCCTTGCCAGCTTCCAGCGCCGAGCGGTCAACAATCAGACTGGCGCCCAGGCGCTTGAGAAAATCAGCCTGCAGCGCCTTGCCGGTGGCCGCTGCCACCTCATAACCTAGCCCGGCCAGAATCGCCACGGCGATACTGCCGACACCGCCAGTCGCCCCGGTCACCAGAACCGGACCCTGCCCCGGCGCCAGACCGGCCTGTTCCAGCTTGTCGATACACAGTGCCGCAGTCAGACCCGCTGTACCCAGCACCATGCTGTCGCGCAGGCTCAGCCCTTCAGGCCGTTTCAGAACCCAGGCAGCCGGTACCCGGATATACTGACCGAAACCGCCAGCAGTGTTCATGCCAAGGTCGTAACCGGTGACAATCACCTCATCACCCACCTCGAGCTCGGCCACCGAGCTGGCCTCCACTACCCCGGCGGCGTCGATGCCCGGAGTATGGGGGAAATTGCGGGTCACGCCCTTGTTGCCGCTAGCCGACAGGGCATCCTTAAAGTTCAGCGAAGAATAGGCCACCCGGATCAGCACTTCACCCGGCGGCAGTTCGTCAATATGGCGCAGACTCACCTGGGAAACATAGTTGCCCTGTTCCTCTGTCACCACCAGAGCCTTGAATTCCGACATGCTCAGCTCCTACCAGAATCGTTGATTGTTGAACCGTGAAGCCCAGGTCAGCAGTAGCCGATCCAGCGTTGCCGACAGGGTTCCAGAGAGTTTTTCCTGGATGCGCTTGCGCATCGAATAGTGCACCTCGAACACATCGGCCTGACGGACCCGCTGACTCAGATACTGATCGCTGGTGGTCAGTTCATCAGCCAGGGTCCGCTCCAGCGCCTCGCTGCCGAACCATACCTCACCCGTGGCTACCGCATCGATATCCAGTTGCGGGCGGTAACGGCCGACAAAGCCCTTGAACAGGCGATGAATGTTTTCCAGGTCTTCCTGAAATTTTTCCCGACCTTTGTCAGTGTTCTCGCCGAACAGGGTCAGGGTCCGCTTGTATTCACCGGCGGTCAGCATCTCGTAATCAATGTCATGCTTTTTCAGTAGCCGGTTGAAGTTGGGCAACTGTGCTACCACGCCAATCGAACCAAGCATGGCAAAGGGCGCGGCCAGAATGCGGTCAGCGATACAAGCCATCATGTAGCCACCGCTGGCGGCGATCTTGTCGACACAAACCGTAAGCGGCACTCCGGCTTCACGGACCCGGCAAAGCTGGGATGCGGCCAGGCCATAGGCATGCACCATGCCGCCACCGCTTTCGAGCTTGACCACCACCTCATCATCAGCACCCGCCAGCTCCAATACTGCCGTGACCTCATGGCGCAGATTTTCCAAGGCACTGGCCTTGATGTCGCCATGAAAATTCAACACGAATACCCGCGCACGCTTTTCCTCGGACTTGCTTCGTGCTTTATCCTCTGCCTTGCGGGCCTTGAGCATGGCCTTGTAATCGGCTTTCTCCAGCACGGTTTGAGCCAGCTTGTCCGTCATTCTGGCCAGTTGTTCGTTGACCTTGGTCACCGTCAGACTGCCTTCCCCGCGCCGCTGCCGAGTCTTGGCCCCGGCTATCGCCGCTACCAGCACCAGCAACACCACCAGGACGGTAACCGCCTTGGCCATGAATAACCCATAATCAGCTAACCATTCCACGTAAGCACTCCAGCTAATGAGAGGGTTTCAAGCATAACAACAAACCTGTGCCAAACTGACATTTCCAGTTAAAAAGCAAATTCAAACAAACGTATGATTTTTTATTGACAGCCCCCCGCCCCCCGCCTAACCTCATGCTCAAGCTTCCAGTGCGATCCGCACCCTGAAGCTTGATGGGTGACCCACCATATTGGGTGAGCGGCCACAGCCGTCACCACAACAACAGCATGAATAGGACAGGCAAATGACTACCGTCGCAGACATCATCAGCAAGATGGAAACCAAGTTCAACGCCTCTGCCGCTGCCGGCCTGGATCTGGTGTTCCAGTTCAACATCGAAGATGGCGAAAACTTCAACGTAGCCGTCAAGGATGGCACCTGTGCCGTCAATCAGGGCGACGCTGCCGATCCGAACGTGACCCTGATCATGGACAGCGCCACTCTGGTCGGCGTGATGACTGGTGAAACCGACGGCATGCAGGCCTTCATGGCCGGAAAACTGCGCGCCGAAGGCGACATGATGCTGGCGCTGAAGCTGGGCGAGCTGTTCCCGGCTTAAGTAGCTTCACCCGTCACCACTTTGTGGTGACGGGTCATAACCCTCACCAATCCTTCAACAACACCCTACCTGATAAGCCGATTCAAACGGCCGTTTAACCTTGCTGCCCTCAGGTCACTGCATTAGATTAGCTGACTATTCATGCTAATCCGTTCATGCCTAGTACCTATCAAGTAAGGAAAACCATGTCCGCTACCGATCAGACTACCAGCGTTCGCCAGGGCGAAGAACTGGATGTACAAGCTGTCGATCAATACCTCAAGCAGCATATCGAGGAACTTGAAGGCACACCGCAAGTTCGTCAGTTCCAGGGTGGTGCGTCCAACCTGACCTACCTGCTCAGCTATCCTGGCAAGGATCTGGTACTGCGCCGCCCGCCGTTCGGCAAGAAAGCCAAGTCGGCACATGACATGGGCCGCGAATTCCGTATTCTCAACAAGCTAAACGCCGGTTTCCCCTACTGCCCCAAAGCCTACGTGCACTGCACCGACGAGTCGGTCACAGGCTGTGAGTTCTACGTGATGGAAAAGGTCGAAGGCACCATTCTGCGCGCCGACATCCCTACCGAACTGGGGCTGGACGAGAGCAAGACCCGGGAACTGTGCAAAAGCTTCATCGACAAACTGGTTGAACTGCACAACGTCGACTACGTAGCCTGCGGTCTGGGTGATCTGGGCAAACCCGAAGGTTATGTGAAACGCCAGGTTGAAGGCTGGATTGACCGCTACCAGAAAGCCGCCACTCCCGATGCTCCCGGCTGGGAGCCGGTGATTGCCTGGCTGCGTGAGCATATGCCGGCTGACCATCCCAAACCCGGCATCGTGCACAACGACTACCGGCTGGACAATGTGATCCTCGACCCGAACGACCCGATGCGCATCATCGGCGTACTGGACTGGGAGCTGACCACCCTTGGCGACCCGCTGATGGAGCTGGGCAACACCCTGGCCTACTGGATCGAAGCCAACGACCCGGCCGACCACCAGGCCACCCGACTGCAGCCGAGCAACGCCCCTGGCATGCTGACCCGTCAGGAGTTTGCCGACTACTACGCCGAGCGCGCCGGTATCCAGATCGACAACCTGGACTACTACTATGTGTTCGGCATGTTCCGTCTGGCCGGCATTACCCAGCAGATCTACTACCGCTACTACCATGGCCAGACCAGCAACCCGCGTTTCGCTGGCTTCATTGTCATGAACAAACAGCTGGAGCAGCGCAGTCTGGCCGTCATTCAGCAATCAGCCCTGTAACCAAAGGACAACAATCATGCAAAAGACTCAACTGTTTGACCTCGACGGCAAGGTCGCGCTGGTCACTGGCGCCAGTCGTGGTATTGGTGAGGCGATCGCCAAACTGCTGGCCCAACAGGGTGCCCAGGTCATCATCTCCAGCCGCAAGATCGACGATTGCCAGCAAGTGGCCGACGCCATCAACGCTGCTGGTGGCAAAGCCGTAGCCATGGCCTGCCACATCGGCGACATGGACCAGATCAGCCAGACCATCGGCGCCATCCGCGAACAGTTCGGCAAACTCGACATCCTGGTCAATAACGCCGCTGCCAACCCCTACTTCGGCAACGTGCTGGATACTGACCTGGGCGCCTTCCAAAAGACCGTAGACGTCAACATCCGCGGCTATTTCTTCATGTCGGTCGAAGCC
This sequence comes from Pseudomonas jilinensis, assembly GCF_003586265.1. NCBI lineage: Bacteria > Pseudomonadati > Pseudomonadota > Gammaproteobacteria > Pseudomonadales > Pseudomonadaceae > Pseudomonas > Pseudomonas jilinensis. The sequence continues at coordinate 99,400 of NZ_QJSA01000002.1, read as the reverse complement.
GGCAAACTGATGCGCGAAAACGGCGGCGGTGCCATCCTCAACGTCGCCTCGGTCAACGGCGTAGTACCGGGCGACCTGCAAGGCATCTACTCGATCACCAAGGCCGCCGTGATCAACATGACCAAGGTGTTCGCCAAGGAATGCGCCCAGTTCGGCATCCGCTGCAACGCCCTGCTGCCCGGCCTGACCGACACCAAGTTCGCCTCCGCCCTGACCAGCAACGACAGTATCCTCAAGAATGCCCTGCAGCGCATCCCCCTGCGCCGCGCCGCCGATCCCAGTGAAATGGCCGGCACCGTCCTGTATCTGGTCAGCGACGCTTCCAGCTACACCACCGGCACTGCTATCAACGTCGACGGCGGCATGCTCGCCTGAGGCAAGCCTAGCAACAAAAAACCGGCGCCCAGCGCCGGTTTTTTATGCCCCTACAACTGCACTCCCATTTCACTCAAACCGCTGTAAAGCCTCAACCGCAGCTGGATTAAGCGGTACCGGAGTCAGCCCGGTCACTCCAGACTCGATGGCAAAGCGGGCGCCATCGGCCAGGGGCATGAAGCGCACGGTGAAGGCGTCGGCGCGCAGCCATAGGTCGGCATTGAGCTGATCCAGCCATTGCCACAGGTCACGCCAGGTGGGGGTGGCATGCAATTGGCTGTTGAGTTGGGCGTCCTGCTGACGCTGTTGTTCCAGCGCCAGGTAACGGCCGCGCAGGCGGTGCAGCCGATAGCCGTCCTGCAACCCCAGTACATGGGGCAGCCCAGCCCAGCGCAATACCTGAGCATCCAGTTCCCACTGGTCGCCATCCAAAGTCAGGCGGCGGGTTTTACCTGCTTCATTGACCAGCACCTCGTAACGTTGCGGTCCAAGCTGGCGCAGTTCCAGAGTCGCGACCGTACCATCGCCTTCCAGCGGACGGTAATAATGCAGATCCCAGGCTGCCAGACCGATTGCCAGGCTAGCAGCCAACCCCAATACCAGCAGATTGCCCTTTAGCCAGGCCAGCCACCAGCCCGGACGCCAGCCCAAACGCAACACAATCAATAGCATCAGAAGTGCAACTACACCCACCAGCACGGCTAAACCCAGGTATTGCATCTGTTCTCCTTGGAATCAGGCTGGCATGGGTGGGTCCTGACGACCGCTGCGGCGGGCCAGGTAACAGTCGATCAACCAGCGCGAGATAGTACCCTGGGGCGGGATGCCCGGGAGCTGGTCCAGCGGCCACCACTGGGCCTCTTCAATCTCTTCGGGTTGTGGGCGGATCTCGCCACCGACATAACGGGCGTGAAAGCCCAACATCAGGGAATTGGGGAACGGCCAGTTCTGACTACCCAAATATTCCAATTGCTCAACCTCCAGGCCGACCTCCTCCATCACTTCTCGATGCAGGCACTCTTCAGCTGACTCACCCGGCTCGATAAAACCGGCCAGCGTACTGAAAAATCCGGGACGAAAATGCGGGGCACGGGCCAGGAGAATTTCATCGCCGCGGGTTACCAACACGATAATGCAAGGCGAGAGTTTGGGGTATTGGCGCAAGCCGCAGCCTGGGCACTCCATGGCCCGTTCAGCCGGGCGCGGCAACATGGCGGTGCCACAGCGGCCACAGAATCGGTGGGTTTCGGCCCAGGCATCCAGTTGCTGGGCCAGCCCAAGCAAACGGAAGGTCTGATCATCAACCTGGCCAATCAGTGCTCGCAGCCCGTGCCAGCTGATACCGGGCAAATCACAGGGCTCGGCCAACCGAAACAACTGGCACGGTTTGCCGTCCAGGTATCCGAGCAGCAGGCGCTGTTCTGTCCGGCCAAGGAATCGGGCCGTGTCAATATCAACCAGAAAGCGCCCTTCGTACAAGGCAAAGCGTTCCTGATAATAGACCACTACCCATCCATCATCAGGACTCTGACTTGGGTCATTGGCAGGAACAAAACGACCGAAGGGCGAATGCATCAGGATCAGACCTCGGAAATCTTGTAGCCCAGTTCAGCCAGGCTGTCCTCGGCCAGCGCCAGCACATCGCTGGTGGTTACACTCGAGCGTTCGGCCGATTCCAGATAGAACTCAATGCTGGTCAGGGCGTCAGCCAGTATTTCCAGCTGCGATGCCTGAGGCACCTGTTGACGCTCCAGCATGCTTTCCTTGATGAATCGTGAAGCCAGGTGAATGACCTTGGCCGCTCTGCTCATGCCCAGAAATACCAACCCACCACGGACGGTATCCAGGGTGCTGGGTACATTGAGCAGGTGCATCGCGTCATTGCTGGATTCGGTATAGGCCGTGATCGCCCGCTTGGCCAATGCTAGCCCGGCCTGTGACTCTTCGATCAGTACAATCCGTGCTTCTTTCAGTTCGACCGGCTCAGGCAAGCCGCCCTGCCCGCCCAACAAACCAGCCTCGCTCGGATTATCGAGTCGGTTGACGGCGGTTTCGGCCTGCAACACGGCATCAGCCACCTGCTCCAGCACCTGGGTTTTGCCTGGCTGCCAGCCTTCAAGCTGGCTTACCGCCTGACGAATGCCGTCAGAGACCTCGGCCAGATCAAGCATGCTGAGCGTTTTCCACAGCCGCTCGAGCCCGGCCTTGAGGCTTTCCAGGGACTGCTCGGCGTCACCGGCATTACGCGCCAGCAGGTCGAGCAGGTCCTTGATGCCGGTGACTTCCTCGTGCAGCGCTTCGGCAACCGAGCGCATGACGTCTGCGCCGGGGCCATTCAGACGCTGCCGACCTTGCTCCAGTTCGGCATCGGTAAAGCCCGGAGCCGGCAGGTTCAGAGCCTGACGCAGGCTCTGGCAGCGGCTGCTGGTGTCAGCAGAGAGAGCTACCAGATAAAGAAACTCGGGTAATAACGGCGAGGCCGTAGCCGGCGCGTCAATAGCGTTGCCCAGACGCCGGACTTCCCGGTCGAGACGGGCGAATAGCCGCTTACGCTCGGTGGTCAGTGTCAACGGCGTCTGCTCAATCCCTTCGAGCGCGGCCGAAGCAGCCTGGCACAGTGATGCTCCAGCCTGATTCAGGCTGGTTTCCCAGCGCTGCAAGGCACGCTGCATCAGCGGTGCGGCGGTGGCCAGGCTGTCATCGCGCAGCAGGCCAAGCAGACCGACCTGATACATTTGCCGTAACCGGGCAAAGGTCTTGGCACCCAACGCGGTCGAACTGCCGGCAGCGGTCAGCGGCAGGTCGACGGGCAATTGGTAGAAGTAGCTGTCAGGCAACGGGGCTTGGCCAGCCTGCAAAGCGCGCAGCCGGTTGATGGCCGGCAGCAGCAGCTCAGGCCGCTCAGTACCCTGTTGACGACTCAGATGCAGATAGCGGCCCAGCAGGAACAAGCTGTCACACAGTGCGGTCAGCGGTTCGTTGCGACCCTCACCATCGTGTACGGGTATATCGGTGGCCAGCGCGACCATTTCCGCCACCAGTAACGAGCCGCCTCGCAATTCGATCAGCGATAGCGTACCCCGAACCTGCTGCATGCCTTCGATCGCTCGCTGCAGCAAGCTGCCATTGCGCCGATCTTCAAGGAATTGCTGCAGTACATCTTCGACATCGCCAATCGTGGCGAACAGTTCATCCCTGACAAGATCAAGTGATGTGGCACCGGTTAGCATCGTGTTATCTCCCCACCATCCCTGCAGTCAAAGGCCTGAATCAATCAGCAAAGTCGGCCGACTTTTTGCTCATGTGCGCCGTCATGGCCAACTTGAGATCTTCGGATTGCAGCATGGCTGCATTCCAGCTAGCGATATAGTTCAGTCCATCCTCGACACTGTGATCGCGGCTGTAGCGAATCATTTCCTTGGTCCCACGGATCGCCAGGGGTGATTTCGAGGCGATCTCCGCGGCCAGCGCCAACACCCCCTCAAGCAGTTCGGCGTGGCTATCCCAGGTCCGGTTGACCAGCCCGATCCGGGCTGCTTCATGGCCATCGACCATGCGCCCGGTGTAGGCCAACTCACGCATCATGCCATCGCCGATCAGGTGCGGCAATCGCTGGAGGGTGCCAACATCGGCGGCCATGCCCATGTCGATTTCCTTGATCGAGAACTGGGCATCGGGGGTGCTGTAACGCATATCGCAGGCGGAAATCAGATCGATTGCGCCACCCAGGCAATAGCCATGCACCGCGGCAATGACCGGTTTACGGCACTGATCAATGGCGTTGAAGGACGCTTGCAGACGCAGGATGTTACGGCGAATTCGCTCGGCATTGCGGCCGATGTCAGTAGTCATGCCAGCGGCGGCCTGGGCCAGCATCGCCAGGTCGATACCTGCGGAAAAGTGTTTGCCAGCCCCGGAAATCACTACCACGCGCACGCTGTCGGTCTGGTCGACCCAGCCAAACACTTGCACGATCTCGTCCCAGAACGCCGCATTCATGGCATTGACCTTTTCCGGCCGGTTGATCAGCACATGGGCAACCTTGTCGTGCTGCTCTACCAGTAGGGTCTGATACTCGGGCATGGCTCAACTACTCCTTAGGTGGCATTGCCGGCGCTGGTGCCAGCTGCTGCAATAACGGCCGTGACAAAGGCGTGACTATAACAAGCCTGCTCTGTATCGGCATACCTCCTGAATGCAGCCAACAGCAATTCTGTGAGCGACTTCCGGCTCATTGACAACTATTGCTGTCGCATTCGCTACAGCGCCCGATAACTGGCAGGAGTATGATGGCACGCCGTGCGCAGGTTCTACCGTCGCACATCCCGTTCAAAGGTTCTCAGAGGCGATCCCTGAATGATGCCTTACCGGCCGCAGCCCGGTACGAGGCGTCATTCAGAGTTTTCTTCCAAACCTTTGAAGGACCTTCCCATGTCACAAGCTCTGCTGCCCGCGCTAGCTGGCAATTTTCTGGGCCAAGCCCCAGGCTGGTATAAGCGCACCATAGTCGCCTTCCTTATTCTCAACCCTCTGCTGTTCTGGCTGATCGGGCCTTACCTGACCGGCTGGATACTGGTGCTCGAGTTCATCTTCACCCTGGCCATGGCGCTCAAGTGCTACCCCCTGCTACCCGGTGGTTTGCTGGCAATCGAGGCGCTGGCCATTGGCATGACCAGTGCCGACGCCCTGTATCAGGAGGTGATGGGCAACCTGCCGGTGATCCTGCTGCTGATGTTCATGGTTGCCGGGATTTACTTTATGAAGGATCTGCTACTGGTAACCTTTACCAAGCTGATTCTGGGAATACGCTCCAAGTCACTGATGGGGCTACTTTTTTGTTTTGTAGCTGCAGTACTTTCTGCATTTCTCGACGCCCTGACCGTAACTGCGGTGATCATCAGTGTGGCGGTAGGCTTTTACGGGGTCTATCACAAGGTTGCCTCCGCCGGCAGTACCGACCCGGCCAGTGACCCGGAAGGTGAAGAAGGTTTGCACCGTGAGCACCTGGAAGAATTCCGTGCGTTTCTACGCAGCCTTCTCATGCACGGCGCAGTCGGGACCGCACTGGGCGGGGTCTGCACCCTGGTCGGCGAGCCACAGAACCTGCTGATCGCCCGAGTCGCCGACTGGGATTTCATCGAATTCTTCACACTGATGGCACCGGTAAGCATGCCGGTATTGGCTGCGGGTCTGACAACCTGCCTGCTGCTGGAGAAAACCGGCTGGTTCGGCTACGGGGCCAAGCTGCCACGTTCGGTACGCCGGGTGCTGGAAGAGTTTTCCCAGGCAGAGCAGGCAAAGCGCAAGGGAGGCCAGAAGGCAGCGCTGACGGTGCAGGCCATCGTCGCCGTGCTGCTGGTTCTGGGCTTGGCGCTGCATGTAGCAGAGGTCGGATTCATTGGTCTGATGGTTATCATCCTGATCACCTCATTCAACGGGGTGATCGACGAGCACCAGATCGGCAAGGCGTTTCAGGAGGCCCTGCCCTTCACGTCACTGCTGGTGGTGTTCTTCGCCATCGTTGCGGTGATCCATGAGCAGCACCTGTTCAGCCCGATCATTGAAGCCGTACTGGCCCTGCCACCGGAGTCTCAGCCAAGCATGTTTTTCCTGGCCAACGGCTTGTTGTCGATGATCAGTGACAACGTGTTCGTTGCCACGGTCTACATCAGCGAGATCAAGAAAGCCTTGGATGAAGGCAATATTACTCGCGATCAGTTCGAGTTGCTGGCCATCGCCATCAACACCGGTACCAATCTGCCCAGCGTTGCCACCCCCAACGGCCAGGCGGCGTTCTTGTTCCTGCTGACCTCGGCCATTGCGCCGCTGGTGCGCCTGTCCTATGGCCGTATGGTGGTGATGGCGCTGCCATATACGCTGGTGTTGGGTGGGGTGGGGCTATTTGCCGTCAGCAACTGGCTTTAAAACCTATTCGCTCGGCTTGCCCTGCCACAGGGTAAAGCCGGCTGACTTTTCCACGGCAGCCAGGCATTTGGCATGGGCTGCCAGTTCGGCTTCGCTGGCACGCAGCACCCGCAAACCGGCACGATCCTGCTCACTCAGACGCCGGATCACACTGCCATGCTGACCGCCTTCACCCGAGTCCTGGCCATTGCCGGCCAGGCTCAGGGCGGTCTGGCCGCCAGTCATGATCAGATAGACATCGGCGAGAATTTCCGCATCCAGCAAGGCGCCGTGCAGGTCACGCTGGGAGTTGTCGACCCCGTAGCGTTTGCACAAGGCATCCAAGCTGTTGCGCTGGCCTGGATGCTTTTCCCGAGCCATGGCCAGGGTATCGAGCACGCTGCAATGATCGATTACCCGACCATGACCAGCATTGAGACGGTCAAGCTCGCTGTCGATAAAGCCGACGTCGAACGCCGCGTTATGAATAACCAGCCGAGCACCGCTGATAAAGCGCATGAAGTCCTCGACCACGTCGGCGAACAGCGGCTTATCGACCAGAAATTCGTTGGTAATACCGTGAACCGCGATAGCGCCTTCATCAACCTCGCGCTGAGGGTTGATATAGACATGGTAATGACGCCCGGTTAAACGCCGGCCGATCAGTTCGACACAGCCGATTTCGATGATCCGGTGACCTTCCTTGGGCTCGATACCCGTGGTTTCGGTATCCAGTACCACTTCACGCATGTGAACGCCCTCGCGCTTTCAATACCTGTTCTACACCCTGATTGGCCAGGGCATCGGCTATTTCATTTTCCCGGTGACCGCTGTGGCCGCGCACCCAGCGCCACTCAACCTGATGCTGAGCCACCAGTTCGTCAAGCTGCTGCCACAGATCGGCATTCTTGACCGGCTGGCGACTGGAGGTTTTCCAGCCGCGCTTTTTCCAGTTGGGCATCCACTCGCGGATGCCCTTCATTACATACTCGGAATCTGTAGTCAGAATGACCTGCGAGGATTTTTTCAGCGCCTGCAGGCCCTGAATCGCCGCCATAAGCTCCATGCGGTTGTTGGTGGTATCGGGCTCGCCACCGCATAGGGCCTTTTCATGTTCGCCCCAACGCAGCAATACCCCCCAGCCACCGGGACCGGGATTGCCCTTGCAGGCTCCGTCGGTGAAGATTTCTATCGCCTGAGTCATCGACTGTTCCGTTTCTGCGCACGTCGGCTGCCAGCTACCAGCGGTGGCAGATTCAGTGCCGGGAATGCCATGCTGCGCTCGCGGCTTGGGGTAGCCCCCAACATCTGGCGTCGCGCAACGAGAAAGTAGAAGCCGCCGCCCGGTATTCGATGGCGCCCGCTCAGCCGTTCAAGCCGTTGCAGGCGATCGAGCCAGCGCTGCGATCTGAGCGGCGGACGATAACACCCATCCACCCGTTTCTCCACCACAAAACCCAACAGTTCCAGCCAGTCGATCAAGCGCGACGGGCTGACAAAACCTGCCTCGCTGAACCAGTCACGCCCGGCGAAATGACTGAGCCCCCAAGCACTCCAGGGGTTGAAGCCGAAAATCAGCATGTGCCCGCCAGCCCGGACCGCCTGACAGGCCTCACGCAGCAAGGTGCGCGGCGCCAGACAGAAATCCAGCCCATGGTGCAGCACCACAACATCCAGCGACTGCGGCGCAAACGGCCAATGCCCCTCCTCGACCGGAATCGCCTGACTGCCGTTTATCAGATCAACCTGCCAGTGATTGCGCAGCACGACACGCTCTTCATCCAGCAGCCCAGGAGCCAAACCATACTGCACCAGATGCTGACCAAAACATGTCGGCAGTGTGTCACGCATGACCTGCCGTTCAGCGGCCAGCAGCATCTGCCCGGGCGGCGAATCCAGCCAGGCCCTGGCCACCTCAAGCAGCCGGATCAGATCGGCCTGACTGATGGAGCCGGACGCATCCGGAGTCGACATGAAACCTCCACGGGGTGGCCTTGGTCAGGCACAACCCCTAGAATTAACCTTAACAGAACACATAGCGTAGCCCTTAATATGCCTGACATCATTGCCCTGCCAGCGTTCAATGACAACTATATCTGGCTGATCGTCGACGAAGCCAGCCGTCAGGTCGCGGCTGTCGACCCTGGCGACGCCAAGCCGGTCATCAACTGGTTGGGCCGACGCCCCGACTACAGCCTGACCCGAATTCTGATCACCCACCACCACCCGGATCATACCGGCGGCCTGGCCACCCTCAAGGCAGCAACCGAGTGCCGAGTCTATGGCCCAGACAATCCGGCGATCAGGGGTATTGACCGGCCACTGGCCGAAGGTGCTCGGTTCGCGCTGTTCGGTCAAGAGGTTGAAGTTATAGCCGTACCCGGACACACCCTGGACCACATCGCCTTTTATTGCGCCAACGACGGCGATCCCTGGCTGCTGAGTGGCGACACCCTGTTTGCTGGCGGTTGCGGGCGACTCTTTGAAGGCAGCGCCGAGCAGATGCAGACTTCACTGCAGAAGCTTGCCGCTCTGCCGGACCAAACGCGGGTCTATTGCGCCCACGAATATACTCAGTCGAACCTGCGTTTTGCCCGGGCGGTAGAACCGGACAACGACGATATCAAGGTGCGCTTGGAAGTGGTCGACGAGCTACGCAGCGACGGTCGCATCACCCTGCCCAGCAGTATCGGTCTGGAGAAACTGACCAATCCGTTCATGCGCAGCTCGGTTGCCGAGGTCACTGCCGCCGCTAGCCGCCATTGCGGCAAAACCCTTGCGCCCGGCGCCGAAACCCTGGCTGCAGTCCGGGCCTGGAAGGACAACTTCTGAGACCAACTGCCTCATTTGTGAGGCAGCTCTCAACCCTGTAGCGATTTGACGCAGCGTTGCGGCTTGCAGCGAGTGGGGTATCCCCCTAAAATCGGTCAAATTTTGACCGGGCCAGCTCATGCGTTTTTATCAGAAGTTACTCATCTCACATGGCAAAACCTGCCTTGCACTGATTCTGGCGGTGCTGGCAGGTTGCCAAAGTAGCCCCAGCCTTCAACAACATGAGCCTAGCCTCAAACCCGGCAGAACCGCCGAACCCGCGAGCCCGCCTCGCGCCAGCAGCAAACCCCGCGCCCGCCAGGCCGCCCCTGAAGAACCCCATACCCTGTGGTCACGCATTCGCCAGGGTTTCCTGCTTGACCCGGCCCTGATCGACAACCCGCGCATTGACCAGCAGCGTCTGGCCTTTCTCAACCAGACCCGTTATTTCGAAGTCAGCGGCGAACGAGCTCAACGTTACCTGCATTACGTAGTCGAGCAACTGGAGGCCCGTGAACTGCCCCAGGAACTGGCGCTGCTGCCGTTCGTTGAAAGCTCCTACAACCCGATGGCCTATTCCAGCGCTCATGCCGCTGGTCTTTGGCAATTCATTCCCTCCACCGGTCAGCAGTTCTCGCTGCGCCAGGACTGGTGGTACGACGGCCGGCGTGACGTGGTTGCCTCGACGCAGGCTGCCATGGACTACCTGACCCAGCTCAACGAGCGCTTCGATGGCGACTGGCTACTGGCTCTGGCTGCTTACAACTGTGGAGAAGGCTGCGTTGGCCGGGCTATTCAACGCAACCAGGCGCTGAACCTGCCGACCGATTACTGGAATCTGCAACTGCCGCGCGAGACCATGAACTACGTGCCCAAGCTGCTGGCCCTGGCACAGATCATTGACAGCCCGACTCAACATGGCGCAGCTCTACCCGAACTGCCGGACGAACCCTACTTTGCCGAAATCACCATCGAGCACCAACTGGAGCTGAGCAAGGCTGCCGAACTGGCCGATATCAGCACCGACGAATTGCTGCGCCTGAACCCGGCCTTCAAGCAACGTATCACCGCACCGCAGGGCACCTACCAAATGCTGGTTCCGGTTGATCGCGCCGAACAGTTCAGCGCCGCGCTGGCAGCCCTGCCCGAGGATCAACGGGTGAACTACCAGCGTTATCAGGTCCGCAGTGGCGATACCTTGTCGCAGATTGCCCGTCGCTACCAAGTCAGCGTCGGTGCTCTACGCGAAGTCAACAGCATCAATGGCAACCTGATCCGTGTTGGTCAGACCCTGATGCTGCCGCGCCTGGGTGATAGCGAGCCCGCGCCCCAGAGCGTCGCCGCAATTGCCGCTGCCACACCCCAGGAGCTGCGCTATCAGGTCCGGCCCGGCGACAACCTCTGGGCCATTGCCCGCAACCATGGCCTGAGTGTGAGCCAAATCAAGCAGCACAACGGACTCGAAAGCCCGGCATTGAGGGCAGGCCAGACGCTGCGCCTGCCGGCTGCGGCCAGTGCCAGCCAGAACCGCAGCATGACTTATACGGTCAAAAGTGGCGACTCGCTCTACAGCATCGCTCGCCAGTTCAAGGTCGAGATCCAGAATATCCGCGACTGGAACCAGCTTGGCCGGCACATCCAGCCTGGCCAGCAACTGACCCTGTTCGTGCCCTGAAACTTCCCGCCACCAGCCCCGGGAACGTCCCCGGGGCATCATGGTCTGTCACATGACATCATTCCTTGATTGCTTGAGAGCTTTCACCAATGCAGGAGGAATGGTAGCGTTGCGCTTGAACCTTTAGACGCGGCAGTCCATGACAGCAAGGCTATTCTCGACACTGACAACACTGCTGTTGCTGGCCCTGAGCCTGCAGGCCAGCGCTGCCGTCTACAAGCAACACGGCTATGCCCTGTACGGCCTGCCGCGCTACACCAGTGACTTTCAGCATCTGGACTATGTCAACCCTGATGCACCCAAGGGTGGCACCCTGCGAGTGATGGGCAATGGCACCTTCGACACCCTCAATCCCTACACGCTCAAAGGCACCAGCCCAGTCAACACCGGCAACTTCCAGCACTACGGCATTACCGAGTTGAACGAGCCACTGATGGTCGGCACCGGCGTTTACGACCCTTCCGGGGATGAACCCTATTCGGCCTATGGGCTGATCGCCGAAACCCTGGAATTTAGTGACGACCGTAGCTGGGTGGTATTCAACCTGCGCCCCGAGGCCCGCTTCCACGATGGCCAGCCGATCACAGCACGGGATGTGGAGTTTTCCTGGCGCTTGCTCAGCGAGCAGGGGCACCCCAATTACCGCTCGATGCTTCAGGAGGTCGAGCGCGTCGACATCCTCGGTCAGCACCGCATCCGCTTCGTTTTTGGCCGCAGCGACAACCCGCTGCTGATCCTGCGCCTGAGCGAACTGCCGGTGCTGCCGGAGCACTACTGGCGCGACCGCAACTTTGCTGACACCACCTTCGAACCCGGACTCAACAGCGGACCCTACCGGATCACCGACGTTCGCCCCGGTCGCCGGCTGGTGTTCGAGCGGGTGAAGAACTACTGGGGGCGCGATTTGCCGATCAACCGCGGTAAGTACAACGTCGATCGCCTGGAGGTTGAGTTCTACCGCGACAACAACGTCGCCTTCGAGGCCTTCAAGGCCGGTCTGTTCGACTTCTATTTCGACCACAAGGCCAGCAACTGGGAAAACGCCTACGACTTCCCGGCGGTGCGCAACGGTCAGGTGCGCAAACGGGCGGTGCCGCACCAGATTCCCAGCGCCACCCAGGCCCTGTTCTTCAATACCCGCCGCGCGCCCTTCGATCAACGCCAGGTGCGCCAGGCACTGGGCATGATGTTCGATTTCGAGTGGTCCAATCGGGTGTTGTTCTACGACGCGTATCAGCGCTCACTCAGCTACTATCCCAACAGCCCTTTCAGCGCTAGCGACATTCCGGTCGGACAGGAGTTTCTGTACCTGTCCCCACATCGCAAAGCACTGCCTTCGGCACTGTTTCTGGAGCCCTTCAGGCTACCGGTCACCGATGGTCGCGGCATCCCCCGCGAGCATTTGCGCCAAGTGGTGGAGTTGTTTGCAGAGGCCGGCTGGACCTTGCGCCAGGGTCGCCTGGTCAATAAAAACAACCAGCCGCTGGTGTTCGAGGTCCTGCTGGTCAACCCCAGTCTTGAGCGCATCCTCCAGCCCTACCGGGCCAACTTGTCACGTCTGGGGATCGAGTTGCGCGTGCGCACCGTGGACCGGGCCCAATACAAGGCCCGGCTCGACCAGTTCGATTACGATATGATCCTGGCCACCTTGCCGCAGAGCCTGTCGCCCGGGCTCGAACAGCATGGCTACTTCCACTCCAGTCAGCGTGACGTCAAGGGCAGCCGCAACTATGCCGGGGTCAGTCATCCGGTGGTTGACGATCTGCTTGAACACCTGCTGGCCGCCACGACCCGAGAAGAACAGATTGGCGCTGCCCGGGCTCTGGACAGGGTGTTACTATGGCAGCACTACACAATTCCAAACTGGTATATAAACTACCACCGCATTGCTCACCGTCGCTGGCTCAAGAGCCCGGAGACACCACCCTATTCGCTGGCCATCCGGAGCTGGTGGATAGACATGGAAGCGGATTAGAAAAACAAGGTCACTCGATGCGCGCCACGTTGAAAATGTTCACCGGTTTCCTGATGCTCGCGCTGGCCCCACTGGCCAGTGCAGCCGGTAGCCACGCCCTGACCCTGTACGGCGAGCCGCCAAAGTATCCGGCGGACTTCAGCCATTTCGAATACGTCAATCCGGAGGCACCCAAGGGCGGTACCCTGCGCCTGTCCGGCTTTGGCAGCTTCGACTCACTCAACGGTTTCATCAGCCGCGGCAACAGCGCTGACCGATTGGGCCTGATCTACGACACCCTGACCTTCCACTCGCTGGACGAGCCGTTCACCGAATACGGGTTGCTGGCCGAACGCATCGAGCACCCCGAAGACAATACCTGGGTTCGTTTTTACCTGAGGCCCCAGGCGCGTTTTCATGATGGCCAACCGGTCACCGCCAACGATGTGGTGTTCACCTTCAACACCCTGGTGGAAAAAGGCGCGCCCTTCTATCGAGCCTATTACGCCGACGTGAAGGAAGTGGTGGCCAATGACGAGCGTACCGTGACCTTCCACTTCCACCATGGCCGCAACCGTGAATTGCCACTGGTACTGGGCCAATTGCCGGTACTGCCGGCACATTATTGGGCTGAGCGCGATTTCGCTCGCACCACCCTGGAACCGCCGCTGGGCAGCGGTCCCTACCGGATTGCCCAGGTCAACGCCGGGCGCAGCATCAGCTTCAGCCGGGTCGAGGACTACTGGGGCGCCGACCTGCCGGTCAACCGTGGCTTTTATAACTTCGACCGGGTCGTGGTGGACTATTACCGCGATCTAGGGGTAGCCCTGGAGGCCTTCAAGGCTGGCCAGTTCGACTTCAACCAGGAATACAGTGCCCGCAACTGGGCCGGCGGCTACGCCAGCCCGGCCCTGCGTGACGGCCGGATCATCCAGGAGGAGATCCCCAATCTCAACACCCAGGGCATGCAAGGCTTCGTCTTCAACATGCGCCGGCCCTACTTCCAGGACCGCCGGGTCCGCAAGGCCATCACCCTGCTGTTCGACTTCGAGTGGGCCAATGGCCGGCTGTTCCATAATGCCTATGAGCGCAGCAACAGCTATTTCGGCAACTCCGAGCTGGGCGCCAACGGCCTGCCTGATGAAGCTGAACTGGCACTGCTGGAACCCTGGCGCGAGCAGTTGCCGGACAGCGTATTCGGTCCGGCCTGGAGCCCGCCCCGCACTGATGGCAGCGGCGTGATCCGCGAGCAGATGCGTGAGGCTTACGCCCTATTGCAGGAAGCCGGCTGGCGGATCGAGAACGACCTTCTGGTCAATGAGGACGGCGAGCCACTGCGCTTCGAGTTTCTGATCGTTCAGGCCGACTTCGAGCGGGTGCTGCTACCCTACAAGCGCAATCTGGCGTCACTCGGCATCGAGCTGACCCTGCGTCGGGTAGACACCTCGCAGTACATCAACCGCCTGCGCTCACGCGACTTCGATATGGTAGTCACCAGCTTCGGCCAGTCCAACTCACCAGGCAATGAGCAACGCGAATACTGGCACTCAGCGAGCGCCGACAACCCTGGCAGCCGTAACCTGATGGGTTTGCGCCACCCGGCGGTGGACGCTCTGGTCGACGGCCTGATCCAGGCCGACTCACGGGAGTCGCTAATCACCCATACCCGGGCCCTGGACCGGGTACTGCGGGCCAAGCACATCCTGGTGCCGAACTTCCACACCACCGTCTACCGGGTTGCCTACTGGAACCGCTTTGCCCACCCAGCGCTGCCGCCCAAGTATGACCTGGGGCTGTTCACCTGGTGGGAAGACCCGGCCAAGGCGGCCGCGCTGCGCAGTCGCCCGCTTATCATCGAAACCCAGGACGACTGAGCATGCTGGCCTACATCATTCGCCGCCTATTACTGATCATCCCGACCCTGTTCGGCATCCTGCTGATCAACTTCCTGATCATCCAGGCCGCTCCCGGCGGGCCGGTCGAACAGATGATCGCCCAGCTCGAAGGTTTTGAAGGGGCAACCAGCCGGATTTCCGGCAGCATCCATGGCGAGGTTGCCAGTGGCAGCAGCTATCGTGGCGCTCAGGGCCTGGACCCAGACATCATTGCCGAAATCGAGCGTATGTATGGCTTTGACAAACCGGCCCATGAGCGCTTCTGGCTGATGATCAAGGGCTACCTGACCTTCGACTTCGGCGACAGCTTTTTCCGTGACGACAGCGTGGTCGACCTGATTATCGAGAAAATGCCGGTGTCAATTTCCCTCGGGCTATGGACCACCCTGATCACCTATCTGATTTCAATTCCGCTGGGCGTGCGCAAGGCGGTCAAGCATGGCTCTACCTTCGATGTCTGGACCAGTTCGCTGATAATTGTTGGGTACGCCATTCCCGGCTTCCTGTTGGCCATCCTGCTGATCGTGCTGTTTGCTGGTGGCAGCTATTTCGACTGGTTCCCGCTTCGCGGCCTGACCTCCAGCAACTGGGAAGAGCTGAGCACCTGGGGCAAGGTCAAGGACTACGCCTGGCACATGGTGCTGCCGATCACAGCCATGGTCATCGGCAGCTTCGCCACCCTGACCATGTTGACCAAGAACTGCTTCCTCGACGAGATCGGCAAGCAATATGTGATCACCGCCAGGGCCAAGGGCCTGTCGGCTTCGCGCGTACTCTACGGCCATGTGTTTCGCAACGCCATGCTGTTGATCATCGCTGGCTTTCCCGCCGCGCTGATCAGCGTCTTCTTCACCGGCGCGCTGCTGATCGAGGTAATATTCTCGCTCGACGGGCTTGGTCTGCTGGGTTTTGAGGCAGCAATCAACCGCGACTATCCGGTGATGTTCGGCACCCTGTATATCTTCACCCTGCTCGGGCTGGTGGTGAAGCTGATCGGTGATATCACCTATACCCTGGTCGATCCGCGCATCGACTTTGAAAGCCGGGAGGGTTGAGATGCGCCGCTTCCGACTGTCCCCGCTCAACCAACGGCGCTTCGCCCGTTTCAAGGCCAACCGTCGCGGCTGGTGGTCACTGCATATCTTCCTGGTACTGTTCACTCTCAGCCTTGGCGCCGAGATGATCGCCAACGATAAGCCGCTGCTGCTCAAGTACGAGAGTCAGTATTACTTTCCCGTATTCAAGCGCTATGCCGAAACCGAGTTCGGTGGCGAATTCCCGATCAGCGCCGACTACCGCAGCCCCTATATCCGCCAGTTGATCGAAGACGAAGGCAACGGCTGGATGCTCTGGCCGCCGATCCCCTATAGCTACGGCACTATCAACTACGACCTGGAAGTCCCGGCGCCGGCGCCACCCTCGGCCGACAACTGGCTGGGCACTGACGACCAGGCTCGCGACGTCATGGCCCGGGTGATCTATGGTTTTCGCATCTCGGTCCTGTTCGCCCTGACCTTGACCATTCTCAGCTCAATCGTTGGTGTCATTGCCGGCGCGCTGCAGGGTTTCTATGGCGGTCGCATCGACCTGTTCGGCCAACGCTTCATCGAGGTCTGGTCGGGGCTCCCTGTCCTTTACCTGCTGATCATCCTGGCCAGTTTCGTGCAGCCGAATTTCTGGTGGCTGCTGGGAATCATGCTGCTGTTCTCCTGGATGGCGCTGGTCGATGTGGTGCGCGCTGAATTTCTCCGTGGCCGCAACCTGGAATACGTGCGCGCCGCCCGAGCGCTGGGGGCCGGCAACCGGATTGTGATGTTCCGTCATATCCTACCCAATGCGATGGTGGCCACCCTAACCTTCTTCCCCTTCATTCTCACCGGTGGTGTTATTACCCTGACCTCGCTGGACTTTCTCGGCTTCGGCCTGCCGCCCGGCGCGCCCTCGTTGGGCGAGTTGATCGCCCAAGGCAAGGCCAATCTGCAAGCCCCCTGGCTGGGCATCACCGCCTTCGTGGTGCTGTCACTGATGCTGACTCTTCTGGTCTTCATCGGCGAGGCCCTACGCGATGCCTTTGACCCAAGGAAATAACATGAGTGAACAGCCACTGATCCGTATCGAGAACCTCAGCGTGGCCTTCACCAACGGCGACTCTGAAACCCTGGCGGTGCGCGAGGTCAACCTGGATATCCGGCCGGGCCAGACCCTGGCACTGGTCGGCGAAAGCGGCTCAGGCAAATCGGTAACCGCTCACTCGATTCTGCGCCTGCTGCCCTACCCGGCCGCACGCCACCCCTCCGGACGCGTCCTTTACAAAGGTGAAGACCTGCTCAAGGTTGGCGACAAGCGGCTGCAACAGGTGCGCGGAAATCGCATTTCGATGATCTTCCAGGAGCCGATGACCTCGCTCAACCCACTGCACTCGGTCGAGCGCCAGATCAGCGAGGTACTGTTCCTGCACAAGGGCCTGAACAAGCTCCAGGCCCGCGAACGAACATTGGAGCTGCTGCATCTGGTCGGCATTCCCGAGCCGGAGAAACGCCTGGCGGCCTACCCACATGAGTTGTCCGGCGGCCAGCGCCAACGGGTGATGATCGCAATGGCGCTGGCCAACGAGCCTGAACTGTTGATCGCCGACGAGCCGACCACTGCTCTGGATGTCACCGTTCAGCTGAAGATTCTCGAGCTGCTCAAGTCACTGCAGGCAAAACTGGGTATGGCTCTGCTGCTGATCAGCCACGACCTTAACCTGGTGCGTAAAATTGCTCATCGGGTATGTGTCATGTATCAGGGTCGCGTCGTCGAAGAGAATGATTGTGTAACGCTGTTCAACGATCCGCGCCATGACTACACCCGCAAGCTGTTGGCGGCTGATCCCAGCGGCGATCCGGTCAAGGCCGATCCGCACGCCCCGGTGATCATGCGAACCGAACGCCTGCGCGTCTGGTTCCCAATCAAGAAAGGCGTACTCAAGCGCACGGTGGACCATATCAAGGCGGTCACCGACGCCAGCTTCAGCCTGCAACGCGGGCAAACGCTGGGGATTGTTGGTGAAAGCGGATCGGGCAAGACCACGCTGGGTCTGGCGCTACTGAGACTGATCGAGAGCCAGGGCCTGATCGAATGTGACGGCCAGCGCTTGGACGGCCTGTCCCAGCGCCAGGTCAGGCCCATGCGCAGGCAGTTTCAGGTGGTCTTCCAGGACCCTTATGGCAGCCTCAGCCCGCGAATGTCGGTTGAGCAGATCATCAGCGAGGGACTGGAGATTCATCGTCTGGGCAGCCCTGAGGAGCGCGAGCAATGGGTTATCCAGGCACTGGAAGAAGTAGGCCTGGATCCGGAAAGCCGGCACCGCTATCCCCATGAGTTTTCCGGGGGGCAACGCCAGCGGATTGCCATAGCCCGTGCACTGGTGTTGAAACCTTCGCTGATTCTGCTCGATGAGCCAACCTCAGCGCTGGATCGCACCGTACAGGGGCAGGTGGTTGAGCTGCTGCGCGAACTGCAGCGCAAGCACAATCTGAGTTATCTGTTTATCAGTCACGACCTGGCGGTGGTTCGTGCCCTCAGCCACCAACTGATGGTCATTCGCCAGGGTGAGATCGTCGAGCAGGGACCGGCGGCACAGGTCTTCGCCACACCCCAGCATGACTACACTCGTCAACTGCTGGAGGCGGCCTTCGCCCAACCGGCAACCGTTAACCGGGTCCTAGAGACCCCGTAAATACAGGAAAGCACACCATGGGATTTCTCAGCGGAAAGCGCGTACTCATCGTTGGCGTAGCCAGCAAGCTGTCGATTGCCTCAGGCATCGCCGCGGCCATGCACCGTGAAGGCGCGCAACTGGCCTTCACCTACCAGAATGACAAGCTCAAGGGGCGGGTCGAAGAGTTCGCCGCGGGCTGGGGCTCCGGTCCGGAGTTGTGCTTCCCCTGCGATGTTGCCGACGATGCCCAGATCGAGCAGGTATTCGCGGACCTGGCTAAACAGTGGGACGGCCTGGACTGCATCGTCCACTCGGTAGGTTTTGCCCCGGGCGATCAGTTGGATGGCGACTTCACCGAAGTCACCACCCGTGAGGGCTTTCGCATCGCCCACGATATCAGCGCCTACAGTTTTGTAGCCCTGGCCAAAGCAGGCCGTGAACTGATGAAGGGTCGCAACGGCAGCCTGCTGACCCTATCCTACCTCGGTGCCGAGCGGACCATGCCTAACTACAACGTCATGGGCATGGCCAAGGCCAGCCTGGAAGCCGGCGTGCGCTATCTGGCCACCAGCCTGGGCCCGGAAGGCACCCGGGTCAACGCCATTTCCGCGGGTCCGATCCGTACTCTGGCGGCCTCGGGCATCAAGAGCTTCCGTAAGATGCTGGCTCATAACGAGCGCCAGACTCCACTGCGTCGCAACGTTACTATTGAAGAAGTCGGCAACGTCGGTGCCTTCCTCTGCTCCGACCTGGCTTCGGGCGTCAGCGGTGAAATCACCTACGTGGATGGCGGCTTCAACATCACCGCCATGGCTGGACTGGACGACGAATAAGCTCAGGCCTGCCCCACAAAAAAACCGCGCTTATGGCGCGGTTTTTTTGTTGCTGAGACTAAAGCTCAACGGCCAATGTAACGCTCGATATCGGCCGTCTCACGCAGACGCTCCTGCACCGCGGCGAAATCCTGCTCACCGCTTTGGCCAGCAATAAAGCGCTGATACAGCGGCGACTCAGCTTCGCTCTCCAATGCCTCTGGAGTTGCGACCCCGGTCAGACGAACGATCCACTGACCACCATCAGGGCGACGGAAGTGTCCGTAGCTCGGCTCGGCCTCTGACGGCCTGGCCAGTGCAAATACCTCACGCAGCAAGCCTTGAGCCACTTCAGTGCTGGCCCGGCTGACCGCCTCATGGGTCTGCCACTGTGAGCCAACCTGTGCAGCCACGGCCTCGCCATCCAGGTCACGGCTACGCAACCCGCCGACCAGCTCGGCAGCCTGTTGCTCGGCCCCAGCCACAGCACGCTCGTAGCGCAACAGGTCGGCAATCTCATCACGCACCTCGTCGAGGGGCCGTTGCTCTGGGCGCAGATGTTCCTTGACTCGTACCACAACCGCAGTGTCAGCATCCAGCTCGATCAGCGGACTGTTGCGCTTGTCAAGCAATACGTCTTCATCGAAGGCCGCAGCCATGACTCGCGGACTGGAGGTGATGCCCTCGCCGCCATTACGACTGACCGGACCAGTAGTGACTACATCCAGCCCCAGGGCGCGGGCCGGTTCGACCAGATCAGGCGACTCATAGGCCAAGTTGGCCAACTCCTGAGAGGCCTCCACAAACAGTCGCTCGGCCTGCTCAGCCTTGAGTTCCTGCTCAAGACTGTCACGCATTGATTCCAGGCTGGGCACATCCGGCGCCTGGATCGCAGTGAGCTTGATCAGGTGGTAACCGAAGCTGGTCTGGACCGGCTCTGAGACTTCGCCCTCGTTCAGGGCGAACAGTGCATCGTCAAACGCCTGATCAAAGCTGCCACGCACGACGTAGCCAAGGTCACCGCCATCGTTGGCACTGCCCGGATCTTCAGACACTTCACGGGCGACTGTGGCAAAGTCTTCGCCAGCCTCAAGGCGCTCACGCGCGGCCTCAATACGCACACGACCTTCCTCGCCCGTGGACTCGATCAGGATATGGGCTACCCGGCGCTGCTCGGCCAGATTGCCAACTTCACGCTGGTAGAGGCCTTCAACCGCCGCCTCGTCGATGCTGACGCGGTCGAAGAAGCCACTGCGCGACAGGGTCAGACTTTCAATAACCACCTGCTCGGGAGTCATGAAGCGAGCCTGATTGGCGGTGTAATATGCCTGAATGTCCTCGTCCTGAATCTCGACGGCATCCAGATTCGCCTCGAGTTCGATAACGGCAAAATCCCGGGTCTGCTTTTCCAGCCGGGCCAGGTGCAGACGCTCAGCCGGAGTGGCGAAGGCGGTCGCCTCAAAGCCATTGCGCAACTGGGCGATCAGCAGCTCCTGACGAACCATATCGCGAAACGCCAGACGCGAGCTCATGCCCATGTTGCGGATCACTACATCGAAACGGTTCGCGTCGAACTGCCCGCCCACCTGAAAATCGGGGGTAGCCAGAATCAGTTGATCGATCATGGCCTCAGATACGTTGAAGCGCGCATCGGTTGCGCCCTTGATCAGCAAGGCACGCTCGATCAGACCTTCGAGTACCGAAGTACGCAGGCGCTGCTCATCGATCATGCTCGGGTCGAACGCGTCGTTGCCCATCTGCTGAATTTGCTGAATCAGTTGGCGGCGTTGCAGGGAGACTGCCTGCTCCAGCTCCATCCGACTGATGACGGTGCCGTTGACCTCAGCGGCTTTCTGTTCGTTGCTAGTAAAACGGCTGATCGATTCCCAGCCCGTCAAAGCAAAAATCAGCACAATGACGCCGACGATCACCTTGGCGACCCAGCTCTGCGCATTGTCCCTCATTCTCTGAAGCATCGTGCCCCCAAACTGTTATTGTACGGCCAGTGCATTGGCCTGGAATGCCGGAGACCCGCTCATTCCGTCAAACCTGCTGTGCAACAAAAAAGGCGCACCGGGTGGGATGCGCCTTTCGGGACTGATGGAGCCCGGACTGTCAGGCCTGCGAACCGAGCTAGAACTGATTCTGCCGGGCTCTGCGTGCCGTCAGTATGCAACGGCCCTGTCAGTCTCGGACGCGATCAGTTGACCGCGTCTTTCAGAGCCTTGCCAGCTTTGAAGCCGGGGATCTTGGCAGCGCTGATTTCGATCGGGGCACCAGTCTGCGGGTTACGGCCAGTACGGGCAGCACGCTCTTTGACCGCAAAAGTACCGAAGCCAACCAGAACAACCGAGTCACCCGCTTTCAGGGCACCGGTTACGGACTCGATGACGGCGTCCAGAGCACGACCGGCAGCAGCTTTCGGAATATCAGCGGATGCGGCGATAGCATCAATCAGTTCAGACTTGTTCACTCTAAGTCCCCTTATCCATTTCAATGAGTAGTTAGTCGTTATGTAAAACTTGTGGTCTAAGCAAAGCTGGCCAGTCAGCAAGCTTGGCTGGATCGAAGCCGCTTTATAGCAAGCGGCCAAAAACCATGTCAAGGAATGCTTGTGGTGTCAGCAATCGGACTTGCAGCCTGCCCCCAGGGGAATCAAACATGACATCCGATCCGTCGTACCTCAATGAGTACTGATACGCTCCTTGGCGTCAGCCTCACGATTGTCATCCTTTGCAACCATCTCTTCAACCCCTTCCTTCAGGGGTTCCGGCATGTATTGCAGCGCAATCTGCAGCACCTCGTCAATCCATTTTACTGGTTTGATCTCGATATCTTGCTTGATGTTATCGGGAATTTCCTTCAAATCCCGGACATTATCGTGCGGAATCACCACTGTCTTGATCCCGCCACGGTGTGCCGCCAGCAACTTTTCCTTCAAGCCGCCAATCGCCAGCACCTGGCCCCGCAGGGTAATTTCACCAGTCATAGCCACATCGGCACGCACCGGAATCCCGGTCAGAGACGACACCAGCGCGGTACACATACCAATCCCGGCACTGGGGCCATCCTTGGGCGTAGCCCCTTCCGGCACGTGGATATGGATGTCCTGCTTTTCATGGAAGTCCGGCGCCAGTCCCAGGCTGTGGCTGCGACTACGCACCACAGTCAGGGCCGCACTGATCGACTCTTTCATCACATCGCCAAGTGAGCCGGTATTGGTCAGCCGGCCCTTGCCCGGCACCACCACGGCCTCCAGACTCAGCAGTTCGCCGCCAACCTGGGTCCAGGCCAGCCCAGTCACCTGACCGACCTGATCCTTCTCTTCGGCCAGCCCGTACTTGAACCGGCGCACTCCCAGATACTCTTCCAGCAGCTCACCTTCGACCACGATCGAATGCTTGGCCTTGCCACCGACCTGTTCCTTGACCACCTTGCGGCAGAGCTTGGCAATCTGCCGCTCCAGACCCCGCACACCGGCTTCACGAGTGTAGTAGCGAATGATGTCGCGCAGCGTCTGGTCCGGGACCTGCAGCTCGTCTTTCTTGAGCCCGTTGTTCTTGATCTGCTTGGGCAGCAGGTAGCGACGGGCAATGTTGACCTTCTCATCCTCGGTATAACCGGGGATGCGGATCACTTCCATGCGATCAAGCAGCGGAGCCGGGATATTCATCGAGTTGGAGGTACAGATGAACATCACATCGGACAGATCGTAATCGACCTCCAGATAGTGATCGTTGAACGCATGATTCTGTTCCGGATCGAGCACCTCGAGCAGAGCCGATGACGGATCACCACGCATGTCCGAACCCATCTTGTCGATCTCGTCGAGCAGGAACAGCGGGTTCTTGACCCCGGCCTTGGTCATTTTCTGGATCAGCTTGCCCGGCATCGAACCGATGTAGGTGCGTCGATGGCCGCGGATCTCGGCTTCATCACGCACACCACCCAGAGCCATGCGCACGAACTGGCGATTGGTGGCGCGCGCCAGCGACTCACCCAACGAAGTCTTACCCACCCCCGGAGGCCCCACCAGACACAGCACAGGGCCTTTGAGCTTACGCACCCGCTTCTGTACTGCCAGATACTCGAGAATCCGCTCCTTGACCTCTTCCAGGCCGTAGTGATCTGCCTCCAGCACCTCTTCGGCACGTTTGAGGTCATGCCGGACCTTGCTCGCCTTTTGCCACGGCACACCAGTCAGCCAGTCGATATAGGAACGCACCACCGTGGCTTCGGCCGACATCGGTGACATCATCTTCAACTTGTTCAGCTCAGCAGTTGTCTTGGCATGTGCCTCTTTGCTCATGCCAGCATCATCGATCTTCTTCTTCAGGTCTTCCAGCTCACTATGACCTTCATCCAGACCACCCATTTCTTTCTGGATAGCCTTCATCTGTTCGTTCAGATAGTACTCGCGCTGGCTGCGCTCCATCTGCTTCTTGACCCGGCCACGAATGCGCTTTTCCACCTGCAGCAGATCGATCTCGGCATCGAGCACACCGAGCACATGCTCCACCCGCTCGCGCAGGGGCAGGATTTCAAGAATGTCCTGCTTCTGCGACAGCTTCAGGGCCAGATGAGCCGCCATGGTATCGACCAGACGACTGGGATCATCAATCCCGCTCAAGGACGAAACCACCTCCGAAGGCACTTTCTTGCCAAGCTGGACATACTGTTCGAACTGGCTCATCAGACTGCGAACCAGAATTTCCGATTCGCGCTCATCCAGAGCCACTTCATCCAGCGGCTCGCCCAACGCCAGTTGATAGCCATCGATCTCGTCGATCTGATCGATGCGCACCCGCTGCTCGCCTTCGACCAGCACCTTGACGGTGCCATCAGGCAGTTTCAGCAGTTGCAGGATGGTGGCCAGGGTACCCATGCGATACAGCCCCTGCTGGGCCGGATCGTCCTCGCCAGGATCACGCTGGGCTACCAGCAGGATCTGCTTGTCGCTGGACATGGCAGCTTCCAGGGCCCGAATCGATTTGTCGCGCCCCACGAACAGAGGAATGACCATATGGGGATAGACCACCACGTCACGTAGCGGCAGAAGCGGGAATTCGCTGAAAGTCGTCATGGCTGAAGCTCGCTCGCAAGGGGGACCGCCTCGGAGACGGACCCGGAGTATGAATAGTTCATGAATCCAAGATGGGGGCTCGCGCAGAAAAAAACAAGCAGCATCACATACTGCAACACAACATCTGAACCACGGGAGGGATGCAACACCCCACAATCCGCCGACTGGCGGGCAAGGCGCACAAAAAACAAAAAAGCACTCGTCCGCAAACGGACGAGTGCTTTTGCTTTGCTACTCAGTCTTCCGGCATTGCCTTGGGTGGCTGCTCGACTGACTCGTAGATCAGCAACGGCTTGGCGTCGCCACCGATCACGTTTTCATCGATAACCACCTTGCTGACATGCTCGGCGGAGGGGATTTCATACATGGTCTCAAGCAGTACATTCTCGAGGATAGAGCGCAGACCTCGGGCCCCGGTCTTGCGCTCCAGCGCCCGACTGGCAATGGCCTTGAGCGCATCACTACGGAACTCCAGCTCAACCCCTTCCATATCGAACAGGCGCGCATACTGCTTGGTCAGCGCATTCTTCGGCTCGGTCAGGATCTGGATCAGCGCATCCTCGTCCAGTTCGTCGAGGGTAGCGATAACCGGCAGACGGCCAACGAACTCGGGAATCAGGCCAAAACGTACCAGATCTTCCGGTTCGACATCCTTGAGCGTCTCGCCAACTTTCTTGCCATTGTCCTGACTGCGCACGGTGGCGTTGAAGCCAATACCGCTTTTCTCGGAGCGATCACGAATGACCTTCTCCAGACCGGCGAAGGCACCACCACAAATGAACAGGATATTGCGAGTATCAACCTGCAGAAACTCCTGCTGCGGATGCTTGCGACCACCCTGTGGCGGCACTGAAGCCACAGTGCCCTCGATCAGTTTGAGCAGTGCCTGCTGCACACCCTCACCAGAGACATCGCGGGTGATCGAGGGGTTGTCCGATTTACGCGAAATCTTGTCGATCTCGTCGATATAGACGATCCCCATCTGCGCCTTCTCGACATCGTAGTCGCACTTTTGCAGCAGCTTCTGAATGATGTTCTCGACATCCTCACCCACGTAACCGGCCTCGGTCAGAGTGGTGGCGTCAGCAATAGTGAACGGCACATTGAGCAGACGCGCCAGGGTCTCGGCCAGCAAGGTCTTGCCCGAGCCTGTCGGACCGATGAGCAGAATGTTGCTCTTGCCCAACTCGACGTCATCCTTGCCGTCACGCTGATTGAGCCGCTTGTAGTGGTTGTAGACCGCTACCGACAATACTTTTTTAGCGCGCTGCTGACCAATCACATACTGGTCCAGAATCGCACAGATATCCTTGGGCGCAGGCAATTTCTGAGCACTGCTCTCAGCCTGGCTTTCCTGTACTTCCTCACGAATGATGTCGTTGCACAGATCAACGCATTCATCGCAGATGAATACCGAAGGGCCGGCAATCAGCTTGCGCACTTCATGCTGGCTCTTGCCACAGAAGGAGCAGTACAACAGCTTGCCGTTGTCTTCACCCTTCCCACTCATATCGGTCATCTAAAACCCCTACTTACGAATCGCTCATGTCACAAAGATGAAGGCAACAACGCCACTTTGCAAGTACGATCCGGCCAATGCCAGCCATGCTGCGGCCAGCAAAACCTGTGTTTGAGGCCCGTCCTGGCGGCGAGCCCCGGTATTTCATTGACGCAAAAGCGCCAATTACACGCCGTCGCGGCGTTCCAGCATCTGATCAATCAGGCCGTATTCGACGGCTTCTGAACCACTCATGAACCGATCACGGTCGGTGTCACGGGCGATCACATCAAGCGACTGGCCGGTGTGATGCGCCAGCACCTTGTTCAGCCGTTCCTTGATGAACAGAATCTCACGGGCATGGATTTCGATATCCGAAGCCTGACCCTGGAAGCCACCCAGCGGCTGATGGATCATCATCCGTGCATGCGGCAGGCAGAAGCGCTTGCCCGGCGCACCACCGGCCAGCAGCAAGGCACCCATGCTGCAGGCCTGGCCGATGCACAGAGTGCTGACATTCGGCTTGATGAACTGCATGGTGTCGTAGATCGCCATACCAGCGGTCACCGAGCCACCCGGAGAGTTGATGTACAGGTGAATGTCCTTGTCGGGGTTTTCCGACTCAAGGAACAGCAACTGAGCCACCACCAGGTTGGCCATGTAGTCTTCAACCTGGCCTACCAGGAAGATCACCCGCTCCTTGAGCAGGCGCGAATAGATATCGTAGGAGCGCTCGCCGCGCGCCGACTGCTCAACAACGATGGGCACCAGCCCGCCAGCGGCCTGAACTTCAGGTGGGAGTTGATTGAAGTTGCTGTTATGGATCATGGATCGATGTCACTCCAGTTTGCCTGTCGCAAAAACACGAGAGCCAGCCCGAAGGCTGGCTCTCGTGGTGCGTTGATTAGCGGCGCATCCTATTAAGCGTCGCTGTCCGCCTCGCCTTCCTCGACCGCTGCTGGCTGAGCGGGCTTGACGGCGTCTTCGTAGGAGACCTGCTTGTCGGTCACCTGAGCCTTCTGCAACACAGTATCCACCACTTGTTCTTCCAGCACAACCGACTGAATTTCGCCAAGTTGTTGCTCATTCTGGTAGTACCAGTTGACGACCTGCTCAGGCTCTTGATATGCCGAAGCCAGGTCCTCGATCATTGCACGTACACGGTCGTTGTCCGGCTTGATTTCGTTCTGTTTGACGATCTCGGCAACGATCAGACCCAGGCTGACACGACGCTTGGCCTGCTCTTCAAACAGCTCGGCCGGCAGGTTCTCCGGCTTGAAGCTGGCACCACCACCGAACTGCTGAACCGCCTGGACGCGCAAACGATCGATTTCGCTGCTGATCAGAGCCTTGGGCACTTCGACGCTGTTGATCTTGAGCAGACCATCCATCACCTGGCTCTTGACCTTGGTCTTGATGGCCTGACGCAGCTCACGCTCCATGTTCTTGCGAACCTCGGCACGGAACGCCTCGAGACCACCAGCTTCGACCCCGAAACGGGCGAAGAACTCATCATCCAGCTCCGGCAGCACGGCAGCAGCCACAGCCTTGACAGTGACTTCGAACTCAGCGGCCTTGCCGGCCAGATCCAGGTTCTGGTAGTCCTCAGGGAAGGTCACGTTCAGGGTACGGGTTTCACCGGCGGCGGCGCCAACCAGCCCTTCTTCAAAACCGGGGATCATGCGACCCGAACCCAGCACCAGATTGGTGTCGGTAGCGCTGCCGCCAGCGAAAACTTCGCCGTCGACCTTACCAACGAAGTCGATGGTGACCTGATCGCCATTCTCGGCGGCACGCTCGGCAGCCTCGAAACGGGTGTTCTGCTTGCGCAGGATATCCAGCATGTTGTCCAGATCGGCGTCAGTCACTTCGGACTCGATGCGCTCAACACTGATGCCGGCGAAGTCGGCCAGAGCAACTTCCGGATAAACTTCAAAGGTGGCGATGTATTCGAAGTCCTTGCCTTCTTCAAGCTGCTTGGGCTCAACGCTCGGAGCGCCAGCCGGGTTCAACTTCTCTTGCATGATGGCTTCGTAGAAAGAAGACTGGATCACATCGCCGATCACCTCCTGACGAGCCGAAGCGCCAAAACGCTTGCGAATCACGCTCATCGGCACCTTGCCAGGACGGAAACCATCAACACGGGCACGACCAGCGGTCTGCTGCAGACGCTTGTTGACCTCGTTTTCGATCCGCTCGGCCGGAATGCCTACAGTCATGCGGCGCTCAAGGCCGGAGATGGTTTCAACCGAAACTTGCATGGAGAGTCCTCGTGAACAGACAGATTGTGGTTTGGACAAATTCTAAAGGGTCAACATTCTAGACGCTTGATACCGAGAAGTCATCATTGGCCGAATAACAAAAACAACTGAAGACCTGACAGACAGCGCAAGCCTGGCAATATGCAGGCCTGGAATGAAAAACCAGAGAAAGATGGTGCGGACGGAGAGACTCGAACTCTCACACCTTGCGGCACTGGAACCTAAATCCAGCGTGTCTACCAATTTCACCACGTCCGCGAAACGCTGAAACAAAGACGCCAGACCGGGGTCTGGCGCCTTTGAAGAAAAATGGGGTGGACGATGGGAATCGAACCCACGACACCAGGAGCCACAATCCTGTGCTCTACCAACTGAGCTACGCCCACCATTAACCTGCTTCAAACTTCCAGCCCATCGTGCTGTGGCACGCCCGGCAGGACTCGAACCTGCGACCATCCGCTTAGAAGGCGGATGCTCTATCCAGCTGAGCTACGGGCGCCTTGTGCACATCACCGATACCCTAGGGTATCTGAAAATGCTCAGGCTACAAGGGGTTACCGAGCAGCACCGGGGAGCCTGGTCGCCTTCCAATCACTGCTGTCGCTGTGTTTGTGAAGCGGGGCGAATCATACTCAGCCCCCTACCCCACGTCAACGCCGAACAATGAATTTTTTTGAATTATTTGAGTAGCTTAAACCGCAAGCCGCCATACCCTTTTGCCCGAGCCCCCGCCATGCGACAATGGCCGCCATTCTTTATCTGCGTCAGGAAGCACATGAACGCCAAACTCATCGACGGCAAACAGATTGCCGCCAATCTTCGCCGCGAGATCGCCGACAAGGTCGCTGAACGTCAACGCCTGGGCCTGCGCCTGCCCGGCCTGGCCGTAATCCTGGTTGGCCAGGATCCCGCCTCACAGGTCTATGTCGCCCACAAACGCAAGGACTGTGAAGAGGTCGGGTTCATTTCCCGCTCGCACGATCTGCCTGCCGACACCACCCAGGAGCAACTGCTGGGGCTGATCGACACCCTTAACGAAGATCCCGAGATCGACGGCATTCTGGTCCAGCTTCCGCTACCGGCCCATCTGGACGCCTCGCTGCTGCTCGAGCGGATCCGCCCGGATAAAGACGTCGACGGCTTCCATCCCTATAACATTGGCCGTCTGGCCCAGCGCATGCCGCTGCTGCGCCCCTGCACCCCACTGGGCATCATTCGCCTGCTGCGTAGCACCGGCGTTGATCCCTATGGTCTCGACGCTACTGTAGTCGGCGCTTCCAACATCGTTGGCCGGCCCATGGCACTGGAGCTGCTGCTGGCCGGCTGCACCACCACCGTCACCCACCGTTTCACCAAGAACCTGGCCGAACACGTCGGCCGCTCCGACCTGGTAGTTGTGGCCGCCGGCAAGCCGGGCCTGGTCAAGGGCGAGTGGATCAAGCCCGGCGCCATCGTCATCGATGTCGGGATCAACCGCATGGAAGATGGCCGTCTGTGTGGCGACGTCGAATTTGAAGTCGCCGCCCAGCGCGCCAGCTGGATCACCCCGGTACCCGGCGGCGTCGGTCCGATGACCCGGGCCTGCCTGTTGGAAAACACCCTGCACGCCTGCGAGCATCTGCACGGCTAGCAACCGGAAGCACCGGCTGCCGCTGGGTAGGGAACCTCTGAGAAACGTAGGCGAGGCAGGCAAGACAATACCGATGGCGGCCCCGCAAAAACAGCCGAAAAAGCGCAGTTTACGCGGTGTAAATGAGCATTTTGAGGCTGTTTTTAACGCAGTATTGCCGACGCAGGTAGTTTTTCAGAGGTTCCTTAGATCACAGGCAGCCGGTACTTCCACCATCTACCGGCAAATTGACACCGTTGATATAGGCACCAGCCGGCGCAGCAAGAAATCCCACCGCACTGGCAAATTCTTCCGGCTCGGCAAAGCGCCGCACCGGGATACCGGCCAGCATCCCCTGAGCCACCTGTTCTTCGGTTTTACCACCGGCCTGCGCCAGATGGCTGATCAGACTTTCCAGACGCGGAGTACGGGTCAACCCCGGCAGCACATTATTTACGGTAACGCCATCCGGCCCCAGCTCACTGGCCAGCGTCTTGGCCCAGTTGGCCATGGCCGCGCGAATACTGTTGGAGACCCCTAGATTGGCGATAGGCTGCTTGACCGAGGTCGATAACACGTTGAGGATGCGCCCATAACCAGCCTCACGCATCCCAGGCAACAACACCTGCAGCAGCGCTTGGGCGCTGACCAGGTGCTGAGCAAAAGCCGCCGCATAGGCTTCCGGCTCGGCCGCATGCGCCGGCCCCGGTGCCGGGCCACCGGTATTATTGACCCAGATGTGTAACGGCCCGGCCTCTTCCAGTTCAGCCTGAACTGCAGCAACCAGCGCCACCCGGTCACTCGCATCCACCGCTATCACGCTATGGCGACGCCCAGACTCCGCCGGCAAGCTATCGGCCACAGCTCGCAACCGCTCCACGGAACGGGCCAGCAGCACCACTTCGGCACCCTGTTCAGCCAACTGCCGGGCGCAAGCAGCACCGATTCCCTGACTGGCCCCACATACCAGGGCTCTGCGGCCCGTCAAATCCAGATTCATTGCGCACCTCCGAGTCGATCAAAACCACAGTCTAGAGGTTTTTTGTTGAGTGCGACGCAGGCATTCAGAGCATGAATAGGTCCATGAATTCGTGCACCGGGGTATCTTCCAAAGCCTGCTGCTGGCAACACAGCTCGGTAATCGCGGTACAGCGGCGCACCGGAAAGCGGCTCGCCAGATTGACCTGAAACTTCTCCATAAGCAGCGGGATGCCTTCAGCCCGGCGACGGCGATGCCCGAGCGGGTACTCGACCTCGACCTTCTCGGTACAGGAGCCATCAGCGAAGAACACCTGCAGCGCATTAGCAATCGAGCGTTTATCAGGCTCCAGATACTCGCGGCTATAGCGCGGATCCTCAACTACCTGCATCTTGCTGCGCAGCTCATCGATAACCGGGTGCGCCGCATGGAAAGCGTCCTCATAGTGATCGGCTGTCAACGCACCAAAGACCAGCGGCACCGCAACCATATACTGCAGGCAGTGATCACGATCGGCCGGATTGGTCAGTGGACCCGTTTTGGAAATTATCCTGATTGCCGAATCCTGGGTACTGATGACGATCCGCTCGATTTCGGCTAAACGCTCACAGACCTGCGGATGCAATCCAAGAGCCGCCTCACAGGCGGTCTGGGCATGAAATTCAGCGGGAAAACTGATCTTGAACAGCACATTCTCCATCGCGTAACAGCCAAACCCCTGCGCCAGGCTTAATCGGCGCTGCGCCTCGGGCTTGGTGCTCAAGTCCTTGCTGATGTGACTGAAAGACACGTCATAAAACCCCCACTGCGGGGCAGTCAGCACTCCGGGGATCCCCATTTCACCGCGCATGGCAATATCCGCCAGGCGCAGTCCACGGCTACTGGCATCACCTGCGGCCCAGGACTTGCGGCTACCGGCATTGGGCGCATGACGATAGGTGCGCAGAGCCTGGCCGTCGACAAACACCTGCGACAGGGCTGACAACAGCTCAGCACGCCCACCGCCAAGCAGGCGAACACTGACTGCGGCCGAAGCCAGCTTCACCAGAATGACATGGTCCAGCCCCACCCGATTAAAGGCGTTGTCCAAGGCCATCACGCCCTGGACCTCATGAGCAATGATCATCGCCTCAAGCACGTCACGCATCAGCAATGGCTCACGACCGCCAGCCACACTTTTCTGTGCCAGGTAATCGCCAAGCGCCAGAATCGCCCCCAGATTGTCGGACGGGTGGCCCCACTCGACCGCCAGCCAGGTATCGTTGTAGTCCAGCCAGCGCACCAGACAACCAATATCCCAGGCGGCCTTGAACGGGTCCAGGCGAAACGCCGTACCCGGCACCCGGGCACCATGCAGCACCAGGGTTCCTTCCACCAATGGCCCCAGGTGCTTGCTGCATTCAGGAAAACGAAGCGCCAATAGTGCACAGCCCAGGCTGTCCATCAGACAGTAACGGGCGGTATCCAGAGCTTCAGGCGAGGGAGAGTCAAAATCCAGGACATAGTCGGCGATGTCCTGTAACACCCGATCATAGTCCGGGCGCAGATTGGGGTCGGCATGAGTACTCATAAGGCGGCTCCTTCTCAGAACTGAGGACAGGATGCGGCCGGGTACCGGAGTACCCGACCAGCCACCAGCTAGCATAGCCGCTTACTCGAAGCAGTCTCCCGGCACCCGTACCCAGCCTTCCATCAGGATCCGCGCGCTGCGGCTCATGATCGCCTTTTTGACCTGCCACTGGCCGTCGAGCCGGACCGCCTCGGCACCAACCCGCAGAGTGCCGGACGGATGTCCGAACACCACTGACTGGCGCTCACCACCACCGGCGGCCAGGTTCACCAACGTCCCTGGAATGGCGGCAGCCGTGCCGATAGCCACGGCTGCGGTACCCATCATGGCGTGATGCAGCTTGCCCATCGACAACGCCCGCACCAAGAGATCGATATCACCAGCCTTGACGACCTTGCCGCTGGAGGACACATGGTCGACCGGCGGCGCGACAAAGGCGACCTTGGGCGTGTGCTGACGGCTGGCAGCCTGACTGACGTCGCTGATCAGCCCCATTTTCACTGCGCCCTGGGCACGAATGGCTTCGAACATGGCCAGAGCCCTGGCGTCACCATTGATCGCCTCCTGCAGCTCAGTGCCGCTGTAACCAATGGCGGCGGCATTGACGAACACAGTCGGGATACCGGCGTTGATCAGCGTCACCTCCAAGGTGCCGACACCCGG
Source organism: Pseudomonas jilinensis (assembly GCF_003586265.1). Classification (NCBI taxonomy): domain Bacteria; kingdom Pseudomonadati; phylum Pseudomonadota; class Gammaproteobacteria; order Pseudomonadales; family Pseudomonadaceae; genus Pseudomonas; species Pseudomonas jilinensis. The sequence goes on along the minus strand of NZ_QJSA01000002.1, from coordinate 66,608 downwards.
CACCACCAGGTCATCGACCAGATTGCCGGTAGGGAACATCGCCCCGCCACCCTCGCCTTCACCCTCATCGGCCGGATCAAGAAACTCCAGCTGAATTTCCGCCGCCGGAAAGGTCACCCCATCCAACTCGAAATCACCGGTCTCCTGCACCTGTCCGGCACTGATCGGCACATGGGCAATGATGGTCTTGCCGATATTGGCCTGCCAAATTCTGACGCTACAGATACCGTCTTCAGGAATCCGTGCCGGATCCACCAGCCCGGCATGAATGGCAAAAGCCCCCGCCGCAGTCGACAGGTTGCCGCAGTTGCCGCTCCAGTCGACAAAAGCGCTGTCGATCGCCACCTGGCCATAGAGGTAATCCACGTCATGATCCGTCTGCGTGCTGCGCGACAGAATCACACACTTGCTGGTACTGGACGTCGCCCCACCCATGCCATCGGTATGCTTGGCGTAAGGGTCGGGGCTGCCGATCACCCGCATGAACAGCTTGTCACGCGCCGCACCCGGCACCTGGCAGCTGGACGGCAGATCCTCCAGACGGAAGAAGACTCCCTTGCTGGTACCGCCACGCATGTAGGTAGCGGGGATTTTGATTTGTGCAGGATGACTCATGCCGTCGCCTCGGCCTCAAGGAAGTCCTGAGCAAAGCGCTGCAGCACCCCGCCCGCCTCGTAGATCGACACTTCCTCATCGCTGTCCAGACGACAGATGACCGGCACCTTGATCACCTCACCATTGGTCCGATGGATGACCAGGGTCAGCTCGGTACGCGGCTTGCGCTCACCGAGCACGTCAAAGGTTTCAGTGCCGTCGATACCCAGGGTCTTGCGCGTGGTACCCGGCTTGAACTCCAGCGGCAGTACGCCCATGCCGATCAGATTGGTACGGTGAATGCGCTCGAAGCCTTCGGCCACGATCGCCTCGACTCCGGCCAGGCGCACGCCCTTGGCCGCCCAGTCGCGTGAGCTACCCTGACCATAGTCGGCCCCGGCGATGATGATCAGCGGCTGCTTGCGGTTCATGTAGGTTTCGATAGCTTCCCACATGCGCATGACTTTGCCGTCAGGTTCGACCCGGGCCAGCGAGCCCTGCTTGACCTGACCATCGACCACGGCCATTTCGTTGATCAGTTTGGGATTAGCGAAGGTCGCACGCTGGGCGGTCAGGTGATCGCCGCGATGGGTAGCGTAGGAATTGAAATCCTCCTCCGGCAGGCCCATTTTATGCAAGTATTCCCCAGCCGCACTGTCCATCATGATCGCGTTGGACGGTGACAAGTGATCAGTCGTGATGTTGTCCGGCAGTACCGCCAGCGGACGCATACCCTTGAGCGTGCGCTCACCAGCCAGCGCTCCCTCCCAGTATGGCGGGCGGCGGATATAGGTGGACATCGGTCGCCAGTCGTACAGCGGACTGACCTTGGCGCTGTTGTCGCGGGTGATGTCGAACATCGGGATATAGACCTTGCGGAATTGCTCGGGCTTGACCGAGGCCTTGAGTACCGCATCGATTTCCTCATCGTTCGGCCAGATATCCTGCAAACGAACTTCCTTGCCATCGACAACACCCAGCACATCCTTTTCGATATCGAAACGGATAGTCCCGGCAATCGCATAAGCCACTACCAGCGGCGGTGAAGCCAGGAAGGCCTGTTTGGCATAGGGGTGGATACGCCCGTCGAAGTTGCGGTTGCCCGACAACACGGCGGTGGCATACAGGTCGCGGTCGATAATCTCCTGCTGAATCTTCGGATCCAGCGCGCCGGACATGCCGTTGCAGGTAGTACAGGCAAAGGCCACCACACCGAAGCCAAGCTGCTCCAGCTCATGGGTCAGACCAGCTTCCTGCAGATAGTCAGCCACTACCCGCGAGCCCGGCGCCAGCGAGGTCTTGACCCAGGGCTTGCGGGTCAGGCCGAGTTTGTTAGCGTTGCGTGCCAGCAAGCCGGCGGCAATCACGTTGCGCGGGTTGCTGGTGTTGGTACAGCTGGTAATGGCAGCGATAATTACCGCGCCATCGGGCATCAAGCCTTCAGCTTCCTGGGCACGCGCCTGCTCCAGGCCCACGGCGATCCCTTTGGCCGCCAGATCGCTGGTGGCGACCCGGGCATGCGGGTTGGACGGGCCAGCCATATTGCGCACTACAGAGGACAGATCGAAACGCAGCACGCGCTCATAGTCGGCATCAGCCAGGCTGTCAGCCCAAAGCCCCGCCTGCCTGGCATAGGTCTCGACCAGTTTAACCTGCTCGTCATCGCGGCCGGTCAGTTTCAGATAATCGATGGTCTGCTGATCGATGAAGAACATCGCCGCCGTGGCACCGTATTCCGGCGCCATGTTGGAGATGGTCGCCCGATCCCCCAGGGTCAGACTGGCGGCACCCGCACCACGGAACTCCAGATAGGCACCCACGACCCGTTCCTTGCGCAGGAATTCAGTCAGCGCCAGGACCATGTCGGTGGCGGTAATCCCCGGCTGCAGCTTGCCGGTCAGCTCGACACCGACGATGTCCGGCAGACGCATCCAGGAGGCACGGCCAAGCATCACGTTCTCGGCTTCCAAACCACCAACGCCGATGGCGATCACCCCCAGGGCATCGACATGCGGCGTATGGCTGTCGGTACCGACGCAGGTATCCGGGAAGGCAACGCCGTCACGGGCCTGAATCACCGGGCTCATCTTCTCCAGATTGATCTGGTGCATGATGCCATTGCCAGGCGGGATCACATCAACATTCTTGAACGCATACTTGGTCCAGTCGATGAAATGGAAGCGGTCTTCGTTACGACGGTCCTCGATGGCACGGTTCTTCTCGAACGCCTGCGGGTCATAACCGCCGCATTCGACCGCCAACGAGTGGTCAACAATCAACTGTACCGGCACCACCGGATTGACCTTGGCCGGATCACCACCCTTGTCGGCGATGGCATCGCGCAGACCAGCCAGATCGACCAGCGCGGTCTGACCCAGAATGTCGTGACAGACCACCCGGGCCGGATACCAGGGGAAGTCCATCTCGCGTTTGCGTTCGATCAACTGCTTGAGCGAATCAGTCAGGGTCGCCGGCTCACAACGGCGCACCAGGTTCTCAGCCAGCACCCGCGATGTGTACGGCAACCTGGCGTAGGCGCCCGGCGCGATCGCATCGACCGCCGCCTGGGCATCGAAATAGTCCAGGTCAGTGCCCGGCAAGGGTTTGCGGTATTGAGTGTTCATTTACTTGCGATCCTTGAGCGGGACGAATTTCAGATCTTCCGGGCCGACGTAGTTGGCGCTGGGGCGGATGATCTTGCCGTCGATACGCTGTTCGATGACATGGCTGGACCAGCCCGAGGTACGGGCGATGACGAACAATGGGGTAAACATGGCAGTCGGTACGCCCATCATGTGGTAGCTCACGGCGCTGAACCAGTCGAGGTTGGGAAACATCTTCTTGATTTCCCACATCACGCTTTCCAGACGCTCGGCAATGTCGTACATCTTGGTATTGCCCTGCTCTACTGAGAGTTCGCGGGCCACTTCCTTGATCACCTTGTTGCGCGGATCGGCGACGGTATAGACCGGATGGCCGAAGCCGATTACCACTTCCTTGCGTCCCACCCGCTCGCGGATGTCGGTTTCAGCCTCGTCCGGATTGTCGTAGCGCTTCTGGATCTCGAAAGCGACCTCGTTGGCACCGCCATGCTTGGGACCACGCAGGGCGCCGATACCACCGGCGATGCAGGAGTACATATCCGAGCCGGTACCGGCAATCACCCGTGAGGTAAAGGTCGACGCGTTAAATTCATGCTCGGCATACAGGATCAGGCTGGTGTGCATGGCGCGCACCCAGGAATCGCGCGGTTTTTCGCCGTGCAGCAGGTGCAGGAAATGCCCCCCGATAGAATCGTCATCGGTCTCGACGTCGATGCGCTTGCCGTTGTGGCTGTAGTGATACCAGTACAGCAGCATCGAACCCAGGCAGGCCATCAGCTTGTCGGCAATGTCGCGGGCGCCGGGATGGTTGTGGTCGTCCTTCTCTGGCGACAGGCAGCCCAGCACCGAGACGCCAGTCCGCATCACATCCATCGGATGCGCCGACGGCGGCAGTTGTTCCAACGCGGCCTTGACCCCGGCCGGCAGGCCGCGCAGGGCCTTGAGCTTGGTCTTGTAACCGGCCAGCTCAGCGATGGTCGGCAGCTTGCCATGGACCAGCAGGTGAGCGATTTCCTCGAACTCGCAGGTGGTGGCGACATCAAGAATGTCATAGCCGCGGTAATGCAGATCATTGCCGCTGCGACCTACGGTGCACAGCGCGGTGTTACCGGCGGTGGTGCCGCTCAGGGCAACGGACTTCTTCGGTTTGAACGTCGGCGTGGTGGTGTCGTTGGTGCTCATCGTTCATCTCCTTCCAGGCAATCATTGTCGTTATTCAACAGCCCCACCAGGGCGGGGCCGGACCGGCTTATTACTTCTTGCCGGCAGCAAACAGCGCATCCAGCTTCTGCTCAAAGGCGTGATAGCCAATACGGTCATAGAGCTCGGCGCGGGTCTGCATGCTGTCGACCACACTCTTCTGGTGACCTTCCTGACGAATCGCGGTGTAGACATTTTCCGCCGCTTTGTTCGCGGCCCGAAACGCCGACAGCGGATACAGCTGGATGGCCACCCCCACCGAGGCCAGCTCATCACGACTGAACAACGGGGTGGCGCCAAACTCGGTAATGTTGGCCAGAACCGGCACATTCAGCTCCTTGACGAAGCGCTCGTAGGTAGGCAGATCGTAAGCGGCCTCGGCGAAAATGCCATCGGCACCGGCCTCGACATAGGCCTTGCACCGCGCAATCGCGGCGTCCACGCCTTCGGCCTGGATAGCATCAGTGCGGGCGATCAGGAAGAAGTCTGGATCGGTCTTGGCATCGGCCGCAGCCCTGACCCGGTCAACCATTTCCTCGGTCGAGACAATTTCCTTGCCCGGGCGGTGGCCACAGCGCTTGGCACCTACCTGATCCTCAATGTGCGCGGCAGCGGCACCGGCCTTGATCAGGCTCTTGACCGTGCGCTCAATGTTGAAAGCGCTGGGACCAAAACCGGTATCGATATCCACCAGCAGCGGCAGGTCGCAGACATCGGTAATCCGGCGCACGTCGATCAGCACATCTTCCAGAGTGTTGATACCCAGATCCGGCAAACCCAGCGAACCGGCAGCGACGCCACCACCAGACAGATAGATGGCCTTAAAGCCGGCACGCTTGGCCAGCAGGGCGTGATTGGCGTTGATCGCGCCGATAACCTGCAAGGGTTGCTCTTCAGCAAGCGCCTGACGGAAACGTTGACCTGGGCTATTACTCATCATTCAGTCCCTCCTGAGGATCTTGGGGCGCGTCTTGCTGTTGCATGCGACGCTCGATGTTGCGGCGTGAAGCGCTGATATGGCGGCGCATCAACATTTCCGCGAGCTCGCCATCACGGTCGGCGATGGCTTCAATGATTCGATGATGTTCGGCGAACGCCTGCTGCGGACGCTTGGGCGTAGTGGAGTAGCGGTAGCGGTACATGCGCACAAGGTGGTAGAGATCACCACATAGCATGTCGCTGAGGGTCTGGTTCTTGCTGCCCTGAATGATCCGGTAATGAATATCCAGATCACCTTCCTGCTGATAATAGGACTCGTTGGCCTTGAGACCACTGTGTTTCTCATGGGTCGCCAGCACCTCACGCAGACCGGCGATTTCCTCATCGCTCATGTTCTGCGCCGCCAACCGACAGGCCATGCCTTCCAGCGCTTCACGCACATGGTACAGCTCGATCAGCTCTGCATAGCTGAGTGAAACAACACGCACCCCAGCATGCGGAATGCGCACCACCAGACGCCGCCCCTCGAGCCGACGGATGGCTTCGCGCAGCGGGCCACGACCAATACCGAAAGTACTGCTCAGATACTGCTCGCTGATACGGGTACCCGGCGCAATCTCGCCTTTGACGATTGCCGACTGGATACGGGCAAAGGCACCGTCGGACAGGGTGAGCGCGGGCGACTGGGTGTCTGCTTCAGCCAATTGTTGACAACCTTTGTTAAATTATTGGTCAACACGATTCAACTGAGCGAATAATGCGCCTCACCGCACGAGATTGTCAACAATCCATCAAAAAACCCTTATTACGCTATTCTGTACTCAGAATCTGCCAACCTTAAGGACCATGCATGGACAGCCCTCACAATCTCTCTTCAATACCTGCCGCCAACCATCGACCAGAAGCGTCAATCACCGGCATCGAGACACTGCCAGGGCACTTTTCGACCGGACTACGTACCAACCTGAGGGCGTGCTAATATGCCGCCCTGTTCACCGAACCGATGCCTGCGCACCTGGATGACGACAGGAAGCGGTGACCTACACAGCCACTGGGAAGACTATGCAATCGCTCAACTTGCACCTGAAAATCCTTATCTTCATTCTTGTAAGCCTTGGCCTGCTGATCACCGGATACCAGATCGTCGTGCTCGACATTCCGGTCAAGGAAGACGAAACCGACGATATCTGGAGCCTCGACGCCAAGTTCGAGTTTCAGGCCAGCAGTGGCGTCCCCATCAAGGCTCAGATGTTCATTCCGCCACTGAATCAGGACTACATCAGCCTTAACGAAAGCTTCATCTCCAACAATTACGGAGTCAGCATCAATCAGGTGCAGAGCAACCGCAGGGTGACCTGGTCGGCCCGCCGTGCCAGTGGCACCCAGACCCTGTACTACCGCCTGGTGCTGACCAAGCGCTACAGCACCGCCCCCACGGTCGCGCCGCCGCCTCCAGCACGCCAGCCGATTGTTCTGGATGGCCCCGAGCAGGTCGCCGCCGATGCATTGATCAGTCCGATCCGCCAGCACTCGGCCGACATCGAAACCTTCATCAGTGAAACCATTCGCCGGGTCAATGACATCACCGACGACAATGTCAAGCTGCTGCTTGGCGGCAGCGCCAGTGCGCTGGACAAGGCCCGGGTAATTGATGTGCTGCTGTCCAATGCGCGAATCCCGCTGGAGCTGGTACATACCATTCGTCTGGAAAGCACGGCCAATCAGGAGCCGGAACTGTGGCTGCGTAGCCATAACGGCGAGCGCTGGCTGTATTACCACCCTGAAACCGGCCAGCAAGGCATCCCCGACAACCGCCTGATCTGGTGGACCGGCAGCCAGCCGCTGTTCAACCTTGAAGGCGGCCGCCAGGGCCGCGTCAGCTTCACCATCAACAACAGTGAGATGAACGCTCTGCGCCTGGCCAAGATGACCACCGAGAATCGCGCCTCGGCACTGCTCGAATACTCGCTTTATGGCCTGCCGCTGCATGCCCAGCATGTCTATCAGGTGATGATCATGATCCCGGTCGGAGTACTGGTAATCCTGATTCTGCGCAACCTGATCGGCATCCAGACCCTGGGGACCTTTACCCCGGTACTGATCGCCCTGGCCTTCCGCGAGACTCAAGTTGGCTGGGGTATCGTGTTGTTCACCCTGATTACCGCGCTGGGCCTGTCACTGCGCTCCTACCTTGAACACCTGAAGCTGCAGATGCTGCCACGCTTGTCGATCGTACTGACCTTCGTGGTGCTGGTCATCGCCGCCATCAGTCTGTTCAGTCACAAACTCGGTATCGAGCGGGCGCTGTCGGTATCGCTATTCCCGATGGTGATCCTGACCATGACCATCGAGCGCCTGTCGATCACCTGGGAAGAGCGTGGCGGCAGCCATTCGTTCAAGGTCGCACTCGGCACACTGGTCGCTGCTACCCTCGCGCACCTGTTGATGACCATTCCGGAGCTGACCTACTTCGTCTTCACCTTCCCGGCAATCTTGCTGGTACTGGTAGGCTTCATGCTGGCAATGGGGCGTTATCGTGGCTACCGGCTGACCGAACTGATGCGCTTCAAGGCGTTGACCCAACAGGGCTGAGGAAACCGCATGTTCTTCCTGAAAACCTTGAAAGCGCTCAAAGCCCATGGCGTCATGGGCATCAACCGCCGCAATGCCGACTATGTACTCAAGTACAATAAGCGGCACCTGTATCCGGTGGTCGACGACAAGATCCTGACCAAGGAGCGCGCCATCGCTGCCGGCATTCATGTGCCGGAGCTGTACGGGATCATTGAAACCGAGAAGGATTTCGACAAGTTCGATTCGATTGTCGACAAACACAAGGACTTCGTTATCAAGCCGGCCCAGGGCGCCGGCGGCGACGGCATCATCGTCATCGCCGATCGCTACGAAGGCATGTTCAAGACCGTATCGGGAAAGATCATCAGCCGCGACGAAATCGGCCACCACATCTCCAGCATCCTGTCTGGACTGTACTCGCTCGGCGGCCACCGTGACCGGGTAATCATTGAATACCGAGTCACCCCCGATCCGATCTTCAAGAGCATCAGCTATGAAGGCGTACCGGACATTCGCATCATCGTGCTGATGGGCTATCCGGTGATGGCCATGGTGCGCCTGCCGACCCGCCAATCCAGTGGCAAGGCCAACCTGCACCAGGGCGCGATCGGGGTCGGTGTCGATCTGGCTACCGGCATAACCCTCAAGGGTACCTGGCTGAACAAGAAGATCAGCAAACACCCCGACACTGCCAACCCGGTCGATGGTGTACAACTGCCGGATTGGGACGGTTTCATGGCCCTGGCGGCATCCTGTTACGAATTGTCCGGTCTGGGGTACATCGGCGTCGATCTGGTACTGGATCAGGATCAGGGTCCGCTGATTCTGGAGCTCAACGCCCGCCCAGGCCTGAATATCCAGATTGCCAACGATGCCGGCCTGACCCACCGCTGCCATGCCGTCGAACGCCATCTGGCGGCACTGAAAAAGACCGGCCATGAGCCGGAAACGCCTGAGCAGCGCGTGGCCTACGCCCAAAAGCACTTTAGCCAGCCGCGTTCAATCAAGCCCGAAGAACCCCCGGCAAGCCCGGAGTCCAGCAACTCCGAAAACCCTGCATGACGACATCGTAAATGCACTACCAACTCACTGAGCTGGGCTATCAGCCCAGGCTTGATGCCTGGCTGCCCAGCGTGCGTGACCTTGGCCATCCGGTCCTGCTGGACTCGGCCACCCCCTCTCAGCTGGGCCGCTACAGCCTGCTGAGTGCCGGCCCAAGCCAGATAATCGAACCGCTACATGCAGAACACGGCCGAGAAACGCTTGCTCGCCTGCGTCAACTGCTGGCCGATCTTGGCCCGGCATCCTGGCCCGGCCAGCCCCTGCCCTTTGGCGCCGGGGCTCTGGGTTATGTCAGCTATGATTTCGGTCGACACCTGGAGGCCCTGCCCGAGCTAGCCAAAGCCGATATCCGGCTACCCGACCTGCGCATGGGCATTCACCTGTGGGCGCTGCTGAGCGATCACCAGCAGCGTCAAAGCTGGCTGGTGAGTCATCCACGCCTGCCGAACAGCGAGCACGAGGCCATTCTCGAACGCCTGCGCACCAGCGCTGTCGCACCAGCCCCCTTCCACCTGACCAGTGCGTTCCAGGCCGAGCAACGCCGTACCGATTACCAGCAAGCCTTTGAGCGCATTCAGCACTACATTCAGGCCGGCGACTGCTACCAGATCAATCTGGCTCAACGCTTCAGCGCCGACTGCAGTGGCGATCCCTGGAGCGCCTGGCAACGCCTGCGCCAAGCCTGCCCGACTCCGTTTTCCGCCTACCTGGAAAGCCATGACGGCGCTCTGCTCTGCCTGTCACCGGAACGTTTTCTGCAGGTCCATGACGGCCATGTAGAGACCCGCCCGATCAAGGGCACCCGAGGGCGTGGCGCAACGCCAGAACAGGATCAGGCTCTAGCCGAAGAGCTACTTGAATGCCTCAAGGACCGGGCGGAAAACCTGATGATCGTTGACCTGCTACGCAATGACCTGGGCCGCAGCTGCCGGCCCGGCAGTGTCCGGGTTCCCGAGCTGTTCGCCCTGGAAACCTATCCCAACGTTCATCATCTGGTCAGCAGCGTAACCGGCGAGCTGGCCGAAGGTCAGGACGCCCTCGACCTGCTGGCCGCCGCCTTCCCGGGCGGATCGATCACCGGAGCACCGAAAATTCGCGCAATGCAGATCATCGAGGAACTCGAACCAGTCCGGCGCAGCCTGTATTGCGGCAGCATCGGCTATATCGGCTGTGAAGGCCAGATGGACCTGAATATCGCCATCCGCACCCTGATTCATCAGGATGACCGACTCTATCTGTGGGGAGGTGGCGGCATCGTCGCCGACTCGGAGGCTGAAGCCGAATATCAGGAAACCCTGACCAAGGTCAGGGTTCTGATGGAAGCACTAAACTAAGAAGACACTGATTAATTGCACACAAGCCCAGCGACAATTGGGCCAACGCAGAAACAGATTTAATCAGTGTTTCCCTAAATCAGAGGCTCAGCGTACGATTCGACGCTTTGATGAACTCTTTCTTCAGGTCTTCATAGGTGTGCACTGCCGGAAACTGCGGGAACTCGGCAATCACGTTGTCCGGGGCGTGGAACAGGATGCCGGCATGGGCTTCGGACAGCATGGTAGTGTCATTGTAGGAGTCACCAGCAGCAATGATCCGGTAGTACAGGCTCTTGAGCGCAATAACAGACTGACGCTTGGGATCCTTCTGGCGTAGTTGATAATCCACTACCCGGTCGCTCTCGTCGGCAATCAGACGATGACACAGCAGGGTCGGAAAACCGAGCTGACGCATCAACGGCTGCGAAAACTCGTAGAAAGTATCGGACAGAATCACGACCTGAAAGCGCTCGCGCAGCCAGTCAACGAACTCCACCGCGCCGTCCAGCGGCTTGAGGGTGGCGATCACTTCCTGAATATCACCCAGCTTGAGGCCGTGCTGATCGAGAATGCCCAGGCGTTGCTTCATCAGCACGTCGTAGTCGGGAATATCCCGGGTAGTCGCCTTCAGCTCTTCGATACCGGTTTTCTCGGCAAAGGCAATCCAGATTTCCGGTACCAGTACCCCTTCAAGGTCAAGGCAGGCGATTTCCACGGGCAGCTCCTGATGTGATCGATGAAATGGCCGACAATCTACCGGCTAAGCGCCTGCGACGCAATGCCAGTCCAAGCTAACAGACACGCCTGTTAGCTTGCCTGATGATAGCCAAAAGACATAAAAATATAACTAAATAAAAGAGGATGGACTAAGTCGGGCTTTGTTAGACTTCGCTCAAAACAGCGGCGCATTGACCGCCTGGAAGGAAACGAGCCTGATGACCAAGACATTCGACCCCGCCGAACTGGCCGAAAGCTACGCCGGCAAATCCCCCCAGGACATACTCAAACTGGCCTTTGAGCACTTTGATAATCTGTGGCTGTCATTCAGTGGCGCCGACGATATCGTAGTGCTGGACATGGCTTGGAAGATTAACCCCGCCATCAAGGTATTCACCCTGGATACCGGCCGCCTGCACCCGGAAACCTACCAGTTTCTGGAAAAAGTCCGCGAGCATTATGGCATTACCCTGGAAGTACTTTCCCCCGAGCATCAGGCCCTGGAAGCCTATGTGAAGGAAAAGGGGCTGTTCGATTTCTACAAGAGCGGCCACGGCGAGTGCTGCGGCATCCGCAAGATCGCCCCGCTGCGGCGCAAGCTGGCAACCGTCGATGCCTGGATTACTGGCCAGCGTCGTGACCAAAGCCCCGGCACCCGCAGCCATGTGCCGGTGATCGAGCAGGACGAAGCATTCGGCAGCGACGCACATCCGCTGATCAAGTTCAACCCGCTGGCCAACTACAGCAGCGAAGATGTGTGGAACTACATCCGCATGTTGGAGATTCCCTACAACCCGCTGCATGAGCGCGGATTTATCAGTATCGGCTGCGAGCCCTGCACCCGTGCGGTACTGCCGAACCAGCACGAGCGTGAAGGCCGCTGGTGGTGGGAAGAAGCCACCCAGAAAGAGTGCGGCCTGCATGCCGGCAACCTGATCGCCAAGAGCTGACCTGCCTCCAGCGCAATGACTGCCAGTCTAATGGACTGGCAGCTCTACTCCTGCGAACAACTCATCAAGTTCCAGCTTGTTGTGGCACTGTAGGGCCTTGTCGACCACATCGCGGGTCAGGTGCGGCGCGAAAGCCTCGATGAAGTCATACATATAGCCACGCAGGAAAGTCCCCTTGCGGAACCCGATCTTGGTTACGCTGGGCTCAAACAGCTTGCTGGCGTCGATTGTCACAAGGTCGGCATCGGCCACCGGATCAAGCGCCATATGGGCGACAATCCCGACCCCCAACCCCAACCGCACGTAGGTCTTGATCACGTCCGCATCGGCGGCAGTAAACACCACCTTGGGTGCCAGACCGCGATTGCTGAATGCCTCGTCCAGCTTCGAGCGACCAGTAAAGCCAAACACGTAGGTGACCAGCGGATGTTCAGCCAAAGCTTCGAGTGACAACTCCGGCAACTTGGTCAGTGGATGCCCCTTAGGTACGATCACACAACGATTCCAGCGATAGCACGGCATCATCACCAAATCGGAAAACAGCTCCAACGCTTCAGTGGCAATCGCAAAATCAGCGGTGCCATCGACCGTCATCTCGCAGATCTGCATCGGCGTGCCCTGGTGCATGTGCAGGGACACATCGGGATAGCGCTGAATGAAGCGACCAATAATCGGCGGCAAGGCGTAGCGTGCCTGGGTGTGGGTGGTTGCCAGAGTCAAGGTGCCCTTGCGTTCGTTACTGAACTCCTGGGCGATCTGCTTGATGCTTTCGACCTTGCGCAAAATCTCACCGGCGGTAGCAATGATGCGCTCGCCCGCAGGCGTAACTCGGGTCAGGTGTTTGCCGCTGCGAGAAAAGACTTCAACCCCCAGTTCATCCTCAAGCAGGCGGATCTGTTTGCTGATACCCGGCTGTGAGGTGTACAGACTCTGCGCGGTGGCCGACACGTTAAGATCGTGATGAGCGACCTCCCAGATATAGCGGAGCTGCTGCAGTTTCATGATGGGATCCCCTGGTCTGACGGTTTCACGGTCGTGCGCCGCGTTATAACCATAATAACCGTTATCACTACGAGGTTAGACCATCTGTAACTGAAATGATTGGTCAGACGACAAAATAACCGACCACTGGTCTGCCAAAAGGCTTTAAGGGTCTTTTTTCGCCTCGTCAGACCGGTGTAAGCAGTTTGAGGTTGGTTCCTAGCTGGTTTTACGCAGATTACTGATGCCGTGCGGCACATGCCCGGTCGGGACCACTCCCACGGCTCGCTGACAATGACCTTCCTGGTCATCGAAGAAAAGATCTGCTCCGAAGGCACGCAGGAACTCAGACTTATCGAGCCCGCCGAGAAACAGCGATTCATCCAGGCGAATATCCCACTCTCGCAGGGTCCGAATTACCCGCTCATGGGCCGGAGCTCCACGCGCGGTAACCAGAGCAGTACGGATTGGGCAATCATCGACACCGAACTCGGTCTGGATCCGGTTCAGAGCGGCCAGGAAATGCTTGAACGGCCCACCGGCCAACGGCTCACGCGCAGCGGCTCGCTCCTTGGCCTGAAAGGCCTCCAGTCCATCACGCTGAAACACTTGCTCGGATTCATCGGAGAACAGTACCGCATCGCCATCAAAGGCGATGCGCAACTCGTCACCGGTGTCACGCGGGCGCCCCGAAGGCAGAATCGTTGCGGCGGCAAACCCGGCTTCCAGAGTGCTGCGAACATCGTCGGCATGGGTGGAAAGAAACAGATGGCAGCCGAAGGCTGGCACATAGGTGAACGGGCTGCGACCGCCAGCAAAGGCAGCCCGGGTAATCCCGAGCTGATAATGCTGGATCGAGTTGAAAACTCGCAGACCGGTATCAGCGCTGTTGCGCGACAACAGCACCACCTCTACCCGGCTTTCGCCTTCCAGCAGGCTGTTGATCCGTAGCAGCTTCTGCACCAGTTGAAAGGCTTCGCCGGGGGCCAGCGGTTCGTCTTCACGCGCTATCTGATATTGCCGGTAGGCTTCCAGCCCTTCCTGCTCATAGACCTGGTGACTGTCATCCAGATCGAACAAGGCTCGCGAGGAGATCGCAATTACCAACTTGTCACCGAGCAGTACGGGCATGGCGCCTCCTGGCAAAGGGGTCAGTCAGCGGCCAGGTACCTGTCCTGAATGAACCGCAACATCTGCAACAATGCCTCGGTTTTCGGCATCGCGCAACCGGCCTGGGCGGCCTTTTCCAGCGCTTTGCCGTACAGATTGTCCAGCTCCATCGGGCGCTTGTGCAGCCAGTCGTGGTACATGCTGGGCTGATAGTCCGGCATGGTGTGGGTGTGCTTGAGCAGTTTTTCCGGGTATTGCTCCGGCATGCTGTAGCCTTGGGCCTCGGCAGCACTGACGATCTCGGCCATCAGATCACGAATCAACTGCCAACTGGCCGGGTTATCGAGCAACGCTTTGGTGCCGCCATTGAGCAGTACGGAAACGCCATTGAAAGCTGCATTCCAGACCAGCTTCTGCCAACGAGCTGACTCCAGGTTGGCGGCCTCCCGAGCCTTGATACCGGCTTGACGGAATAGCTCCGCGCCCTCGCTCAGTACAGCCGCTCGCGCCGTATCGTCGCCGGCTGGGCCGCTATGGTAGGCCAGGTCGATCAGGCCGTTGTCTTGATGCACCACCACACCGGGCGCGGTACGGTACAGGCACACATAGCACAGCCCGGCGATCAGGTGTAGGTCATCAGGCAGCAACGGCCGCAGGTCGGCTTCGTTATCCAGCCCGTTCTGCAACAACACTACCTTGGCCCCAGGCGCCGCAGCCTTGGCAATGATTGGCGCCAACTCAGCATTAGTAGTCGACTTGGCGCCCACCAGCAACCAGTCACAGGCCGGCATGTCGGCCACGTCGCGATAGGCCTGTACCGGATTGAGGTTGAGCATTCCGTGCACCCAACTGTCGACGGTCAGCCCCTTGTCGAGCACCGCCTGATACTCACTACGCAACAAAAAGTGTACGTCCTGGCCGCTACGGGCCAGCATCAGGCCGTAAAAGCCGCCAATGGCGCCCGTACCGATAACCCCGATTCTTGGCATGCTGCTTTGCATATCACCCTCTTCTTGTCATGTGCATGGTCCGACTGGACGTCATGGTAATCGTCTTTGCCAGCTCAAGACCGTCAGCCACGCGACAAAGCTGGCGTTCGATCCAAACCATCAATCGACCCAATAGTAGCAAGTTGGGGTAGCCTGGCGCGGCAAGCTTGATTAAGCTGTCAGCCACCCTGGAGCCTCCATAATACTGAACCAAGGCGCCGCTGGCTGCCTGACAAACCTGCTGAGACTGATGATGGCCGACTTACCAATCGATGACCTTAACATCGCTTCGAACGAAGTACTGATCACACCCGCCCAACTCAAAGCCAAAATTCCGCTGACACCGACCGCCCAGGCGACCATCAGCGATAGCCGCCAGGTTATTCGCGACATTCTCGATGGCAAGGACCAGCGCCTGTTTATCGTCATTGGCCCCTGCTCCATCCATGATGTCGAAGCCGCCAAGGATTACGCCCAGCGCTTGAAAAAACTGGCCGAGGAAGTCAGCGACACCTTGTATCTGGTCATGCGGGTCTATTTTGAAAAACCACGTACCACCGTTGGCTGGAAAGGTCTGATCAACGACCCCTATCTTGATGATTCATTCAAGATCGAAGACGGCCTGCACATTGGCCGGCAACTGCTGCGTGATTTGAGTGAGATGGGCTTGCCGACCGCTACCGAAGCGCTCGACCCAATCTCCCCACAGTACCTGCAGGACCTGATCTCCTGGTCCGCCATCGGCGCCCGTACCACCGAATCGCAAACCCACCGGGAAATGTCTTCGGGCTTGTCTTCGGCGGTCGGCTTCAAGAACGGTACCGACGGCAGCCTGACCGTGGCCATCAACGCCCTGCAGTCAGTCTCCAGCCCGCACCGCTTCCTGGGTATCAACCAGGATGGCCAGGTATCGATCGTAACCACCAAGGGCAACAAATACGGCCATGTGGTACTGCGCGGCGGCAACGGTAAACCGAACTATGACTCGGTCAGCGTCTCGCTATGTGAAAAGGAACTGCAAAAGGCAGGCGTACCGCTGAACATCATGGTCGACTGCAGCCACGCCAACTCCAACAAGGACCCGGGCTTGCAGCCACTGGTGATGGATAACGTTGCCAATCAGATTCTCGAAGGCAACAATTCGATAATCGGCCTGATGGTTGAAAGCCATATCGGCTGGGGTAATCAGTCGATTCCCCAGGATCTGTCGCAACTGCAGTACGGAGTTTCTGTGACTGACGCCTGCATCGACTGGGATACTACAGTCAGCAGCATCCGCAGCATGCACGCCAAACTCAAGGATGTTATGCCCAAGCGTCAGCGCGGCTGATCCCGGCCCTTAAAACGACAAACCCCGCCAAGGCGGGGTTTGTCGTTTCTGCAATAGGACTCAGGCAGTACGGGCTTCGACGAGGCGAGTCTGGCGATCCATGTACCACTCCACGTACGAGCAGGAGGGTATAACCGTGTACCCGCCCTCCTCTGCATAGCGCAGGGCATGGGCTGTCAGCCTGGCGGCCAGCCCCCTGCGGCGCAGAATACTGGGCACGAAGGTACGGTAGATATCCAGCGTCTTTTTACCCAGATCCATATAGGA
This sequence comes from Pseudomonas jilinensis, assembly GCF_003586265.1. Taxonomy (NCBI): domain Bacteria; kingdom Pseudomonadati; phylum Pseudomonadota; class Gammaproteobacteria; order Pseudomonadales; family Pseudomonadaceae; genus Pseudomonas; species Pseudomonas jilinensis. The sequence continues at coordinate 49,976 of NZ_QJSA01000002.1, read as the reverse complement.
CAAATAGGCTTTTGCGCCATCGACGACAATGTAGAACTGCTGTGCTTGCGGATCGTGTTGGATCGGCGTCAGTGGCATTGTCGGTCTCCTGTGGAAATCCAAAAGGGAACAGGGGAACAGTATAGACAACAAATCAGGAAAAAAATTCCACCCGATTTTTCGCTCACCCCCCTGTCATTCCCCGCTTCCGACTCAGCCCATACCCAGCATCATCAGTAGTGCGATCGCGGCCAGACAGGCCACCACCGGGATAGCCACGGTGACCACGAACATATCCTTGTAAGCCTCACGATGGGTCAACCCCATGATCATGAAGGTGGCGATCACTGCGCCACAATGCGGCAACGAGTCTAAACCGCCCGAGGCAATGGCGGCGATCCGGTGCAGGATCTCCGGTTGTACGCCCATCTCCAGGTAATGCGGAGCCAGCGACTGCATGAAAATCTGCAGACCGCCAGAGGACGAACCAACGATGGCCGAGACTACGCTGGCCGAGGCAAACACTGACAGTAGCGGCGGCAGATCAGCACTGAGAATCCACTGGGCAAACTGACCAAAACCGGCGGTCTGGGTCACGACTCCACCGAAGCCGATTACTGCCGCCGTATTGAGCAGCGGCATGATCGAGTCTTCGGCGCCCTGGCCAAATACTTGCCCCACCTTGCGCCGCATGCTCGGGAACAGCACTACGCAGGTCAACGAACCCAGGATCAAGGCCATGCTCGGCCAGATGATCGGTTGCGTCTGGCTAAAGACCAGACTGCGCGCCAGCAAGCTGTCGCTACCGGACCAGTCACCCATGGCCAGCAACAGCCGCGGCAGCATGATCACGCCCAGCACCACGATCATCGGAACCATCGCCAGATACCACGGCGGCGCATCGGCAGGATCACCGATCAACTGCTCCATACGCTTGTCCTGGGTATTCTCGACAAAGCCTTCACCGTTGGCCCGGGCCAGCCGCCAGCCACGTTCGACATACCACATGCCAAGCCCAACCATGATCAGAGCAGCAAAGATCCCGATCCAGCCGCCGGCAAACAGGTCGGTCCCCAGCGAACTGGCCGAGATCACGTTATGGATCGACGGAGTCCCCGGCAGCGCGGTCATGGTGAAGGTTCCGGCCCCAACCGAGGTCGCCGCCGCCCAGAGCCGTTTGGGCAGATTGGCTTCACGCATCAGAGTGATACCCAGCGGATACATGGTGAACACCACCACGAACACCACTACACCGCCGTAGGTCAGTAGCGCACATACCAACATGCCCACCAACAGGGTGCGCTTTACACCCAGGCTATTAGTAATGGCCAGTGCAATGCTCTTGGCTGCCTGACTGGTCGCCATGGCCTTACCAAAAATTGCCCCACAGAGGAACAGCAGAAAGAACTTGCCAGCAAAGGTGAAGGCTCCAAGCGGACCGAAGGGATAGAACTCAAGCAGAGTCTTGGGAATCAACAATCCGTTGGTCACTGCCACTACCAGGGCACAAACCAGCGAGGCGATAAAGATATTGGCTCCGCGCAGGGCCATGAAAATCAGCAGGGCGAGCCCCGCTAGCAAGCCTATGTTGCCCAGCATCAATGCATTCCTTGTAGTTGTCTCATTGTGGTTGCGACACATTACCGCACTGTCGAGCCAGAACAAACACCTGCAACAGGGAATTAAAATTGCTGAATACCCTCTAACACGCTGGTTTATGACTTATGACAACACCATAGTCAAAAACCGGTGCTAGTATTGTTGATGCTAACGGGGAGCGTTCAATAGAACCGACCCAACGCAAGGACTCATCGAGAAGGGGAAAACCATGAAAACTGCACTGCAATTGTCCGCCGTTGCCCTGGCCGCGCTTTTGGCTGTCGGCTGCAGCAACACCCAGCAACAGGAAACCAGCGCTCGTCTGACTGCCAACGAGAACGCCACAGCACGTGCTCAGGCTCGTGCCGATGAGGCCTATCGCAAGGCGGAAGAAGCACTGGCTGCCGCCCAGCGGGCTCAGCAAAGCGCTGACGAAGCCAATGAGCGGGCCATGCGCATGCTGGAGCGGACCAGCCGCAAGTAAGACCCTGAGGAAACTCTGATTAATTGCACAAAAGTCCAGCAGCCCGGTTGGCGCTGACCTGTTCTAGACTGTCGATGCCCTGGACGGGCATCGTCAAGCCCCCAGGGATGGGTTCACGGCGTGTCTAGAGCAGGTCAGTGACAACTGGGCCGACACCGAAACTGATTTAATCAGAGCTTCCTAAATACGCCTTTCCAGCCCACTCCGGTTGGAAAGGTGTACCTATAACGGCTGGCATGCCGCTCTCTGCATACACCAGATCACGGATCTGCCCCCAGTCCAGCCGATACCCCTCCACCTTGGCGCCCTGCGCAGCCAACAGACTCTGCATTGCTGCCTGGCGATCCAGCGTTGAAGGCATACCGTGCTCATCCAGTGGCGTATGCACCTCAAGGTACAGTTTGCCTTCGTGCACACCCAGCTTGAACGGTTGATTGACGATGGTTACCTGGGTACCGATCGGAATATGCGGGTAAAGCTCGGTAATGTCCGCATTGTTCATGCGAAAGCAGCCATGACTGACCCGCATACCGATACCGAATTGCTTGTTGGTGCCATGAATAACATAGGCGCCCATGGCCAGATTCATCTTGAACGGCCCCATGGGGTTGTCCGGCCCAGGCGGTACTACCGCCGGCAAGTATTCGCCTTGTGCGGCATGCTCTTCACGAATCGACTGGGGAGGATACCAGGATGGATTGGCTTCCTTGCGCGCAACCCGGGTTTGACCAATGGGTGAGGACCACCCCTCTCGGCCGATACCCACCGGATAGGTCATGACCTGCCCACCGCCTGGCGGGAAGTAGTACAGCCGGTATTCCGGCAGGTTGATGACAATCCCTTCACGCGGCGCATCGGGCAAGATGTGCTTACCCGGCATTACCACCTGCACCCCCTCACCTGGCAACCAGGGATCGATGTCCGGGTTGGCCGCCAACAGTTCCAGATAGCCGAATCCGTACATTTCGCCAAGATCGGCGAAAGTATTCTCGAACCGAGCCTCGACGCTGTAAATACGTCCGACAAGTTCCTGGCCCGGAGCCAGATCGTAGCTAGTGGCCATAGCCGGAGCAGCCAGCAGCAAGCTCAGCAAACCACCCAGCAGTCTAGTCCTGGATCCACTCATCGTTCAGCTTCCTCCAACCCCACTCAGCTCTATCTGCATAGACAACCCTGACAGCTCAGCATTCCGAGTGACCGGGCGTCGCACCTGACGTTGCTCGCGCGCCATAGCCAGACACGCCGGGCACAGGCCCCGCAACGCTTGACGGGTTACTTCGCGATAGACCGGCCGTGATGGCAAAAGATCCCCGCACAAGGTTCGCTCCCGCGGCACATCCAGCCGCAGATTGATATCCACCAGGTGCACATGCCAGGGATTACTGACAAACAGATCCTGCTGCTCATCCTGCTCCACCATGCACCACCGCCTTGCCATCCAGGACAGCGTCACCTGGAGTTCCTCATCATTCAATATCCTCGGACCGTGATTGCAGCCATTGTTCAATGGCCGGCCAGGTATTATCCAGGATTATGGGCTGCGCCGCAGCGGTTGGGTGTATGCCATCAGCCTGCATCAAGCTGTCCTCGCCAGCCACCCCTTCCAGGACGAATGGTACCAGCGGCACCTCGTGGGCCTGACTGACATCGACGAAGACCTGTTCAAACGCCCGGGTGTAACGCACCCCATAATTGGGCGGAATGCGGATACCCAGCAGCAACGCATCAGCCCCGCTGCTCTGCACACTGCGCACCATGCTGGAAAGATTCTGTTGCATATTGGCTGGAGGCAATCCACGCAAGCCGTCATTACCACCCAATTCGATCATTACCAGGGCCGGCTGATAGCGCTCCAGCAGGCTCGGCAAGCGGGCTAGCCCACCAGCCGTAGTGTCACCGCTGACCGAGGCATTGATCACCTCATAAGGATAGCCATGCTGATGCAAACGCTCCTGCAGCAGGCTGACCCAGCCCTGCTCAAGTTCCAGACCGAATGCGGCACTGATACTATCGCCAACAACCAACAGACTCTGTGCATTGGCCGGCAGCGCCAGCCAGCCGGCCAGGCACAGAGCCAGCCAGGATTTCCAGACAGTTTTCAAGGCAGATACCATGTCAGACAGCGTGATCGTTGCCAGCCACCTTAGCAAAGTCGTTCGTACCTCGGAAGCCGAGCTCACCATCCTCGACGACGTCAGTCTGCATATCGCCCGCGGCGCCAGTGTCGCCATCGTCGGGGCATCCGGCTCGGGCAAATCGACCCTGCTCAGCCTGCTGGCCGGGCTCGATCTGCCAAGCAACGGCGAAGTCGAACTGGCCGGCAAGCCGCTCAGCCAGCTCGACGAAGACCAACGTGCAGCGCTTAGAGCCGAGCATGTTGGCTTCGTCTTCCAGTCCTTCCAGTTACTCGCCAGCCTGACCGCGCTGGAGAATGTCATGCTGCCGCTGGAGCTGCATGGCCGCAGCGACGCCCGCGAGCGGGCAGCCCAGCTACTCGAACGGGTTGGCCTGGGCCAGCGCCTGAGCCACTATCCGCGCCAGCTTTCCGGTGGCGAGCAGCAGCGCGTAGCGATTGCCCGAGCCTTTGCCAGCGAACCGGACATCCTGTTCGCCGACGAGCCAACTGGCAACCTCGACGCCAAAACCGGCCAGCGCATTACTGACCTGCTGTTCGAGCTCAACCGCGAACAGGGCACCACCCTGATCATGGTCACCCACGACGCACGCCTGGCCGAGCGCTGCCAATACGCCCTGCATCTGGAAGCCGGCCGTTTGCTGGAGCAGGCCGCATGAGCCGAGAACATTCAGCTCAGTTGGCCAGCCGCCTGCTGGCCCGTGAATGGCGCGCCGGAGAGCTGCGGGTGCTGGTCCTGGCGCTGATCATCGCCGTTCTGGTCAGCACCGCGATCAGTTTTTTCACTGACCGCCTGCAACGCGGCATGGCCAGCCGCGCCGCCGAATTTCTCGGCGCCGACATGCTGATCTCATCTCGCGATCCGCTACCGCCGCTGTACGCCGAACAGGCCAGCAGCCGTGGCCTGGAATGGACCGAAGTGGTCGAATTCTCCAGCGTCATGGCCAGCGACAGCGACATGCAGCTCTCCAGTGTCAAAGCGGTGGGGCCCGGCTATCCGTTGCGTGGCCAGGTCCGCGTCAGTGACCGGCTGTTTGGCCAGGAGCAGGTGGCCGAGCAGACGCCGGCCCCTGGCGAGCTCTGGGTCGAACCCCGACTGGTCAGCGTGCTTGGTGTGGATATTGGCGACACCCTGGAAGTCGGCCTGTCAGAACTGCGGATTGACGCATTGCTGACCCACGAACCCGATCGCGCCGGCGATTTCTACAGCCTGACACCCCGGGTGCTGATGAACCTGGCTGACCTCGAGGCCACCGGCATCATCCAGCCCGGCAGCCGAGTACGCTATCGATTGCTGGTCAGCGGCCCGGAAACAGCCCTGGCCGATTATCGCCAGTGGTTACAACCACGCCTGAACGAGCACCAAAGGCTGGTGACCGTTGGTGACGACAACCGGCAGATCGGCAATGCGCTGGAACGCGCCAACCAGTTCCTCGGTTTGGCCAGCATTGCCGCAGTGGTACTGGCCGGGGTGGCGGTTGCGCTCTCGGCCAACCGCTTCGCCAGCCGCCACTTCGACACCAGCGCCCTGCTGCGCTGTCTGGGTGCCAGCCGCCGGCTGGTACTCAAGGTATTTCTGGTGCAACTGGCCTGGCTCGGCCTGCTGGCCACCCTGATCGGGCTGGCACTGGGCTGGCTGATGCAATGGGGGTTGGTGTACCTGCTGGCTGATTTGCTGCCTCCGGACATTCCCCGTCCCGGCCTGACGCCGCTCCTGATCGGTACCGCCACCGGGCTGGTCGGGCTGATCGGCTTCGCCCTGCCACCGCTGCTCAGACTCGGTCGAGTCTCGCCCCTGCGAGTTCTGCGCCGCGATCTGGCGCCACTACCGAGCAGCGGCTGGGTTATCTATGGCCTGGCCCTGGGCTCGCTGACGCTGTTGATGTGGCAATTTACCAGCAACCTGCCAATCACCCTGGCAGTTGTTTTTGGCGGAGCCCTGGCGTCTCTGCTGCTCGGCCTGCTGGCCTGGGCCCTGCTCAAGCAAACCGGCGCCCGGCTGCGCAACGCCAGCCTGGCCTGGCGTCTGGGTAGCGGGCAATTGCTCAAGCAGCCAACCACCGCAGCCGGGCAGATTCTGGCTTTCGGCCTGATTCTGATGTCCATGGTGGTTATCCTGATTCTGCGTACCGAACTGCTCGACACCTGGCAGGCCCAGTTACCGGATGATGCCCCCAACCACTTCGCCCTGAACATTCTGCCCAGCGAAGCCGAGGCCTTTACCGCCAAACTGGAACAGATTGGCGCTCGCGCCGCCCCACTCTACCCGGTCAGCCCCGGCCGGCTGATCGAAGTCAACGGCCAACCGGTGCGTGATCTGGTCACCAAGGACAGCCAGGCCGAGCGCGCAATCAACCGCGACCTGAGCCTGACCTGGTCAGCTACCCTGGCCACTGACAACCGCCTGAGCGCAGGCCGCTGGTTCGACCAGTTGCCGGATGACCGTCACTGGGTTTCGGTCGAAGCCGGGCTAGCAGACAACCTTGGCGTCAGCCTGAACGATGACCTGACCTTCGTGATCGCCGGCCAGCAGGTCCAGGCCCGGGTCGGCAGCATTCGGGAAGTCGAATGGGACAACTTCACCCCGAATTTCTTCATGATCTTTTCCCCCGGCACCCTCGACGGCATGCCCCTGACCCTGCTGACCAGCTTCAGCCTGCCAAGTACTGAACGCGAAGCTCTGCGCGATCTGGCACGGGCCTTTCCGGCCATGACCCTGCTTGAGGTCGAAGCCATACTGGCACAGATCCGCGACATCCTGGCCCAGGTCACGCTGGCCGTTGAATACGTCCTGCTGTTCGTCCTGCTGGCCGGCTTTACCGTTCTGTTCGCCGCCTTGCAGGCTACCCTGGATGAGCGCCTCTACGAAGGTGCACTGCTGCGCACCCTGGGCGCCGGCCGACCACTGCTGCAAAAGGCCAATCGCCTGGAATTCGCCCTGCTGGGGGCGCTGGCCGGGTTACTGGCCATCGCCGCCGCCGAGCTGATCACCCTGCTGCTCTACCGCCAGGCACTGGATCTAAGCTGGAGTCCGCACTTTGGGCTATGGCTGCTGGTTCCGCTGACTGGAGCCTTACTGATTGGACTGGCTGGAGCCTGGGGCACCCGCCCGGTCGTTGAACAAAGTCCCATGCGCCTGATCAATCGGGGAGTCTGAATGAGCCGCTACCGCCCTCCCCGCAGCGCCGGAACCCCACTGATCACCGCCGAAGGGGCCCAGCGCCTGCGCAATGAATTGCACGAACTTTGGCATGTGCGGCGCCCGGCGGTCACCCAGGCGGTCAGCGAAGCCGCCGCGCTGGGCGATCGATCGGAGAATGCCGAATATATCTATGGCAAGAAGATGCTGCGCGAGATCGACAGCCGGGTGCGGTTTTTGCGCAAACGTCTGGAAAACCTCAAGGTCGTTGATCAGCCGCCCAGCGACCCCAGCAAGGTTTTTTTCAGCGCTACGGTAGAACTGGAAGATGAGGACGGCCAAAGCTTGACCGTACGCATTGTCGGGCCTGACGAAATCGATCCCAAGCGCCAGCACATCAGCATCGACAGCCCCATGGCCCGAGCGCTACTGGGCAAAGCCCTGGACGACGAAGTGGTCGTCCAGGCCCCGGCAGGCGAGCGTTGCTACTGGATTGTCGCGATTCGCTATTAGGGTCTGTTGCCGTTTCATCGCAACCGCGCCGGAGCCTGTTTTTGCGCGAGGCAAGGCGCGAAATGCGAGGTTTGGTGGGCCAAATAAGCATTGAGTAACGCGGCATCGCGCAAAAACAGGCCCGGCCCTTCGGGTTGCGCGTAAAATGTCGCCATGCGTCGTTGTGGGACTTGGCAAGGGAGTAACCATTCCCTGCGTCCCACGCCTGGCCTGGCGACATTTTTCGCAGCAACGCGGTTTGCGATGAAACGGCAACAGACCCTAGCTACGCCCATGCGGCAGAGTTAAATCCATTCCCTCGCCAAGCGGCACCACCCGGGTCGGGTTGATCATGCCGTGACTGTAGTAATAGTGCTGTTTGATGTGCCAGAAATCCACGGTCTCGGCCACGCCCGGCCACTGATACAGCTCCCGGGTATAGCCGGCCAGGTTCGGGTAGTCCTCGATCCGTCGAAGATTGCACTTGAAATGACCGTGGTATACCGGATCGAAACGCACCAGCGTGGTAAACAGCCGCCAGTCGGCCTCAGTCACCTGTGCGCCCGCCAGATAACGACGCTCACCAAGCAGCTGTTCAAGCCAGTCGAGTGCCGCGAACAGCGTACGGCAGGCCTGCTCATAGGCCTGTTGACTGGTAGCAAAGCCCGCCTTGTAAACACCATTGTTGATTTCGTCGTAAATACGCCGATTGAGCCTCTCGATCTCTTCGCGCAATGACTGCGGGTAATAATCGTCCGAGTTGCCGGTCAGGCTGTCGAACGCCGAGTTGAACAGACGAATGATCTCCGAAGACTCGTTGTTGACAATGGTGTCTTCCTGCCGATCCCACAGCACCGGGACCGTCACCCGCCCGCTGTAATCGGCTTTGGCCCGGGTATAGAGCTGATGATGGTGGGTATAACCGTGCAAAGGTTCCGGACTGTCGTAAACCCAGCCCTCATCCAGCATGTGCGGATGCACCACGCTGACCCCGATATGTGACTCCAACCCCTTGAGCTTGCGCATGATCAGAGTTCGATGAGCCCAGGGACAGGCGAGCGACACGTACAAGTGATAACGCCCGGAGTCTGGACTGAAACGCCCGCCAGGTTCAATGCTGTGACGGAACCCAGAATCCTCCCGGATGAAAGCTCCGTCGTTAGCTTCGGTGTCATACCACTCGTCGTACCAGGTACCTTCAACCAAGCGTCCCATGCGCAACTCCTTATGAACAATTGCTGCCGACAGGGTGGCAGCCAAGAGAGTTTTTTGCCGGCCGAGAAAAACCCTGCAGCAATCAGGCCAGAAAACACGTATACTACGCCATTATCATATCCCCCAAGGTTTACTTCTCGTATGTCCGATACCGCTCCGGCGGCGACGCAGTTTGCCGATCTCGGCTTGCCTGCAGCGCTTCTCGAGGCTCTCAACAGCCTCGGTTATGAAACCCCCTCCCCGATTCAGGCCGAGGCCATTCCGACCCTGCTCGAGGGTCATGACCTGCTCGGCCTGGCTCAAACCGGCACCGGCAAGACCGCAGCGTTCGCGTTGCCGGTACTGGCCGGCATCGACCCGAGCCTGCGAGCCACCCAGGCCCTGATTCTGACCCCAACCCGGGAGTTGGCCCTGCAGGTCGCTGAAGCGCTGCAGCGCTACGCCCAGAATCTGCGTGGTTTCTCGGTCCTGGCCCTGTACGGCGGCTCGGCCTTTGGCCCACAGTTCAAAGCGCTGGAACGCGGCGTACAGGTCGTGGTCGCGACGCCTGGTCGACTGACCGACCACTTGCGTCGTGGCAGCCTGAAACTTCAGCAGCTGCGCTTTCTGGTGCTCGATGAAGCCGATGAAATGCTCAAGATGGGCTTTGCCGACGACCTTGAAGCGGTTTTCGATGAAGTCCCGGACAACACCCAGAAGGCCCTGTTCTCCGCGACAATGCCGCCCGGTGTGCGTAACGTAGCGCGCAATCATCTGCGCGACCCGAAAGAAATTCGCCTGCACAGCGGCGCCAAGAGCAGCCTGGAAACCATTACCCAGAAAGTCTGGGAAGTGGCCAACCACCACAAACTGGATGCCATGACCCGCCTGCTCGAAGTCGAGCCGGTTGAAGCCATGATCGTGTTCGTGCGAACCAAAACCGCCAGTCTGGAACTGGCCGAGCGCCTAGAAGCTCGCGGCTTTGCAGCCGCGGCGCTGAACGGCGATCTCAGCCAGCAACTGCGTGAACAGGTGGTCGACCGCCTCAAGCGAGGCCTGCTGGATATCGTGGTTGCCACCGATGTGGCCGCCCGCGGCCTGGACGTCGAGCGTATCACTCACGTGCTCAACTACGACCTGCCGCACGACAGCGAGTCCTATGTACACCGGATTGGCCGTACCGGCCGGGCTGGCCGCCAAGGCACCGCAATCTTGTTTGCCACCCCGCGCGAACGGCGTCTGCTGCATGTACTGGAGAAAGCCACCGGGCAGAAAATCGAGCCCCAGGCTCTGCCCAGCGCCGATGCCGTACGCAGCGGCCGGCTGAACAAACTGGCAACCCGGCTGAACAGCGCCAGCGAGCAATCCGGCGCTCTGCACGAGCAACTGGTACATGACCTGCAGGAACTGACCAGCCTGGACGCCACCGAACTGGCCGCCTGCCTGCTGTCGATCCTGCCGGGCGCCAAAGCCCTGCTGGAGCCGGTTGCAGACCTGCCTACAGCACCTGCGCGCCGTGAACGTGACAGCCTGGCTGAACGCGACAGTGGCCTGGTGCGCTATAAGGTCCAGGGCGGACGCAGCAATGGCCTGCTACCAAAACCTCTGGTCGAGGCCCTGGTCAAGCATGCCGGCCTGCAGAAGAGCCAGATCGGCAACATCAAGCTGTTCAACGAGCATACTGCCGTCTACCTGCCGCAACTCGACAGCTCGACGCTCAACCGTCTGGCTGGCATTGAGATCAACGGCATGACTCTGCAGATCAAGGCCTGGCCGTTGCCGCCTGGCGAGACCGAGCATCGGCCACGGCACCACAAGCCGCGCCGCGACTTCGCCGGCAAGCAGCCCCCACGCAAGGGCAAGCCTCGCGGCTAATACCGATGGAATGGATCGATATCGGCGTCAATCTTACTGACGCCGCCTTCGACAAGGACCGGGACCAGGTGCTGGAACGCGCCTGGCAAGCCGGCATCAGTCAGATTCTGCTTACCGCCACCTCCCTGGAAAATTGCCATCAGGTTCAGCAACTGTGTGCCGAAGCGCCACAGCGTCTATTCTGCACCGCTGGCGTCCACCCGCATGACGCTCGCCACTGGCAAGCCCATTCCTGCACTGAACTACGCCAGCTCGCCCAGGCCGATTGTGTCAAGGCCATTGGTGAGTGCGGCCTGGACTTCAATCGCGACTTCTCCCCTCGCCCACAGCAGCGCAAGGCACTGGAAGACCAGCTCAGCCTTGCCGCCGAACTGGGCATGCCGGTGTTTCTGCATGAACGCGATGCCAGTCAGACTCTACGGGAAATACTTCGCGACTACCGTGACCAACTCCCGGCGGCAGTAGTGCACTGTTTCACTGCCGACCGCACGGCGTTGTATGGCTATCTGGATCTGGACCTGCACATCGGCATCACCGGCTGGATCTGCGACGAGCGCCGTGGCACCCACCTGCATTCCCTGGTCGCCGATATTCCAGCCGGCCGGCTGATGCTGGAAACCGACGCTCCCTGGCTGCTTCCGCGGACACTCGCCAACAAGCCGAAAAATCGGCGCAACGAGCCGGCCTGGCTGCTGGAAGTGGCCCGTACCGTCGCCACCTGCCGCAGCGAATCACTGGAACAACTGGCCAAACATACCAGCGAAACCGCCCGCCAGTGCTTCAACCTGCCAACTCCCGACGCGTAGTCTATAGTCTGCTGGCACAGTGTCATCCTGCACTAAGGAAGCGGCATGCCAGAACCCACCCAATCGGAACACCCAGCCTCAGCATTTCCCTGGCCAGCGCTACTGTTGGCCAGCACCCTGATCCTGATTACCGGGCTATTGCTGGCCCTGCTCCACTACCAGTTGCACAGCCGAGCCATGCTCAGCAGCGGCAATGCGCTGTTCAACCAGATCGCCAAGCAACTCCAGTACAGCTTGGCTGCCACCTATAATCCGCCCAGACGAGCACTGAACCTACTGGCGCTGGATGCACTGCCCGACACCGAAAACCTCGAGCAGCGCCTGACCCGCATCCCGATGCTGGCCCAGGTCCTGACCGACAATCCACAACTCAACTCGGTGTATATCGGCTGGGACAGCGGCGATTATCTGATGCTGCGACCGCTACCCAACGCGGCCAGCCGAGACCGCTTCAACGCCCCCCAGGCTGCCCACTGGATGGTCTGGCATATCGCTGCCGGGCAGTACCGGCGTCCGGTCGTCATCCATCTGTACCTGGATCAAACATTCAAGCTGCTTGAGAGCCAGCACCCGCCGCATGACGGCTTCGATCCCCGCACCAGACCCTGGTACGAGGCAGCCAAGGCCAGCGCCAATCAGATCATCACCACCCCTTACGTGTTCTTCTCCACCAACGAGTTCGGCACCACCATGGCCAGGCCGGCCGGTGACAATGCCGTACTCGGTGCCGACCTGACCCTGAGCCAACTTTCCACGCTGCTCGCAGACCACCGCATGACCCCATCCAGTGAACTGCTGATCTACGACACCGAAGGCACCGTAATCGCCTATCACGACGTACAGCGCATCATCAGCACCAGCCGCAGCGGCCCCTTGCGTCTGAAGCGTTTTAACGAACTGGGCAGCACTCTGCTGGCCGCTCTGGCTTTGGACGGCTATCAGATCGAACGACAGCAGCCTTTGACCTTGGAGGGGCGTCACTGGCAAGTTTTGCAGCAGCGCCTGCCGGTCAAGGATATACCCGACAGTTACCTGGCCATACTGGTCCCGGAAGATGAGCTGCTGGCTGACGCCTACCGGATCCGCCGCCAAAGCGTGTTCGCCACTTTGCTACTGATGCTGGTACTGGTACCACTGGTCTGGTTAGCGGCGCGGCGCCGCTCTGGAACGCGTTAAGCCCTTGGCTGAGACAGGCTTTTGCGGGATGATGGGGCATCGTTAATGCCAACCAGCAGCGCTGTCGGAGCCTATATGCCCCTCTTCAACAAACAACGTCTGTGCTGCCTGATCACTGTGCTGGGTATCTCGTTCGCTACACCGCTGTGGGCGGAATCCGGCGATCAGGGCCGCCTGCCCGGCCAGATCAGCACGGCACTGGCCAACGCCCAAATCCCTGCCAACGCCTTCGCCCTCGCGGTCATCCCGCTGGAGGGTCAGGGCATGCCACAGTTCGTCAATGCCGACCAGCCACTTAACCCGGCCTCGACCATGAAGCTGGTGACAACCTACGCAGCGCTGGAACTGCTTGGCCCAACCTATCAATGGCACACCGACCTGTACGGCACCGGCCCGATCAGCAACGGCGTACTGCAGGGGGATCTGGTTTTTCGCAGCAATGGCGACCCGAAGCTGACCATGGAGCGGATCTGGCTGATGCTGCGTGACCTGCGCGCCGCCGGAGTCCGTACTATCAGCGGCGATCTGGTGCTGCAACCAGCAGACCTGCGCTTCCCGGCCAACCCGGTGCGTTTTCAGGATGATGGCAACGATCCCAGCCGCCCGTTTCTGGTGGAACCCGATCCGCTGCTGAGCAACCTCAAACTGTTCACCCTCAGCACTTTTGGCGAGTCCGGCGGTGTACGCACGCACCTGGAGCCAGCCCTGCCAGAACTGCAGATCGACAATCAACTGAAGTTGCTGCCGGCGGTCCGTTCCTGCCCCTGGCCCAACATCACCTACGGACTGCAGGACCATGGCAGTCACGCCAGACTGACGCTGACTGGCAGCCTGCACCAGGGTTGCAGCGCGCAACGCTACCTGTCTGCGCTTGACGCCAGCACCTATACTGGCAGCCTGATTCGCACTCTATGGCAGGAAATGGGCGGCACCATCGCCGGAACCACACGGATTGGCCGCACTCCGGCCAATGCCCAACTGCTGGCACGCAGCTACTCACCGGATCTGGTCCAGGTGGTGCGCGACATCAACAAGTACAGCAACAACACCATGACCCGGCAGTTGTTTCTGACCATCGGTCGCGAACGGCGCAGCGCCAATGACGCTGACGACCACCAGGCCGCCACCCGGGCAATCAACCAATGGCTGAGCGGCAAGGGCATTCAACCCCGCGGCCTGGTACTGGATAATGGCTCTGGTCTGTCACGTATTGAACGCATGACTGCTCGTGATCTGGCCATGATGCTGGAGCAGGCCTGGCAAAGTCCCTTTGCTGCGGAGTTCATCGCATCCATGCCGCTGGCGGCCATGGACGGCACCATGCGCCGGCGCCTGCGCGGCACGCCAGTGGCCGGTGAAGCGCACATCAAGACCGGTTCGCTGCGCAATGTCCGGGCCATCGCTGGCATAACCCGTGATGCCAACGGCCAGTCCTGGGCCGTCGCTGCAATCATCAACCATGGCGCGGCAGGAGCAGGACGCGAAGCGCTGGACCTAGTACTCAAGGACGTGCACCGCCGCGTGCCGACTGACGTCGCCAGCCACAAGCAGCAGTGACCGTCAGGGCCTGTTGCCTGACCCGGTAACGGCTTAGCGCCGGGTCAGACGCCAGGTCCGATGAATCTTCGGATTACGCTGGAAGTCCCGATCCACGGTCTGTGCGGATATATCCTCGACCTGATAACGCTGCTCCAACTCCGGATCAAGTTTGAAACGACGGAAGTTGTTGGAGAAGTACAGCACCCCGCCTTTGGCCAAACGCGCCATGGCCATGTCCAGCAGGCGTACATGGTCACGCTGAACATCGAACACGTCATCCAGGCGCTTGGAGTTGGAGAAGGTCGGCGGATCAATGAAGATCAGGTCGTACTCAGCGCTATCCGCCTCCAGCCACTGCATCACATCGGCGCGCTCCAGGCGATGCAGATCAGACAAACCGTTCAGTGACAGGTTACGCCGCGCCCAATCCAGATAGGTCTTGGACAGATCGACGCTAACCGTACTACGCGCGCCAGCGACCGCGACATGCACACTGGCCGTGGCGGTATAGCAGAACAGGTTGAGAAAACGCTTGCCCACTGCCTCAGAGGCCAGCCGCAGGCGCATTGGCCGGTGATCAAGGAACAAGCCGGTATCCAGGTAGTCAGTCAGGTTGACCAGCAAACGGACCTGACCTTCACGCACCTCCTGAAACTGACCACGCTGATCCATACGCTGGTACTGCTGCTTGCCTGCCTGACGCTGACGCTGCTTGAGCACAATCCGCTCAGGCGCCACCCCCAGCACCTGCGGCAAAGCCACCAGCACATCCTGAAGTCGGGCCTGAGCTTTATCTTCACTGATCGATGCAGGCGCTGCATATTCCTGCACATGTACCCACCCGTCGTACCAGTCGACAGCTACGGCAAATTCGGGCATATCGGCATCGTACAGACGGTAGCAGTCGATCCCCTGCTGACGCGCCCACTTGCCCAGCGTCTTGAGGTTTTTACGCAACCGGTTGGCGAACATCTGCGCCGACTCACTGAGCCGCGCCTGGCTGGCTGGACTATCCTGGCTGGCCGGAGCATCGCTCTCCCTGGCTTTGCCGGTCAGATAGCTTTGCGTTTCGAGCTTCATCAGCAGCAGCTTGCACGGCAAAGCCCCATTGAACAACGCATACTGCTTGTGGCTGCGAATACCCATACGCTTGCCCAGGTCCGGGTTGCCGGTAAAAATTGCTGCTTGCCAGCCTGGGCAACGCTCACGCAGCACCTCGCCGAGTTTCTGATACAGGTAAACCAGACTGGCGGTATCGCCCAAACGCTCTCCGTAGGGCGGATTGCACACCACCAGACCGGTTTGCCCCTGATCCGGATGCGGTTCAAAGCTGGCCAGCTCGCCCTGATAGACCTTGACCCACTCGCCCAGACCGGCGCGCTGGATATTGTTGCGCAGCGGCTGCAATAGGCGCGGATCGGCCTCGTAGCCACGAATCCATAGCGGTCGACGGCTCAGCCCCTGCTCGGCTCGGCCCCGAGCTTCATCCACCAGGCGCTGCCACAGCGCTGGAACATGCTGCTGCCAGCCACTGAACCCCCAGTGCTGGCGGTGCAGGTTGGGGGCGATGTCGGCGGCAATCAATGCGGCTTCGACCAGAAAGGTCCCTGAACCACACATGGGATCGGCCAGCGCAGCACCCTGGCTGGCCAACTCTGGCCAGCCAGCCCGGATCAGAATAGCCGCAGCCAGGTTTTCCTTGAGCGGCGCAGCTCCCTGTTGAAGGCGATAGCCCCGCTGGTGCAGGCTCTGCCCTGACAAATCCAGTGCCAACTGCACCTCTCCCCGACGGCAATGCACATTGATTCGCAAATCCGGCTGTTTGCGGTCGACACTGGGGCGGCTGCCATCAGCCTGGCGCAACTGATCGACAATTGCGTCCTTAACCTTGAGTGCGCCGAAATGGGTGTTGTCTACTCCCTGAAGCTGGCCGCTGAAATCAATCGCCAGACTGCCGTTGACGGCCAGATGATCGGCCCAGTCAATCGCCTGAACACCCTGATACAGATCCTCCGCACTGGTCGCAGGAAAACGCGCTAACACCAACAGCACACGGTTGGCCAAACGCGACCACAAACAAGTGCGATAGGCTTGCTCCAGCGAGCCCTGAACGCTAACTCCAGCCAGGGTTTCCTTAGTCGAGTCGATCCCCAGGGCATGCAGTTCGTCGAGCAGCAGACCCTCGATCCCCTTCGGGCAGGTTACAAAAAATTCAAGAGTCTCACGCATCCGGTTGATTTCCAGTGTTCTGTTACAGTTTTATGTCCTAACCCCACTAACCAGCTTTGGAGGTATGACGAATTGGTCTTTCGGAGCTACCGCCCTATAGGGTACAACAGCACCATGTCTTGAGCGTCGGTGTATCGAGAATCGGCCTGCTGGAATGGTTTGGCGATTCTCGGGTATTGGGAGGTTATCCCGGTACCAATACCCCGTGGCGGCCGTTTGTCGCACGGGTAGTTGAACCACACGAGGGCTTTACCATATGAGAAGACTCAAGCGTGATCCGATGGAACGAGCATTTCAGCGCGGTTATCAACATGGTGTTCAGGGCAAGTCCCGCGATTCCTGTCCTTTCAATACTCCCAGCGCCCGGCAGAACTGGATGAATGGCTGGCGTGAAGGTCGGGCCGATCATTGGGCCGGCTATACCGGTATTTCCGGTGTGCATCGATTAAACGAGATGCATGCCGTAGGCTGACCTCCCTATTCGACGATTTTCTCCCAAGGCGCTCTTCCACAGCGCCGGGCCCCAGCGGCCCAAGGCCCCCGCTCTGCGGGGGCCATTTATTTCTGGGTACCTCAAGATGAAAATTCAGTGACCCGCAGCGCCGCAATGGCATCCACGCACTCGCGAACCAGTTCTGGCCCACGGTAGATAAAACCGCTGTAGAGCTGCACCAGACTGGCGCCTGCACGAATCTTCTCCGCAGCATCGGCGCCCGACAGAATCCCGCCAACCCCGATGATTGGCAACTTGCCACCCAGCTCGCCAGCCAGCACTTTGATGACTTCGGTTGAGACCTGGGTCAAGGGACCACCGGACAAACCACCGGCTTCATCAGCATGCTTCAGTCCTTCAACCGCTGAGCGCTCCAGAGTGGTGTTGGTGGCAATCACCGCATCCATACCCTGTTCGACCAAGGTATTGGCCACCAGCCCCAGTTCCTCGGGCGTCATATCCGGTGCGATCTTGATCGCCACCGGCACATAACGGCCGTGCTCGGCCTGCAGCTCGATCTGGCATTGCTTGATCTGCTCCAGCAGCAGCTTGAGCGCATCACCGTACTGCAGAGTGCGCAAACCAGGCGTATTGGGCGATGACAGGTTGAGAGTGACATAGTCGGCCCGGCCATAGACCTTGCGCAGACAATACAGGTAGTCATCGACCGCGTTCTCAACCGGCGTTACCGCATTCTTGCCGATATTGATGCCCAGCACCCCGCGGTAACGGGTAGCCTCCAGACGCTCAAGCAGGGCATCCACCCCCAGATTGTTAAACCCCATACGGTTGATGATCGCCTCACGTTCCGGCAGCCGGAACAGACGCGGCTTAGGGTTGCCCGCTTGCGGCCGGGGGGTAACGGTACCGACTTCGATAAAGCCGAAACCCATAGCCGCCAGACCGTCGACCGCCAATGCGTTCTTATCCAGACCGGCAGCCAGACCGACCGGATTGTCGAAGTTCAGGCCCAGTACCTGCACCGGCTGTGGCGCAACAGGCCGCGCCAAGCGTTCTGCCAGCCCCAAACGCCCGGCAGCACCAATCAGGTCCAGCGCCAGATCATGGGAAGTTTCAGCCGGTAGACGGAACAGCAGCGAGCGCAGGGTCGAGTACATGGAACGGGCCTTGTGCGGGGAATGGACTGGCGCAGAGTATACAGCCCCGCCGTCAGGGCTGCACGGGCAAGCGCAGGTGTACGGCCAAACCACCATGGGCCGATTGGTCCAGGTCCATCTGCCCGCCATAAACCTCGACCAGATCAGCGACGATCGCCAACCCCAGACCATGACCACTGACCTGTTCATCCAGCCGGGTGCCGCGCAGCAAGACCTTATCCCGCTCGTCTGCGGTAATGCCCGGACCATCGTCCTCGACACTGAGCCACAGCTCACCGCCTTGCTGCTGCCAATCGAGCCAGACCCCGGTGCGCGCCCATTTACAAGCGTTATCGAGCAGATTGCCCAACAGCTCAAGCATGTCCTCACGCTCGAACGGCCAGTCGCCACAATACTGTTCTGGCAGGTGCAGCCGAAGCTGGTCGCCATGGATGCTGTGCAGCGACTGCACCAGCCAAGGCAGATCCTGCGCCGGATCGAAGCGCTGGCCGACCTGTCGCTCAGGCGCCAACCGGGCCTTCTGCAACGCTCGCTCAAGCTGCTGACGCATGACCAGCAACTGGCTCTGCATAGCTTTGAGACTATCCGGTCCGATCTGGCTGGCCTGTTGCTGAAGCTGGCTATCGAGTGCCGCCAAGGGCGTTTTCAGCGCATGCCCAAAATCAGCAAGCCCGCTGCGTGAGCGCTTGATAATGCGCTCAACCTGACGACCCAGATGGTTGATTTCCTCCACCAGCGGGCGGAACTCCAGCGGCACCGCCTCGTTCAACACCAGGCGCTGGCCGGTATGCCATTCAGCCAACTCATCCCGAGCCTGACCCAACGGGCGCAATGCGCGGCGCAGCAACCACTGCTGGAGTAGCAGACTGAACAGAATCACCACACCCCCCAGCCCCCAGATCAGCCAGCGCGCACGATCAAAGGATGCCAGCAAGGGCTGGTAGTCAATCGCCACACTGATCAGAAAATGTTGCCCGCCTTTCTGATAGTTTCCCGACCACACCAGCAACTCTTGTCCCTGGGGCCCTGGGGCCAATACATCGCGCAGCCCCGGATCACTTTCGAGCGGCAGGCGCTGATCCCACAATGAGCGTGAGCGCCAGCGCCCGTCCAGGCTGTCGATCACGAAATAACGGCCGGAGAACGGGCGCTGGTAGTCAGGGTCAATACGCAGACTGTCGAGGTAGAATCCCTGATCACCCGGCGTGATGGCCGCCAGCAGCGAGTCGGTTTCACTTTGCAACACAGTGGTCAGATAGCGTCTGAGCGCCTGATCGAATAACCAGACACTGCCCTGCCCGATCAGCACCACGGTAATCAGCAGAGTTACCAGCAATCCGCCACCCAAACGGCGACCGATAGAAGTCATGGTGCCAATCCGACAAACACGTAGCCTTGGCCACGCCGGGTAGCAATGGCATCGCGGCCAAGCTTGCGACGCAGATGATTGATCTGAACCTCGATCACATTGGAGTCGCGATCAGCCTCGTAGTCGTAAAGGTGATCGCTCAACCGGCTCTTCGACAGGACCTTGCCAGCGTGGAGCATCAGATAACGCAGTAGCTTGAACTCACTGGCCGACAGTGCAATATCTTCAAACCCGGGGCCTGAGACCTGCTGGCGCTGCTCATCCAGACGTAAGCCACCGGCTTCCAGCCAGGGCTGCGGGTCACGCCCATGACTACGGCGCAGCAGCGCCTGAACCCGCAGCAGCAACTCCTCATGATGAAAGGGTTTGCCCAGATAGTCGTCGGCACCAGCCTTGAGCCCTTCAACGCGCTCACTCCAACTGCCACGGGCAGTCAGAATCAATACCGGCACATCAATCCCGGCGGCGCGCCAGTTACGCAGGATATCCAGGCCGCTGCGCCCAGGCAGCCCCAGATCCAGCACTACCAGATCGTAGGGCTCCTGCTCGCCCAGGTGCTGGCCATCCCGACCATCGGCGCGCCAGTCGACCACATAGCCGGCCTCCTTGAACAGCGCACACAGGCTATCGGCCAATGACACGTTGTCTTCCAGCAGCAGCAAACGCATCAGTCGTCCTCGTCGATATCGAGCAGTTGCCCAGTCACTGCGTCATATTCCAGTTCGATTACCCGCCGCCCCTCGGTCACTATCTCGATCTCGTACACATAACGGCCATCGTCCCACTCCAGCTCGGCTTCCAGGAACCGCCCGGGGAAACGTCGCAGGGCATCATCAATGAGCGTCTGTAACGGCAATATCACCCCCTGCTCTACCAGGTACAGCGCTTCGTCATGGCCAATATCGCGGCCCGCCCAGGCGAATGGTGAGCCGCTCAGGGCCAGCACCAGCGCCAGAGGCAGCCAGGCTGCACTGACGCTGCGGCGTTTTTCAGTTATCTCGCTTGTGACGCAGGACCTCGCCGCTGCTGGCATCCAGCTTGACGTCCCACTCGGCCCCTTGGGCATCGCGAATCTCCACTTTGTAGACATAGCGTCCGTATTCGTGCTCCAGCTCAGTATCGGTGATGTCGCCAGGCTGAACTGCCAGGGCCTTGTCGTTGAGCTGATCCAGTGCCTGAATTTGTCCTTCGTTGACCAGCCGTAGCGCCTCATCGACCCGCACATCATCGGCAAACGCAACAGAACCAGCCAAACCCAGCAGCACAGCGCATGACAGTGTGGTGAGTTTTTTCATAGTATAAGTCTCCATTTGAGCTGCCCCATATCAGGGCCGGTAGTTGAATGCCTTTACAGCTTAGCCGGGCTACCTGAACCGAACCTTAAAGAGCCGCATGACCGCCATACATATCGCCACCCCCGCCCTGACCCTGCGCGCAGGCCACCGCGCCATGGCCCATATCCGCGAGAACGGCTTGAGCCCGAGCGACGTCCATGTCATTCCGGGAGCAGCCGGCGGCCCAAAGGCCCTGGGTATTCAAGGCCTGGATCTGGCACTGTTCGGCGACTGGCTGGCCCGCAGTCCGCAGCCACGCAGCCTGATCGGCGCCTCAATCGGCAGTTGGCGGTTCGTTAGCGCCTGCCTGCCCGATCCGGTAACCGGGTTGCGGCGCCTGGGCGAGCTCTATACCGATATGCGTTTTCCCAAGGGCATTGGCGTCGCCGACATCAGTCAACGCTGTGCCGACATGCTCGACGCCCTGCTCGGCGAGCATCAGGCCCATGTACTCAATAACCCGCACTACCATCTCAATGTCATGGTGGTGAAAAGCCTTGGGCTACTGCGCCATGACAGCCGCTCACGACTGGGGTTGGGGCTTACCGGCGTCATCAGCGCCAACCTGTTGGGCCGGCGCCACCTCAAGCGTTATTTCGAACGAGTCATCCTCCATGACCCGCGTCAGCGCCCGCCGCTGGCCGAGCTACTCGACTTTCCCAGCCAGCACATCAGCCTGAACAGCAGCAACCTGCGCTCGGCACTGCTGGCCTCGGCCGCGATCCCTATGGTGATGCAAGGCGTGCGCGATATTCCCGGTGCCGGCCAGGGCGTTTACCGTGACGGCGGTCTGCTCGACTACCATCTGGACCTGCCCTACCAGACGCCCGGCGTGGTGCTATACCCGCACTTCGTTGACCGGGTGGTGCCTGGCTGGTTCGACAAGTCGTTGCCCTGGCGGCGCGGCAATCCCGAGCAGTTGGCCGACGTTCTGCTGCTGGCCCCCTCGCGCGAGTACCTGGCCAGCCTGCCGCACGGCAAACTACCCGATCGCCGGGACTTCAACCGTTACCTGGGCGACGATGACGGCCGCGAGCGTTACTGGCGCAGCGCCATGGCCGAAAGCCAGCGACTAGGCGATGAATTCCTTGAGCTGGCCGACAGCGGCCGGCTGATCGAACGTCTACAGCCGCTCTGAACATGTCAGGACCGCTGGCGCTACCGGCCCAGAGCCACTCGGCACTCGACGATGCCCTGATCATTCTGCGCTTGGCTTTTATCTACGCTCTCCTAGGCCTGATCAGTCACTGGCTGGCCCGCGGTCTGATCGGGCTCACTGCCAGCAGCCTGCACATCGATACCCAGTTTCTCCTGATCGACGCTCTGTTCGCTGGCCTGATCATCGTTGGCAGTCTGCTCGCCGCGTGCCTGCTCAAGCCTGCCGGAGCCATGCGCTGGCTGTGGGGGCCATGGCGTCCGGCCAGAGGCCCTATGATCGCCATGAGCCTTGCGGTTCTCATGGTGCTGTTGGCAAACCCGCTGGCTGACTGGGTCAACCTGCATATCCAGACCAACCTACCCTGGCCGGAAACCAGCAGCGCCCCACGAGCCGTTACCCCACTGCTTGATCTGCCAGCGGGACGGTTGCTGCTCGCCCTGCTGATCACCATCGTCTGGGTGCCGCTAGCCGAAGAGCTGGTATTTCGTGGCTGGCTGTTTCAGGGGCTGGCCGCAACCCGCCCAGGGCTGCTGGTTGCCCTACCCTCAACCACCCTGATCTTCACCCTGCTGCACAGTTTCTACAGCCCCGGCGGCATGCTGGTAATTGCCCTGCTCGGTCTCTTGCTTGGCTGGCTACGCTGGCGTTACCAGCAACTCTGGCCCTGCATTCTGGCGCATGCGCTCTACAACGGCCTGACCCTGCTGCTGGTCACTCTGACATGAGCAAGCATCGCTGCCCGCTATGCCAGGGCGAAAGCCAACCCTACCAGCGCGATAAGCGTCGGGATTACTGGCAATGCCAGCACTGCGAGCTGGTCTTTGTGCCGCCTGAGTGGCATCTGACGGCAATCCAGGAACGGGCCGAATACGACCGCCATGAAAACCAGGTCGATGACCCCGGCTACCGGCACTTTCTCAGTCGGCTGGCAGAGCCCTTGCTGCAACGCTTGCCTGCTGCCAGTCGAGGTCTGGACTTCGGCTGCGGCCCAGGCCCGGCCCTGGCCGCCATGCTGAGCGAGCATGGCCATCAGGTCGCGCTGTATGACCTGTTCTACGCCCCCAACACCGAAGTATTCAAACAACACTGGGATTTCATTACCGCAACCGAGGTGGTGGAGCACCTGGCGCAACCGGGATCGGAACTACAACGGCTCTGGCAATGCCTGCGCCCGGGTGGCTGGCTGGCCCTGATGACCAAACGGGTCACCGGCCCGGACGCCTTTGCCCGCTGGCATTACAAGAATGATCCGACGCACATCTGCTTTTTCAGCAGCCGCACTTTTGAATGGCTGGCACAACAGTGGGGAGCCGAACTGGAGTTGATTGGCGCGGATGTGGCACTGCTGCGCAAACCTTGAGAGACCCAGCACCAGCCCACGAACCGAGCTTATTGTTAGTCCAGAACCCGCCGAGCGCCCTTGAACGTGCGCTGCCAGTGACTGGCCTGCAACTCGTCGACCCGAACCCGCCCGCCCGTGCTGGGGGCATGCAGGAACCGGCCCTCACCGACGTATATCCCGGCATGATCGACTCGCCGCCCGCCCATGGCAAACAGCACCAGATCACCAGGGCGCAGCGCATTGGCCGGAGCCTGGCTTTGCAGGGCATTCAGCCCCGAGGTGGTGCGCGGCAGGCTCATACCGGCCGCTTCGCGATAGACATAATGAATCAGGCCACTGCAATCAAATCCGGTATCGGGTGAGCTGCCACCATAACGGTAAGGGGTGCCGATCAGGCTGAAGGCCCGGAACAGCACATCGCTTTGAACAGGGTCAATCGGGGCAGCGACGGCTGGTACCTCCGGTGCCATTTTCGGCGTACCGGAACAGCCCACCAGCAACAACGCCAAGACCATCATCGGCCATATGTTCAAACGCATGCATCCCCCATTCCAGCGCCTCTGCGCTCACCTTGCCGGGTCAATCCCGCCGGGTCAAGTCCTGCGGCCGGTTCAGTGGTTGACGGTATGGGCGAGCATCACCGACAACTGACACAGTGGACGGCCACTCTCAGTCTGCCAGTGATTGAACGCCGCTTGCACCGCCGCCAGATCACGCTGACTGCTTGGCGGCTTGTCGACCACTCCCTGCGCCTTGAGCGCCGCCACCACATCATTGGTCGGAACGAAGGTATCCTTGCCAAGCATCCGCAGATAGCGTGGTGCCGATAGCCCGCCCAGTTGGTTACCACGCTTGGCCAGAAGCCGCCACAACGCAACGATTTCGGTTGCCGGCCAATCCGCAACCAGCGCCCCCATGCTGCCGTACTCGGCACGCACATCGAGAATCATCTGGGCATTGCGCGGGACACTTTTGAGCTTGCCCAGGTGGCGGATCAGGCGGCTATCTTGCATCAACCGCTCAATGTGCTCTGAACTCATGAGCACTACCTTGTCCGGATCGAAGCCGAAGAAAACTTCCTCGAAAGCGGGCCACTTGGCATCCACCAAGCTGTGCTTGAGCCCGGCGCGAAACACCCGTAACGCCAACAGTGACAGGCAGCGGTCATCACTCAAAGCCCGCAGCTCGTCAGCGGGCCTGGGCTGTGGCAACAAGGCTTCCAGGGCCTGCTCGGAGCCAAAACGGTTCAGACAGAATTCATGGAGCCATTTGTAATCCCTCATCACCCCTCCCTGGCTCTGGCGGTCAGAGATTCATCACATTGACAAAGCGCGGCGTGGCCTGCTCATCGATCTGCAGGCTGACAAAGTCAAACAGCTTCGGGTCAGCCAACTGCGAGGGTTGAACATTACGCAGTGCCCGGAAGATGTTCTCGACCCGGCCGGGAGTCTCGCGTTCCCAGTTCTGCAGCATTTCCTTGACCACCTTGCGTTGCAGGTTCTCCTGCGACCCGCAGAGGTTG
The DNA here is from genome assembly GCF_003586265.1 of Pseudomonas jilinensis. Taxonomy (NCBI): domain Bacteria; kingdom Pseudomonadati; phylum Pseudomonadota; class Gammaproteobacteria; order Pseudomonadales; family Pseudomonadaceae; genus Pseudomonas; species Pseudomonas jilinensis. Next base: position 24,993 of record NZ_QJSA01000002.1, on the reverse strand, counting down.
CATGGGATGATCGGGAACTCGCGCATCCGTGCATAGGCGGCAATGTCTTTCTCATTGCAGTAGGCCAACGGCCTGATCACCACATTGCGGCCATCATCGGAACGCAGTTTGGGCGGCATGGCCTTGAGGTTGCCGCCGTAAAACATATTCAGGAAAAAGGTTTCAACGATGTCATCACGGTGGTGACCCAGCGCCATCTTGGTTGCCCCGATCTCGTCGGCAAAGGTATACAGGTTGCCGCGACGCAGGCGCGAACACAGAGAACAGGTGGTCTTGCCTTCCGGCACCTTCTCCTTGACGATCGAGTAGGTATCTCGCTCGAGGATGTGGTAAGCCACGCCAATGCTGTCCAGATAGGCCGGCAACACCTCTTCGGGGAAACCCGGCTGTTTCTGGTCCATGTTGACCGCCACCAGCTCAAAACGGATCGGCGCAACCTTCTGCAAATACAGCAGCATGTCCAGCAGGGTGTAGCTGTCCTTGCCACCGGACAGGCACACCATCACCTTGTCGCCCTCTTCGATCATGTTGTAATCGGTGACCGCCTCAGCGGTCAGGCGACGCAGGCGTTTCTGCAACTTATTCTGGTTGACACTCAAACTGGTCATGGCGCAAACACATCCACATGATTGGCAAAGCCGGCTATTTTAACCGCAATCGCCCGCCATAAAAACAACGCCCCCGCTGACCTTGCGACCAGCGGGGGCGTTGTCTCTCTCGAGCTTAGCGCAGGTACACAGGCCCCACACCGAAGCCCCAGAAGATCACGGCGGTGGCAATCATCGCCACCAGCACCACCAGACCAACTGCAAGAATCGAACTGGAGAACAGGAAGCCTTCTTCCTTGGGAATATCCATGAAGATCGGGATGCCCTGATAGAGCAGGTAGACGGTATAGCAAATGGCCGCTGTACCAACGATCATGCCCAGCCACAGACTCGGATACAGCGCGGCCAACCCTCCGATAAACAGCGGAGTGGCGGTGTAGGCAGCAAATACTACACAGTCGGTGATCGTCGGGCTGGAGTCGTAGGTGCGGGCCATCCAGTGGATAAAGGCGCCCATTACCGCGACACCGGCCAGCATCGCCAGATAGGACAAGGCCGTCATCTGCAACGCACTGGCCTGGGTTAGCTTGACCGCTTCAGCCGTGCCGATGGTCCAGCCCACCTGGGTCGTGCCGATATAGGCTGAGACCACCGGAATGGCTGCCAGAATCAGCACATGAGTAAGATACATGTGACCAATGCTTTCTTCCTCACCCTTGATCTCCTTCCACTCCTGATCCGGATGAGTGAACAACCCCAATACGTGATGGATCATGGTCTGACCTCCTGATTATTATCTGCCCCGCTGTCGTGGTATACGCCCCCCAGCAACGGGTGAACAGGTGCGACAGCGTGTCGCAGCCCTTGTACTCGACTATAGCCAAAAAATGGCCAAAAAAAGCCTCCCCGCTTAGAGGAATTGGCGACTTCAGGCTTTCCCGTAATAGCGTTGCAGAATTAACAGAGCTTCATTGATCTCTTGCAGGGTCGCGGTATCACCTCCCCGGTCGGGGTGGTGACGACTCACCAACTCTCGATAGCGGCGCTTAATCGCCTTGGGGCAGGCTGGGTCGGGAAGTTCAAACAAGGCCAGGGCCTGGCCTCTTGCCTGAGCAGAAATGGCTGCCGGCATCGCCCTGAACTGACTCAGCAGTCGCTCAACATCCTCACGGTGGGTTGTGACCCACTGCTGCCAATCCAGGTAATAGCTGCGCAAGGGATCTGGCTCACAGAGCCCCGGCCCACTATCCCGACGCCTCTCAAGCACAATGCTCAGGGCATGAATGCGCAATTGCTGCCCGCATTCGGCCAGGCGGTCGGACAACCGGTACAGCGCGTGAAACAGCAGAAAATGCACCTGAAACAGCCGCAGCGGGTCGCGCAAGGCACCCGGGGTAGCGAATAACGACTCAGGAAAGCGCTCGGCCAGCAGGCCAATCAGGCGGTACTCGCCGATCCCGGCGGGGTGCGTTCTGAGCACAGCCAGCACGGCTTCATCAAAATCTGGCGGGAGTAACTGGTCGGCAGTGGAAACGGTCATTGCTCAAGTGTATCAGCCCAACCCCAATGCTCCGAATGTCATTGGATCGACATCAGGCTGACATGCCCATGTCACCAGCACGGGGTATCACTGTTGCCGCTCTTTCTTACCTCTCAAGGACCCAACATGAACAATAAGTGGATCATCGCCGCCGGTACGGCCCTGGCCCTGGGCCTGGCTGGCTGCAACAGCGGCAGCAGCAATCGCAGTAATCCCGAGGAGCCGCCAGCCCCCGCACCGGAACTGACCCCGGAAAGCATCTCGCTCAGTTTCCTGGGCCGTTACAGCTCCGGTATCTTCGGCTAAAGCGCGGCTGAAATCCCGGCCTTTGATCCGATCAACCGGCAAATTTTCGTGGTCAATGCCCAGAACGGCGCCATCGACGTGCTCGATGCCAGCGACCTGAGCAACCCCAGCCTGATTCAGACCCTGACCATGGAAACCATCGCCCCCGGCGCCGTGGTCAACAGCGTGGCCTACCGTGACGGTCTGCTGGCCGTGGCCGTTGAAGCCGCCAACAAGACCGACAACGGTTACGCGGTGCTGGTCGACACCAATGACCTGAGCATACTCGATCACACCCAAGTCGGCGCCCAGCCCGACATGTTGACGTTCACCCCGGACGGACGCTATCTGCTGGTCGCCAACGAGGGCGAGCCTAGCGACGACTACAGTGTTGACCCGGAAGGCTCCGTCAGCGTGATCGAGCTGGACGGCCAGCAGATCGTCAGCGTTCGTACGGCCGGTTTCCAGGCTTTCAATGACCAGAAGCAGGCGTTGATCGACCAGGGAGTACGGATTTTTGGCCCCAATGCCAGTGTGGCTCAGGACCTGGAGCCGGAATACATCGCCGTCTCGGCTGACAGCCTTACCGCCTGGGTCGCCCTGCAGGAAAACAACGCCCTGGCCAAGCTGGATATCGCCAGCGCCACCATCACCGACGTACTGCCCTTGGGCTATAAGGACCATGGTCTGGACGGCAACGGCATCGATGCCAGCGATACTGACGGCGTCATCGACATCCGCACCTGGCCCGGCGTCGTCGGCATGTACCACCCTGACAGCATCGCGGCCTACAGCGTCGATGGCGCAACCTACATCGTCACCGCCAACGAAGGTGACGCCCGCGCCTGGGGTGAAACCAACCAGGCCTACTGGGATGGCGATGCCAGTCAGGGTTTTGTCGAGGAAATCCGCCTCAAGCACCTGGTTCACCGCAGCGGCTTTGCTCGCCGGGTCGGCGACGACATGCCGCCGCACCTGCATGCCCTGGCCGCAGGCGCACTGCTCAACCCCGAGGTGTTCGGCTATTGCGGCGCCAGCGCTGGTGAGCCTGGCGACTGCCGCGAAGACGACCTGCTCGGTCGCCTGACCGTTAGCTGGGTCGATGGCTACCGTAAGGATGCCAGCGGCAACCCGGTGATGTTCGACAGCAATGGCAACCCGGACCCGGCCGGTGACCGGATCATGTATGACCAGATCTACGCCTTCGGCGCCCGCTCCTTCTCTATCTGGGATGAAAACGCCAATCTGATCTGGGATTCCGCTGATCAATTCGAGCAGTTTCTGGCCAGCGACGAGTGCCGTACCGGGGCACTGCGGGACACCCCTTGTCGTGACTACTTCAACTCCAACCACAGCGCTGGCGACAGCTTTGACAACCGCAGCGACAACAAAGGCCCCGAACCCGAAGGTGTCGCCATTGGCAAGCTGGGAGAAAAGACCTATGCCTTTATTGGTCTTGAGCGCATGGGTGGCGTAATCGTTTATGACATCAGCTCCCCGCAAGCGCCGCACTTCGTCGACTACCTCAACACCCGTGAAGACTGGGTGAGTGATCCGCAAACCAACCTGGCCAACGTCGGGGACCTGGGCGCAGAAGGTCTGGTATTCGTAGCCGCCAACGACTCCCCCAATGGTGAACCCCTGCTGATCATCGGTAACGAAGTCAGCGGCACCACAGCGATCTATCAGATTGACCAATTGTTCGCTGACTGAGTCAATCAGCGCCGGGCACTGTTGTGCCCGGCGCTGGTTTTCAGGCCGCCTGGTCAGCGCCCTGACCTGACTCCTGCCGTTTCATGGCTGCCACCGCCTGCAGAAACTCATCGCCCCAGCGCTGAATATCGTTGTGACAGACACAGGCATAGAGTTCACGCAGCCGCGCCCGCCGCTCGGCCTGCCCCAAAGCCAGGGCCACATACAGGGTATCGCGCAGATCATTAGGGTCATGTGGATTGGTACGCAAGGCACCATGTAATTCCGCTGCCGCCCCGGCAAACTCGGACAACACCAACACACCCTGCCCCTGACACAAGCCCTGAGTAGCGACATATTCCTTGGCCACCAGGTTAAGTCCATCGCGCAGGGGCGTAATCCACATCACATCGGCCATCAGGTAGTAGGCCACCAGCTCATCGAACGGAAACGCCCGATAGAAGAACTGCACCGGCACCCAACCAACCCGGGAGAATCGGCCATTGATGCGTCCGACCGCACGCTCGATCTGGGTCAGCAGCTCATCGTAGATAGTCATTTCCCGTGCCGCCGGCACGCAGACGGTCAACAGACTGACCTTTCCTACCAGTTCCGGATGAGCCTCAAGTAATGCCTCGAAAGCCAGCAGCTTTTCCAGAGTGCCTTTGGTGTAATCCAGTCGCTCCACCGACAGCACTACTCGCACCCCATGCAGTTGCTCACGCAGGCGCTGCATCAACTGCTGACACTGCGACGATTCGACTATCGCTCCCACCCGAGCCACATCCAGCCCTACCGGGTGCGCCCCCAAGCCAATTCGCCGGCCATGCACCATGATCGCCGTGGTCATCCTGTCCAAACCCACCGCGCAGCCGTAGGTCAGGAAACGCGGCGCGCAGTCCATGGAATCCAACACCTCGACCGGCGCAACGCCACGCGCCACATCAACGAAATTTTCCGCCTGTCGCGGAATATGAAAACCGATGTAATCGCACTGCAACAAGCTGCCAACTATCTCCCGTCGCCAGGGCAGAACGTTAAACACATCCGCCGAGGGGAAATAGGTATGGTGAAAGAAAGCAATGGTCAGATCGGGACGCAGCGGTCGCAAGAACGCCGGCACCATCCACAGGTTGTAGTCATGCAACCAGACCGTCGCACCTTCGGCGGCCTCGGCGGCTGTGCGTTCGGCAAACAGCCGGTTGACCTTGAGAAACACCTGCCAGTCTTCTTCGCAAAACTGGGCACGCTCCCAGAAGGTATGCAGGGTTGGCCAGAAAGCCTCCTTGGAGAAGCGCTTGTAGAACACGTCTACATCCTGCTTGGTCAAGGCTACCCTTGCGGCAACCAGATGCGGGTAGCGACCTGAGTCGACCGGCGTATGAACTTCAAAGGCCTGCCCCAGACGCGGCTCATGGGTCGACCAGGCAACCCAGGAACCCCGTCGATCCTGAGCAAAAAAGCTCAGCAGGGTCGGAATGATACCGTTGGGCGAAGACGGTGGCCGGCGCACCAGTCGACCCTGCTCAAGCCCTTCTTCATAGGGCAACCGGTGATAGACCATCACCAGGTCAGCCTTGCCCTTGATCTCCAGATCGGGCAACTCCGAGTCAACCCCCTGAGGGCCAAGAAAACCAAAGTGAGCGAAAGCCTCGAGAATGCCGCCGCAACCGCTCAGGCGCGCATGCAACACCCTGGCTTGCTCAGTCGTGGCTTCCAGCAGACCGGCTTCTGAATCTCCAACACAAACCCCCTTGAAACCCTGCTCGTACATCGACAGATCATTTAAGGTATCGCCTGCCACCAGCACATCATCGACAGCAATCTGCAAATGCTCGACCAGACGCCGCAGAGTACTCCCTTTGTTAACCCCCCGTGGCAAACAGTCCAGATACATGCCTGCCGAAAACAACAGGTCACAACCGAGCTCGCTAGCCAGGGCCTGCAACTGTTCGGTCACCGCCTCGGGGCTGCAAAAAAACGAGCAGCGCCGTTGTTGTGGCACGGACTGACGCTCCAACCCTGGCTTATCAGCCAACGCGGCCAACACCTGTAGTTCCCCAGGCCAGCAGTCCTCAATCATTTGCTGCAACGGATAGACCGGCTGCAGAGTCCGACCATCGACAATGGTCGCACCGACATCGCAAATAATGTAATCCGGTGCAGGAATGGCCGGATCGGACAATAGCGGGACCACCACCTCGAGCCCGCGACCGGTGACAAAAACCAGGTTGATACCCGGATGGGCATTGATTAGTTGATACAGACGCTGACGATTTTCCGGATCGCCGGCCAGCAAAGTGCCGTCCAGGTCGGTAGCTAGTAGCATGACAGATTCCCCTCTTCCGGCCCCGGCCAACCAGCCGGAGCCATAAACACAACGGACAGCTCAGCCGCGGCTTGGCTCGTCCGCTTCGTCGGCAGGTTCGGGCGATTTCGCATGATTGACCGGCTGCTCTGCGGCCTCCGGGTCTTCGTCCAGCATCATTTCCAGTACGGTCGGCGAGGTCCGCAACATCGGCACGAAGTGGGCCGGCTCCTCAACGATGCGATCGCGTCCTGCACGCACCTGCTGCCAGGCATACACGGCGCACAGACCGAACATGAGGGTAAAAAACAGCGGCAGGGCCAATGCAGCGGTCAGCCCCATCAATGCCCCAGCCAAAGCTGGCCCCACTGCGGCACCCAGTGCATGCAGCATCAACAGCGCGGCATTGCCGGATAAAATATCTTCCTTGTGTAAATGATCAACCAGGTGAGCAACCACTGTCGGATAGACCGCAAAGGCGCCGGCACCAAACACCGCCGCAGCGACCAGCAACCATTGACCGAAAGGCCCAAGCAGCGCCATCAATAGCCCGCCCAGCGCCGCCAGCGCAGAAACCAGACAAACTGCCCGGCGCCGGTCGATACGATCAGACAACCAGCCCAAGGGCCACTGCAGTAGCGCGCCAGCAATGATCACCAGCGACACGAATCCCGCGATTTGCGCCGTCTGCATCCCCATACGGGCCGCATAAACCGCACCCAAGCCCCAGAACCCGCCCATCGCCAGACCCGAGAGCAGTGCGCCGGCGCAGGCAACAGGCGCCGCTTGCCAGATCCGGGCCAGCGGCAAGGCCGGTGTGTCACTGATCTCGGGCTGCGGTAAACGAGTGGCGACAACCGGCATCAAGGCGACCACCACCAGCATTGCCGCCACGGCGAACAAAGTGAAGACCAACGGACTATCCAGATGCAGAAGCTGTTGTGCCATGGCTAGCGCCAGCAGGTTGACTGCCATATAGGCGGCAAACACCTGCGCACGGTGCTCATTTGGTGCCTGGGTATTGAGCCAGCTTTCAATCACCGTGTAGATCCCGACCAGGGCCACGCCGGTGACCACTCGTAACAGGAGCCAGACCGGCGCATCGACCAGCAGACTGTGAAGCAGCACGCAGACCGAGGTCGCTGCCGCAAAGAAGGCAAATGCCCGCACATGTCCCATCCGCCGGATCAGTCGCGGGCACAACCAGGTACCAACAATGAAGCCAACGAAATAGGCAGAGCCAAGCAGCCCCAGCATCTGGTCGGAGAACCCCTCGGCGCTGCCGCGCAGAGCCAGCAGGGTATTGAGCAGCCCGGTGCCCAGCAGCAGCAAGGCAATCCCGGTCAGCAAGGCGCCAATCGGCAACAACAGTCTGAACATGGAACCGAATCTCCCATACGGTTGTTTTCGGTGCCAGGCAGGTAGGCGGGTGAAAAAGGTGCGTAATTTATATTTAACTCTAAAAACCATACCGCAACAGGAGCGCCAAGAAAACCCACACACCTCCAACCCGGGCTCCGATAACGCTACACTGGAAACATACCGAAAACGGAAATCCCCATGTCGAACAAACGTCTGCTGATCGTCGCTCATGCCCCTTCCGAGAACACTCGAAAGCTGGTGGAAGCCGTCTTGCAGGGCGCCAGCCACAGCGATATCGAGCAGGTCGAGGCACTCTGGCGCCCGCCGCTTGAAGCGGTGCCGGAAGACGTGCTGCAGGCCGATGCCATCATCCTCGGCACCACAGAGAACCTCGGCTACATGAGCGGAGCGCTCAAGGACTTCTTTGACCGCTGCTACTACCCGGTATTGGAAAAAAAGCAAGGGCTACCCTGCGCCCTGTACATCCGCGCCGGCATGGATGGCACCGGAACCCGCCGGGCAATCGAGTCGATCGTAACGGGTCTGCGCTGGCAATGGGTCCAGGATCCTCTGATCCTCAAGGGCGAGTGGCAGGAAAGCTTTGCCGACCAGGCCTATGACCTTGGTCTGTATGTGGCTGCCGGTCTGGATAACAGTATCTTCTGACCTGCAGGTCATCCCGTAAGGGAGCCAAGGCTTCTGGAGCGGGCCTTAGCAGCATTATACTTGGCGCATGGACCAGCTCATGCAACGCCTTGAAGACTGCTATCGGCTGGCCGAACAGCATTTCGGCCGCCATTTCCCTCGCCCTCGGGTCGATCTCGACCTGCGCGGTCAGCGAGCGGGAGTCGCCTACCTGAATGACAACCGCTTGCGCTTCAATGCCCTGATGTACCGGCAGAACAGCGCCGACTTCCTGCGTCAGACCGTGGCCCACGAAGTTGCTCACCTGATTGCCCACCAGTTATACGGCCCACGGATCAAACCTCACGGCCGGGAATGGCAAGGACTGATGACCCACCTCTACGGCCTGCCCGCCCAGCGCTGCCACACGTATCAGGTACCGCGCCGACGCTCGACCCAGTACCTGTACCGCTGCGGCTGTGCCGAGCACCTGCCGTTTACCGCCCAGCGCCACGCCTGGGTGACCAAGGGGCGCCAATATCTGTGCCGCCGCTGCGGCAACCTGCTGCACTTCACTGGCCAGCAGACACAGACCTGATCTGTCATTTTTTTTGATCACCCTCTGGCAATAAACCCATTCAGGGGGTAGCATCAGCCTAGATTGTAAAAAATATTCAACAAAAGGTGCATCATGGCCTATACGCCGCATACCACGTCCTACTACGCCGCATCCGCCAACCCCAGCCCTGAGCGGCCGCCGCTCAACGGCAACCACGAGACCGACGTCTGCATCATTGGCGCAGGTTATACCGGTATTTCCACCGCCCTGTTCCTGCTTGAACACGGTTTCAAGGTTACTGTACTGGAAGCCGCCAAGGTCGGGTTCGGCGCCTCAGGGCGCAACGGCGGACAGATCGTCAACAGCTATAGCCGGGACATCGATGCAGTCGAACGTAGCGTAGGCGCTCAGCAGGCCCGCCTGATCGGTGATATGGCTTTCGAGGGTGGACGCATCATTCGCGAACGGATCGCCAAGTACAACATTCAGTGCGACCTCAAAGATGGCGGCGTATTCGCAGCCTTCAACAAGAAGCAGATGGGGCACCTGCAGGCGCAAAAAGCCCTGTGGGAGCGTTACGGCCACACTCAGCTGGAATTGCTGGATGCCCAACGAATCCGCGAGGTGGTCAATACCGACCGCTATGTCGGCGGCATGCTCGACATGAGCAGCGGGCATATTCATCCGCTCAATCTGGTCCTTGGGGAGGCTGCCGCGGTTGAATCGCTGGGCGGCATCATTCACGAACAGTCCAAAGTGATTCGCATTGACCAGGGCGAACGTCCGGTAGTCCACACCGAACAGGGCCAGGTAAAAGCCGATTACGTGGTTGTCGCCGGTAACGCTTACCTAGGCAACCTGGTGCCACAACTGGCGGCCAAGTCCATGCCCTGCGGCACCCAAGTGGTAACCACCGAGCCGCTCGATCCCGAGCTGGCAAGCAGCCTGCTACCCCAGGACTACTGCGTCGAGGACTGCAACTACCTGCTCGACTACTACCGGTTGTCAGCCGACAAGCGTCTGATCTTCGGTGGTGGCGTGGTTTATGGCGCACGAGATCCAGCCAATATCGAAAGCCTGGTCCGCCCCAACCTGGAAAAGACCTTCCCTCAACTCAAGGGTGTGAAGATAGATTACGCCTGGACCGGCAATTTCCTGCTGACACTGTCGCGTCTGCCGCAGGTGGGCCGCATCGGCAACAATATCTACTACTCCCAGGGCTGCAGCGGCCACGGCGTTACCTATACCCATCTGGCCGGCAAGCTCTTGGCCGAAGCCCTGCGCGGTCAGGCCGAACGTTTCGACGCCTTTGCCGGACTGCCCCACTACCCCTTCCCCGGCGGACGGTTGATGCGCATTCCTTTCACCGCCATGGGTGCCTGGTACTACAACCTGAGGGACAAGCTCGGCGTGTAAAATCAGTGACTTGCATCACATTGCCGGCATACTCCAGGAACCCTGGGGGTAATTTGGAGTCACAGATATTACGTCGACCTATGCGCAGCAGCTATGCTCAATGCAGCACTAGGCCAGTACCAGTGCTGCACTGGGTCGTCAGCTATAAGGACGCCCGAACCCATAACGAGGAGTACCCACCATGACGTTCATGCAATCCACCAAGCGTTACCTGTCCATCCTGATGGCCGCGCTGTTCATGTTGACCAGTCTCACCAGTCTGCATGTTCAGGCATCCATGGTGGGCACCCACGAACTGATCGCAGACCAGCAGCTCAGTGTAGACCGCGACGCTCTCAAGGCCATGCTTGCCGACCAGGCAGTGCAGGAAAAAATGGCTAGCATGGGCGTCAGCCCCGACCAGGTCGAGCAACGCATCAACAGCCTGACCGCGTCTGAACTGGCCTACTTCAACGCCCAACTTGATGAAGCCCCGGCCGGTGCCGGCGTGCTGGGTGTGATCGTGCTGTTTCTGGTGATCTTCATCATCACTGACATGCTCTGCGCCACCAACGTCTACAAGTTCGTCAACTGCATCAACCGTTGATCTTGAACCTGTTACGCACTCTTGCCCTGCTCGGGCTGGCAGTTTTGCTGTCAGCCTGCGCCGGGCGGCAGCTCCACCTGCCCTCACCCGAGCAACTCGATCACCTGCCACCTCGGGTGATGCTTGATGTGCCCTTTCATCCCCAGGACGCCTATCAGTGCGGCCCAGCCTCGCTAGCCATGATGCTCAACCAGCGCGGCATAGAAGCCTCACCGGATACACTCAAGGACAGGGTCTATCTGCCCGAGCGTCAGGGCACCCTGCAAGTCGAGATGGTTGCCGCAGCCCGGGAGCAGGACTTATTGGTCTATCCCCTGAATGGCAAACTGGAGAATCTGCTGGCCGAGCTGGCCGCAGGCAACCCGGTATTGGTCATGCAGAATCTGGCGTTCAACTGGTACCCGCAGTGGCACTACGCAGTAGCGGTTGGTTATGACCTCAACAGCCAGGAGCTGATCCTGCACAGCGGCCTGAACCAGGCCCAGCGCGAGCCGTTCAAGGTTTTTCTGCGCACCTGGCGCCGGGCCGACAACTGGGCGCAGCTTACTCTTCCTCCCGAACAGCTGCCGGCCAGCGCCGAGCCCCTGGCATACCTGCGAGCAGCCAATGATCTGGAGCAGGTTGGACGCCTGGATACCGCCACTACCGCCTACCTGACAGCCCAGAAACACTGGCCCGACGAGCCGGTAGCAGGCTTTGCCCTGGGTAACATCGCCTGGGCGCAAAACAAACCGCGCGAAGCCATGCAGCAGTTCAGCCAGGTGGTGGAACGCCACCCAGGCCTGTCCGCCGGCTGGAACAACCTGCTGGTCACGCTCGAAGCCCTGGGCTGTGAAAACGAAGCGGCCAAAACCCGCGAATGCCTGGAGCAGAGCTCACCAGAGGCCTGCCCTGTGCCCAGATGCCCGGCTAGCGCTTCCCGCTGAGCGACCCCAGCAGCCCCCGCGCAATCTGCCTCCCCAACTGGGTGCCAATGCTGCGCATTGCCGCCCGCCCCATATTCCCCAGCATTCCACCGAGTGCGGCACCAGGTTCGGCAGTTTTGCGAGCTCGCCCGGCAGGCGGAGTAGCAGGCTGCCTCAGTGACTGCTCAGCCTGGGCCCGGAGAATCTCATAGGCCGACTCACGATCCAGCACCTGATCATAAACCCCGGCCAACGGCGATGCCGCCAGCAACTCCCGGCGTTCCTGCGCGGTAAGCGGGCCCATCTGGCTCGCGGGCGGACGCACCAACACACGCTCAACCGGAGTCGGCACACCCTTGTCATCAAGCACCGACACCAAAGCCTCGCCCACGCCAAGCTCGGCTATCACTGTCTCGCAATCCAGGCCTGGGTTGGCTCGAAAGGTCTGCGCCGCCGCACGAACGGCTCGCTGATCGCGCGGTGTAAAGGCACGCAGGGCATGTTGAACACGGTTTCCCAACTGACCAAGCACGACCTCGGGAATATCCAGCGGGCTCTGAGTCACGAAGTACACCCCCACGCCCTTGGAGCGAATCAGTCTCACCACCTGCTCAATCCGGTCAACCAGCGCCTTGGGCACATCCTTGAACAGCAGATGCGCCTCATCGAAAAACATCACGAACTTCGGCTTGTCGGCATCGCCCTGCTCCGGCAACTGCTCGAACAGCTCTGACAGCAACCACAATAAAATGCTTGAATAGGCCAGCGGGCTATCCCGGTACAGGCGCTCGGCATGCAGGATATTGACCACTCCACGCCCCTGCTCATCGGTTTGCAGAAAATCATCGAGCATGACCGCCGGCTCGCCAAACAGATCCGCGCCACCCTGCGCTTCCAGCGTCAGCAGAGCCCGCTGTATGGCGCCAATACTGGCTGGCGACAGATTGCCATAGCGAGGCCCGATTTCCGTTCGTAGTTCATTGACATGGGCCAACATGGCCTGCAGATCCTTTAGGTCGAGCAACAGCCAGCCATTGTCGTCGGCAACTCGAAAAACAATCTGCAGCACACCACTCTGGGTGTCATTGAGGTTGAGCAAACGCGCCAACAGAACCGGCCCCATCTGCGCCATAGTCAGACGCAACGGATGTCCCTGCTGGCCATGCACATCCCAAAACACCACTGGGGCTGCTGCCGGCACCAGATCGCTCAAACCAACAGCCGCAGCACGCCGCTCCAACCCTGGACTCATGACACCAGGCTTGGCAATTCCGGAAAAGTCCCCCTTGATGTCCGGGACCAGGACCGGCACACCCAGTTCGGAAAATCCCTGGGCCATTACCTGCAAGGTGATGGTCTTGCCGGTGCCCGTGGCGCCGGCCACCAGGCCATGACGATTGGCCATGCGCAAGCGCAACCCTACCTTCTCGGACTGGGCAGCCCCCAACAACAGGACAGACGCATGGGACTCATTCATGGCGATCTCCGGTGCGTATAAAGGATCTATGGAGCATAGCCGCTGTTCCGCCCACCTGCCGCCCGACACAATCCCAAACATGAATTCAGCAAAAAATACAGCAACAAGTTCACAAAACTACAAACTTAATTTCACCCCGATAACAACTTGATATCAATTCACCTTCAAGCACCATAAAAGTCCAATCAGTTCACACTTTATCCCTTGATTCGACAAGGCCACCCCACTAGGATACGCCTTGCCTGGCGCCAATGCGCAAATTGTTGCGCACACCGAGTGTGCAAAAAGTTGCGCAATATCATAGAGCTGCAACATTAAGCAAAACTCTTGGCGCGATCAAAGGCACACACAGCGATAACTTGGATAGTTATCCGGACAGCATTATCAAGGACTGACGAACTTCACATGCTCGCCGACTATTATATTTCCCTGGCCCACTCAGCAATCGGCGACGACAACTTTGCCGGGGATGACGCTCGTTATTCACCCGAGTTTGAAAGTCTCGAAAATGAGCTCGAAAAAGCTGCCGGCCTGCACCTCAATGGTGGCCCGGACTGGAAGAAAGTCCTGGAGCTGGCCGAAGCCCTGTTGCGCCATCAAACCAAGGATTTGCGCGTCGCCTGCTGGCTAACCTGGAGCCTGTACCAGTGTGAGCAGTTGCCAGGCCTGCACGCCGGGCTGGCCATGCTCGAACAGCTCTGCACGCAACATTGGGATGACCTGCATCCACGCAAGCAACGCACCCGCAGCGCCGCCCTTGGCTGGCTTGCTCCGCGTCTTGATCAGGCCCTGGGCGAACACAAACCCAGCGCCGAGCAACTCCAACTGATTGAACAGATGTGCCAGAGCCTGACCAGCCTGGATCAGACCCTGAGCACCCAACTGGGCAATGACGCCCCCCACCTCCAGCCGCTGTGCCGGCGCCTGCAAGCCTTGTTGAAGCAACCAGCGGGCGACAGCGCGACGCCAAGCACCACAGCCACCGCGAATCCGGCCTCAATCAGCCCACCACCAAGCCTGGTCGGCACTACCGCACCCGAACTGATCATCAGCACCCGTGATGCTCACAAGGCCCTGCGCGCCCTGCAGGAGCAGGCCCGGCCGCTGTGCCAATGGTGGCAGAACCAGACCCCGGGTGATCCGCGCGCCATCCGCCTGTCACGCACGCTGTTGTGGTTGCCACTGGACAACTTGCCCGATCACGACGCCGCCGGTAAGACAGCCCTGCGCGGGTTGCCCAATGACCGCCTTGCGGCATTTCAGGAACGTATCAATCAGGGCCAGCACAGCAGCCTGCTGCCGGAACTTGAAACCAGCCTGGCCCGGGCACCGTTCTGGCTCGACGGTCAATACCTGCTTTGGCAGTGCCTGAACGCGCTCAAGGCCGAACAGGCTATGCAGGAACTGGAACAGCAACTGGCGCAACTATTGCGTCGTTTGCCAGGCCTTGAGGCGCTGAGCTTCTTTGACGGCACGCCGTTCGCCAACAACGAAACCCGCGCCTGGCTGAGCAGCCTTGGCAGCAACCGCAGCGCCAAACCAAACACGGCCACCAGCCACCACGACGGCAATCAAGCCGAGTGGGAACAAGGCTACCAGCAAGCCCAGCAAATCCTGGCCCAGGACGGATTGCGTGGCGCAGCCGAGCACCTGGCGGACGGCCTGCAACGAGCACGTGGCGGTCGGGCCCGCCTGCACTGGCAACTGGCCCGTGCCCGCCTGTGCTTTGAAGCACGCAAGTACGACCTGGCAAAAACCCAACTCGAATCACTTGACCACGTGCTCCGGGGCTCTGCTCTGGAAGACTGGGAACCGGATCTCGTCATCACTGTGCTGCGCCTGCTGCACAACTGCTACGAGCTGATGCCGCAGAATGCGGCTGTGCGCGAACGCAGAGACGGGATCTACCGCAGGCTGTGCCACCTCGATTTCGAGACGGTACTGGATCAGGCCCTCGGGCCGTAAGTAATGGAGAAGGAAGATGGCCAAAGAAGGCTCTGTAGCCCCCAAGGAACGTATCAATGTCACCTTCAAGCCGGACACCGGCGGGGCCCAGGAAGAAGTTGAGCTGCCCTTGAAGCTCATGGTCCTGGGTGACTTCACCCAACGGGCCGACGACCGCAAGATCGAAGAACGCAAACCGATCGCGATCGACAAGAACAACTTCGATGAAGTGCTGGCCAAGCAGGAACTCAGCCTGACCTTCAGTGTGCCCAACCGTCTACAGGACGATTCGGGTGCCGATGAGCTGGCGGTTGGCCTCAACATCAACTCAATGAAGGACTTCAACCCCGCCAGTCTGGTCGAGCAGGTTCCGGAACTGCGCAAGCTGATGGAACTGCGCGACGCGCTGGTCGCCCTCAAGGGCCCACTGGGCAATGCCCCGGCCTTCCGCAAGGCGATTGAAAGCGTATTGAGCGACGACGATTCGCGCGAGCGCATCCTCACCGAGCTGGGCCTGGCCGCCCAGGACCAACTCGACACCTGAGACCGACAAGGACGTTAGCCCATGAGCACGCAAACCGCATTGGATCAAACCCAGGCCGCCGGCCAGGACAGTATTCTTGACCGCATCATCGCCGAAACCCGGCTAAGCCCTGAGGATGAAGCTTACGGCATCGCCAAGCGCGGCGTCTCGGCCTTCATCGAAGAGCTGCTCAAGCCGCAGAACGACAAGGAGCCTGTGAAAAAGGCCATGGTCGACCGGATGATCGCCGAGATCGACGCCAAACTCAGCCAACAGATGGATGAGATTCTTCACCACGCCAGCTTCCAGGCACTGGAATCGTCCTGGCGCGGTCTGAAACTGCTGGTCGATCGCACCGACTTCCGCGAGAACATCAAGATTGAGCTGATCAACGCCTCCAAACAGGATCTGCTGGAAGACTTCGAAGACAGCCCGGACATCGTTCAGTCCGGCCTCTACAAGCATGTCTACACTGCCGAGTATGGTCAGTTCGGTGGCCAGCCGGTGGGTGCCCTGATCGCCAACTACTACTTCGACCCCAGCGCACCGGACATGAAAACCCTGCAGCATGTGGCCAGCGTCGCCAGCATGTCCCATGCCCCCTTCATCGCCTCGGCCGGCCCCAAGTTCTTCGGCCTGGAGAGCTTTACCGGGCTGCCGGATCTGAAGGATCTGAAGGATCACTTCGAAGGCCCACAGTTCGCCAAGTGGCAATCGTTCCGCGAGCGTGAAGACTCTCGCTATGTCGGTCTGACCCTGCCGCGCTTTTTGCTGCGCAACCCCTATGACCCGGAAGAGAACCCGGTCAAGAGCTTTGTCTACAAGGAAAACGTCGCCGGCAGCCACGAAGACTACCTGTGGGGCAACACCGCCTTCACCTTCGCTACTCGTCTGACCGAGAGCTTCGCCAAGTTCCGCTGGTGCCCTAACATCATCGGTCCGCAGAACGGCGGCGCGGTGGAAGACCTGCCGCTGCACCATTTCGAAAGCATGGGCGAGATCGAGACCAAGATCCCCACCGAAGTGCTGGTATCCGATCGCCGTGAATACGAACTGGCCGAAGAAGGCTTCATTGCCCTGACCATGCGCAAGGGCAGCGACAACGCCGCGTTCTTCTCTGCCAACTCGACCCAGAAGGCCAAATTCTTCGGCAACAGCGAAGAAGGCAAGAACGCCGAACTGAACTACCGCCTCGGCACCCAGTTGCCCTATCTGTTCATCGTCAACCGCCTGGCCCACTACCTCAAAGTGCTGCAGCGTGAACAGATCGGTGCCTGGAAAGAGCGTACCGACCTGGAGCTGGAACTGAACAAGTGGATCCGTCAGTACGTTGCCGACCAGGACAACCCGAATGCCGAGGTCCGTGGCCGTCGCCCGTTGCGCGCTGCCCAGGTAGTGGTATCGGACGTTGAAGGACAGCCGGGCTGGTACCGGGTCAGCCTCAGCGTGCGACCGCACTTCAAGTACATGGGGGCGGACTTCACCCTGTCACTGGTCGGCAAGCTCGACAAGGAATAAACCGACGTGAGTTACGGCAGCCTGTTTGAACGCCTGGCCGGTGACGCCACGCAACGAGTCGATCTCGGCCATACGGACGCCGTTGCGGCGTCCGTGTCCCGGCATCTGGCGCAGATGCTCAGCACCCGTGCCGGCAGCGTGCAGACCCTGCCCGACTACGGGCTGCCAGATCTCAACGACATGCGCCTGTCCGTGCACGATGCTCTGCAACAGGCACGCACAGCCATCGAAGGCTTTATCGAGCGTTATGAACCGCGGCTGCGCAATGTACGTGTCATTGCGCTGCCACGCAGTCACGACCCGCTGTGTCTGAGCTTCTCCATCGAAGGCCTGCTGGATGTAGCCGGCCAACGCCAGAAAGTCAGCTTCTCCGCCAGCCTCGACGGCAGCGGACAAGTCAGAGTCCAGTAAAAGGAGTTACCCATGTCAGGCAAACCCGCCGCACGCGTCGGCGACCTTACCAGTTGCCCGAAGAAGGGCCACGGCAACAATCCGATCAGCGCCGGCTCGCCGGATGTACTGATCGACGGCCTGCCGGCAGCCCGGATGGGCGACCCGACCGGCTGCGGCAGCACCCTGGTCGGCGGCGTCAGCACCAGCGTAATGATCAATGGCAAGCCCGCCGCCGTGATCGGCAGCAGTGGCGACCATGGCAACACCGTTGTCCAGGGTTCAGGCAGCGTACTGATCGGATAGTTGTTCTCACTACAGGGATAGTTGCGTGTCATTCAACCACTACTACCAAAGCGAGCTGAGCGCGCTGCGCCAGATGGGCAAGCGCTTTGCCGAGCGTAACCCGGCGCTGGCGCCGTTCCTCGGCCAGAGCGGCAAGGACCCGGATGTCGAACGTCTGCTCGAAGGCTTCGCCTTTCTGACCGGGCGTCTGCGGCAGAAGCTGGATGACGAACTGCCTGAACTGACGCACTCGCTGATGCATCTGCTGTGGCCCAACTATATGCGCCCACTGCCGGCCTTCAGCATGCTGCAGTTTGATCCGGTAAAGCGCGCAGGGCCAGCCGTCCGAGTGGCGCGCGACACGCCGGTCGAGTCGGTGCCCGTACAGGGAATCAACTGCCAGTTCCGCACCACCAGCGAGGTCGAGGTTCTGCCACTGCAATTGAGCCAGCTGGATTACTCGGTCAAGGGCGACGGCGCGCTGCTGAGCCTGAAGCTGTCGATGGTTTGCGACGGCAACCTGAAGGATCTGGCCCTGCGCCGCCTGCGCCTGCATCTTGCCGGTGAGCGCTATATCAGCCAGATGCTCTACCTGGGTCTGTTGCGGCATCTGGATGGTATCGAACTGGTCCTGCTCGACAAACAGGGCACGCCTCTGCCCTGGCATAAGGGCCCCACTGCCAGCACGCTGCGACTGGCCGCCGAACAGGTCCAACCAACCGGGTTCGAGGATAATCAGGCCCTGATCCCCTACCCGCTCAACACCTTCAGCGGCTACCGCTATCTGCAGGAATACTTCGCCTTTGAAGACAAGTTCCTGTTCGTCGACATAAATGGCCTGGAGTGCCTTGGCACCGCTGGCGAGGACGTGCTGCAACAGGCCGCCGGCCTGGAGCTGCGCTGCCATATCCGCAAGGCCGGTATCCAGCGAATCCGCCCGAGCAGCGACAATGTGCGCCTGTATTGCACCCCGGTGGTCAATCTTTTCAGCCACGATGCCACGCCAATCCGGCTCGACGGACGCCAGGATCACTATCTGCTGCGCCCGGCCGAATATGCCAGTCAGCAGTGCGGCGTCTACTCGGTCGAGCGCGTCACCGGCTGGAAGCCTGGCGGCATGGGTTATGAGGACTATGTGCCTTTCGAATCCTTCGAGCACGACCACAGTTTTGATGTCACCGAGCCCAAACCTCACTACAGCGTGCGTCAATCACCCTCGATCCAGGGCGATGGGCTAGAGACCTACCTAAGCTTCGGGACGCGCAGCAGCGAACGACATGAGACGCTGTCAATCGAGTTGATGTGTACCAACCAGAATCTGCCGAGCCAGCTTGGCATCGGCGATATTTGCCGGCTCAGCGAAGACACCCCCGACTATCTCAGCTTCCGCAATATCAGCACGGTCACGCCCAGCTACGCGCCACCGCTGGATAGTGACTTTCTGTGGAAGCTGATCAGCAACATGTCACTGAATTACCTGTCGCTGGCCAATGTCGAGGCACTCAAGGTGATCCTCGAAACCTATGACCTGCCGCGTTACTACGACCAGCACGCGGCACGAGTCGGCCAGCGCCGGCTGGAAGGCCTGAAGAAGATTTCCCACAGTCATGTAGATCGTCTGCACCACGGCCTGCCTGTTCGAGGCATCCGCACCGAACTGCTGATCGATGGCGACAATTTTCTTGGCGAAGGCGATCTGTTCCTGTTCGCCTCGGTACTTGATCAATTCTTTGCACTGTATGCCAGCCTCAACTCGTTCCATGAGTTGCAGGTTTCAACCACCCAGGGAGAGCGGTATCAATGGACACCACGCATGGGGCAACAGCCCCTGCTCTAAGCCGGCTCGGTCGCAGTATCCGCGAGTACAGCCTGTTTCAGGGTGTTCTGCTGGTACTGCAAAGGCTGCGTGAAGAATATCCGCAGTTGACCGACGACGCCCTGTACGAGCGCCTGGAATTCCAGGCCAACCCGAGCATGGGTTTTCCCGGCACGGATATAGAGCAGGTGGAATTCTTCCATGAGCAGGGGGAGTTGCGCGCACGGATACGCGTCAATGTGCTCGGCCTGTTCGGCTCAAGTTCGCCTTTGCCTGCGTTCTACAGTGAGCAGGCGTTGGGCGACAGCCTGACTGGCAATCCGACCCGGGACTTTCTCGACCTATTCAACAACCGACTGCAACGCCTGATGCTGCCGATCTGGCGTAAGTATCGCTATCACCGCCGCTTCAGCGAAGGAGCCGACGACGGGTTTTCCGCCCAGTTGTTCGCCCTGATCGGTCTGGGCTACCCGGCACTGCGCAGCTCAAATGAGCTGAACTGGAAGCGTCTGCTGCCCTATCTCGGCCTGCTCAGCATGCGCGCCCAGTCCGCCGCGCTGGTCTCGGCCGTATTGCGTTACTACTTCAAACACGCGGCGCTGCACATCGAACAGTGCGTCGAACGGCAGGTTGAGATTCTGCCCGAACAACGCAACCGCCTGGGCCTGGCCAACAGCCAGTTGGGTAGCAGCCTGGTACTGGGCGACAGCGTGCGTGATCGCAGCGGCAAATTCCGCATCCACATTCGCGAACTCGACTGGGACCGCTTCCACGATTTTCTGCCCACCGGCAGTGCCTATCAGCCGCTGCTGGCTCTGGTGCGCTTCAGCCTGCGCAACCCGCTGGCCTATGACATCCGCCTGCAACTGCGCAAGGAAGAAATCCGCGAGCTTCACCTGGGGCGCAACAACCACTGCCGGCTGGGCTGGACCTCTTGGATTGGCCAACGTGACAGCGACGCTGAAGTCACCCTGGCCGGACGAACTCATTAAGGACTGATGAACATGATCAATGTAGATATCCAAAAACTGGTGCAGGCTCTGGACGCGGACAGCCGCCGCGATCTTGAAGCCGCCGCCGAACGCTGCGTCATGCGTGCGGCCAATAAGGTTCAGATCGAAGACCTGCTGCTGGTGTTGCTTGAGCGGCCCAACAGTCTGCTGAACAAAGCGCTGCTGGACGCCGAAGCCGATATCGACAGTTTCCGTACGCTGCTGCAGCCCCGCGGTGAGGGTGATGGCAGTCGCAGCCCGGCGTTTGCCAGCGAACTGGTGCAATGGCTCCAGGATGCCCTGCTGGTAGCCAATCTGGAGCTGGGTCAAACCCACATCGATCAGGCTGCCCTGCTGCTCGGCTTGCTGCGCAACCCGGTTCGCTATGTTGGCAGTCGCTATCAGCCGATGCTCGACAGTATCCACACTGAGCGTTTGAGCGACTACGCCCAGGCCGGACAATCCACGGGCAACGCCCCGGCAGCGACTGCCGACTCGGCCCTGAGCCGCTTCACCCACAACATTACCGCCCAGGCCCGGGACGGCAAGCTGGACCCGGTCCTGTGCCGCGACCAGGCGCTGCGCCAGATGATTGATATCCTCGCCCGGCGGCGCAAGAACAACCCCATCGTGGTGGGTGAAGCCGGTGTCGGCAAGACCGCCATCGTCGAAGGACTGGCTCTGCGAATCGCCGCAGGCGAGGTCCCCGAGGCCCTGCGCGATGTCGAACTGTTGTCTCTGGATCTGGGTCTGTTGCAGGCCGGCGCCAGTATCAAGGGGGAATTCGAACGCCGCCTGCAAGGCGTGATTGATGAGGTCAAGGCAGCCGCCAAGCCGGTCATCCTGTTCATCGACGAAGCCCACACCCTGATCGGCGCCGGCGGCCAGGCTGGTGGCTCGGATGCCGCCAACCTGCTCAAGCCGGCACTGGCGCGGGGAGAGCTGCGCACCATCGCCGCTACCACCTGGAGCGAATACAAGAAGTACTTTGAAAAGGACCCAGCCCTGGCCCGACGCTTCCAGCCGGTACAGCTGCACGAGCCGACCACCAGCGAGGCCGTCACTATCCTGCGTGGACTGGCCCCGCTGTACGAGCGCAGTCACGGCGTCTATCTGCGTGACGATGCCGTCGTCGCTGCCGCCGAGCTGTCGGCCCGTTACCTGGCTGGGCGCCAGTTGCCGGACAAGGCCGTCGACGTACTGGATACCGCCTGCGCCCGCGTACGTATCAGCCTGGCCTCCGCCCCGGAAGCCATCGAACGCTTGCGCGGCGAAATTGCCGAAGGCGAGCGCCAGTTGCAGGCTCAGCAGCGCGACCACCAGGCCGGCCTGGAGCTGGACAGCCTGTTGTTGACCCAACTACAGGAGCGTCTGGAGCAGGCCCGGGATGAACTGCTGAGCTTAGAGCAGAGCTGGAATCAACAGCGCGAGCGGGCTACCCGGCTGCTGACCCTGCGCCAGCAATGTGCCGAGCTGCGTCTGAGCCAGACTGAAGCCAACGAACCCGACACCGATGGCGACCTACCCGACAACCAAATGCCTGATAGCACCACTGATCTGGCCGCACTCGAAGCCGAGCTGGCGAGTCTGCAGGCCGAGTTGCAGGCGGTTCCAGCCCCGGCGCGCCTGGTCAGCCATGAAGTCTGCCCGCGGCTGGTCGCCGAAGTGATCAGCCACTGGACCGGTGTACCCGTTGAGCAATTGGCCCGCGAGCACAACAACAAGGTCGCCGAATTTGCCGCTGAGTTGCGCCGCCGGGTACGTGGCCAGGAACAGGCTGTAGTGGCGCTTGATCGCGCCATGCGGGCAGCCGCGGCCGGTCTCAACAATCCGGATGCACCCGCCGGGGTGTTTCTGCTGGTAGGTCCAAGCGGCGTCGGCAAGACTGAAACCGCGCTGGCACTGGCCGACCTGCTGTACGGTGGCGAGCGCTTCCTGACCACCATCAATATGTCCGAGTTCCAGGAAAAGCACAGCGTCTCGCGACTGCTGGGTGCTCCACCCGGTTACGTCGGCTACGGTGAAGGCGGCATGCTCACCGAGGCGGTACGCCAGAAGCCCTACTCGGTAGTCCTGCTGGATGAGATCGAAAAAGCCGATCCAGACGTACTCAACGTGTTTTATCAGATCTTCGACAAGGGCGTTGCCAACGACGGCGAAGGGCGGGAAATCAATTTCCGCAACACCCTGATTCTGATGACCTCCAACCTCGCCAGCGAGCAAATCAGCCAGCTCTGTACCGAAGCTCAGCGGCCAGCCGCCGACGATCTGGAGCAGGCCATCCGCCCGAAGCTAAGCCGGCATTTCAAACCCGCCCTGCTGGCGCGTATGCGCGTGGTGCCCTACTACCCGGTCGACGGCGAGGTGTTGCGCGAGCTGGTAAGCCTCAAACTCGAGCGTTTCGCCAATCGTCTGCAACGTCGCCAACTGGGTTTTAGCCACTGTCCGGCCCTGGTCGAGCATTTCGTCGAACGTTGTCACTACGGCGACAGCGGTGCACGCCTGATCGATCACCTGATAGATCAACAGTTGCAGCCGCAGATCGTCGACCAGTTACTGGATGCCATGGCTAGCGGCAGTACGCTCCGTCACGTACATGCCACTCTCAACGGCGAAGGGGCTCTGGTCTGTGAGTTCGCTTAAACTGCCTGCCCTGTTCGACCGGCTGACGCACCCGCTGCATTATGCCGAAGACCTGCTCGCGCGCTTCACCGCGCTGGCTGGCAGTCGGGGCAGTCGTCAGTTGCAGGAACGTTTGGTCGAAGCCGCCAGCAGCCTGACCGGCTGTCCGCTGGGCCAACTGTTCCTGCTCGATGCCACGCATACCCAGTTAACCCTGGCCGCCGAGTGGCTCGACGGCCAGCCGCACAGCCGCGAAGCAGACACCGTATCGAGCGACTACAACGACCAGCAGCTGCTACAGTACTGCCTGTGCCAGAACCAGGTGCTGTATCTCGCTCAGCTCGACAACAGCCTGTATGCCACCCCGTTCCTGCCGGCCACCAACGCGGATTGGCGCAGCCTGCTGTGCCTGCCCCTGCACGACGACCAGCAACATGTTGCCGGGCTGCTACTGCTGGCCAGCCACGAGGCTCTGGAACTTCATGGCTATGCCGACTCCCTGCAACTGCTTGGCAACTTCGCCCTGCATCAACTGCATCTGCTGCAACAAGTACAGCAAGGCCAAAGCTCCACCACCGAAGTACGCGAACCTGCGCCAAACTATCCGCGTGGCTATGGCCTGATCGGCGACAGTCCAGCCATGCAGGCGGTTTACCAGTTGATCGGCAAGGTCCTGCACAACCCGGTCACCGTCCTGCTGACCGGCGAAACCGGCACTGGCAAGGAACTGGTCGCCCGCGCCATCCACGACTATGGCTCTCGCCGCACCCAGCCATTCATCGCCCAGAACTGCGCCGCGCTCCCGGAAAACCTGCTGGAGAGCGAGCTGTTCGGCTACCGCAAAGGGGCATTCACTGGCGCCGACAAAGACCACCGGGGCCTGATCGACAGCGCCGATGGCGGCACCCTGTTCCTCGATGAGATCGGCGACATGCCACTGGCCCTGCAAGCCAAACTGCTGCGCGTACTGCAGGAGGGCGAAGTACGGCCACTGGGCAGCAGCGACACTCACATGGTTGATGTGCGCATCATCGCCGCCACCCATCAGGATCTGCAGGCTCAGGTGCGTGATGGCCAGTTCCGCGAAGACCTGTATTACCGCCTGACCCACTTCCCTATTGAGCTGCCACCGCTGCGCGAACGTGGAGAAGACATTCGCATACTGGCCATGCATTTCGCCGATGAAGCCTGCTGCTTCCTGCAGCGCGAAATCTGTCGCTGGTCCGACAGCGCCCTTGAGCATCTGGCCGGTTACAGTTTCCCCGGCAACGTACGCGAGCTCAAGGGACTGATTGCCCGTGCCCTGCTGCTGTGCGACGGCAACCTGCTGTTGCCCGAACACTTCAACCTGCCGGAAACCATCAGCCAGCCCAACGGCCTGAGCTTGCGTGAACGTATGGAGCGTGTGGAGCGCAACCTGTTGCTCGACTGCCTGCAGCGCAACCAGGGCAATCAGACCAGCGCCGCCAGCGAGCTCGGGCTACCGCGCCGCACCCTTCTTTACCGTATGCAACGTCTCAATATCAGCCCGGCTGATCTGAAATCCAGGGAGAGGAACCATGTTCAATCCGGCCAATGAAGCCCATTTCAGCCTGACCCTC